>DATKPR010000164.1:0-4819 GCA_035523985.1 Steroidobacteraceae bacterium | reverse complement strand
TCGGGGCAGCCGAGCACGCCGCCGTAGAAGCGGCGCGCCTCGGCGAGGTCGCGTACCTGCAGGGCAACGTGAAATGGCGTGAGCGGCACGGGACACCTCGCCTTGAGCGGCCGTTCGTAGATCGTATACGATCCCCCGCATGACGGCCCACCTCAAATGCGACTGGACCGGGGTGTTCCCGGCGGCCACCACCCAGTTCGACTCCGCGCTCGAGCTCGATCTGCCCGCCACGCAGCGGGTGCAGGCGGCGCTGCTGCGCGACGGAGTGCACGGGCTCGTGCTCATCGGCACCGTCGGCGAGGGCAACTCGCTGTCCGCCGCGGAGAAGCGCCAGGTGGTGCGCGCCGCGGTCGAGGTGAGCGAGGGACGCGTGCCGGTGATCGCCGGAGTGTCGGAGTTCACCACCGCGAGCGCGGTCGCCTTCGTGCGCGACGCCGAGCGCCTCGGCGCGAGCGGCTTCATGGTGCTGCCGGGCATGGTGTACGTGCCGACCGCCGCCGAGCTCGAGCACCACTTCCGCACCGTGGCGGCGGCGACCGGCCTGCCGATCATGCTCTACAACAACCCGCCGTCGTACCGCGTCAACATCGAGCTGCCGACGCTCGCGCGCCTCGCCGAAGTTCCCAACATCGTCGCCATCAAGGAATCCGCGCCCGACCCGCGCCGCTTCACCGACCTCGCCAACGCCTGCGGCGAGCGCTTCGTGCTGTTCGCCGGGCTCGACGACGTGGTCTTCGAGGCGGTGACGCTCGGCGCGCGCGGCTGGGTGTCGGGGCTCACCAACGTGTTCCCCAAGGAGTCGCTCGCCCTGTTCGCGGCGCTCCAGGCCGGGGATCTCGAGCGTGCGCGCCGCATCTACCGCTGGTTCATGCCGCTGCTGCACCTCGACGCCGAGCACGACCTGGTGCAGTCGATCAAGCTGGCGGAGCAGCTGCTCGGGCGCGGCTCCGAGCGGGTGCGGCCGCCGCGCCTGCCGCTCGCGGGCGCACGCCGCAGCGAGGTCAGCGCACTGGTCGAGAGGGCGCGCGCCACGCGGCCGGCATGAACCGCATCCGCATCGTCGACTCGCACACCGGCGGCGAGCCGACACGGGTGGTGGTGGAAGGCGGCCCGGACCTCGGCGCTGGGCCGCTCGCGGAGCGCCTGGCGCTGCTGCGCGACCGCTACGACGCGTACCGCTCCGCGGTGGTCAACGAGCCGCGCGGCTCGGATGCACTCGTCGGCGCCTGGCTGGTGCCGCCCGTCGATTCCACCTGCGCGGCGGGCGTCATCTACTTCAACAATGCCGGCTACCTCGGCATGTGCGGTCACGGGACCATCGGGCTCGCGGTCACGCTGCGTTACCTCGGCCGGATCGTGCCCGGCGTGCACCGCATCGAGACGCCGGTCGGCGTCGTCACCGCGACGCTGCACGAGGACTCCTCGGTCTCGGTCACCAATGTGCCGAGCCACCGCGCGGTGCGCGCCCTGCGGGTCGAGGTGCCGGGCATCGGCGCGGTGACGGGCGACATCGCCTGGGGCGGCAACTGGTTCTTCCTCGTCGAGTCCCACGGCCAGGAGCTCAGCCTCGCCAACGTGAGCGCGCTCACCGACTACTGCGCGCGGGTACGCAGCGCGCTGAATGCGCAGGGCCACCCCGAAGTCGACCACGTCGAGCTCGTCGGTCCCGCGCAGCTGCCGGGCTCGAACGCGCGTAATTTCGTGCTCTGTCCGGGCGCAGCCTACGACCGCTCGCCGTGCGGCACCGGCACGAGCGCCAAGCTCGCCTGTCTCGCCGCCGACGGCAAGCTCGCCGCGGGCGCGCCGTGGGTGCAGGAGAGCATCATCGGCAGCGCCTTCCGCGCCAGCTACGTGAGGAGCGGCGAGCGCATCGTGCCGACCATCCGCGGCAGCGCCTGGGTGAACGCCGAGGCCACGCTGCTGCTCGATGAGCGCGATCCCTTCTGCTACGGGATCCGCCGGTGAGCGCGGTGCACGAGGCGCCGCTCGCGCGCGGCGTGACCGCGCAGCTCGCCGCGCGCATCCGCGCCAAGATCCTGAGCGGCGTCTACCCGCCGGGCTCGGCGCTGCGCCAGGACAGCATCGCCGCCGAATACGGCACCAGCAAGATTCCGGTGCGCGAGGCGCTGGTGCAGCTGCGCTCGGAGGGGCTGGTCGACGTGTACGTGCATCGCGGCTTCCAGGTGCGCGCCCTCTCGCGGCACGAGGCGCAGGAGGTCTTCAGGCTGCGCCTCGCCATCGAGCCCGCGGCGGTGGCGCTCGGCGCCCGTGCGGCGAGCGACGCCGACCGCGAGCAGGCCCGGGCGGCGCTCGCGGCCCTGAGCGCCGCCCTGGTTGCGGGGGATCTGCGCTCGGCGGGCGACCGCAACTGCGAGTTTCACCTCTCCCTCATCGTGCCGCAGCGCCAGCCCGTGGCCGCCGAGATGCTCTATCGCCTGCACACGCTCGCGCAACGCTACGTGCGCTTCCACCTGCTCGGTCCCGGGCGCGTGCGGCGGGCCAACCGGGAGCACGCGGCGTTGTGCGCAGCCTGGGCCGCGGGGCGGGTACGCCAGGCGCAGCGCCTCGCCCGCGCCCATATCGAGGAGACGCGCGGGGAGCTCTCGCAAGTGCTCGCCGAATGAACGCGCGCGGGCCGGGAGCCTACTCACGGGCAGCGCACTGACGCGCTGTGCGTCGAGCCACCGTCCCATGAGCCACCGTTGCGGGAGTCTTGCGCTGATCGCACTGGTCCTGTCGCCGACCGTGCTGCCGCCCCCCGCGCGCGCCCTGGCTGAGGAGAGCGGCTGGGCCGCGAGTCCGCAGGTGCAGCGGCGCCTCATGGCGGGCGAGATCGTCGTCGAGACCCCCACCGCGGTCGATCCCGAGCGGCCGCGCGGGCGGGCGCGCGCCGCAGTGCTGATCCGCGCGCGGCCCGAGGCGATCTGGCGCGTCCTGACCGATTGCCGGCAGATGCTGCTCTTCGTGCCGGGACTGAAGCGCTGCCGCCGCGTGGCGGGGGCCGCCGACGGAGCCTGGGAGGACATCGAGCAGGAGATCCGCTACGCCTGGTACCTGCCGACGGTCGTGACCGTGCTCAGGGCGGACTATGACCGGCCGCGCCGCATCGACTTCCACCGCGTCAGCGGCGACCTCAGGCAGGAGCAGGGGACCTGGATGCTCGAGGCGACGGCCGACGGGTCGGGCACCGTGGTCGGGTACGAGATGACCCTGGAGCCGGGATTCTGGGTGCCGCAGTTCCTCGTCGAGCGCTCGCTGCGCCGCGACCTGCCGGCAGTACTCGCGGGGCTGCGCGCGCGCGTGGCGCAGCGCGGCCAGACGCCCTAGCGGGACGGCGCGCATAGTCTTCCCGGGCCGCTGCCGGTAATCTCCCGGGGCAGCGGGAGTCGGGGCCAGGGGAAGGGGGACGCATGCCGGCCGGCGGTCATACCACGGTCATTCAGCGGGTGCTGGAGAGGCGGGCACAGAAGCCGCCGACCACGGAGGAAGGCACCACCGCCACCGTGGCGGTGATGGTGCGGGTGCTGCCGCCGCCGAAGGCGCTGCTCATGTTCGAGGAGGCGCCGATGCGCATCTTCATGGAGCAGCGGGTGCGGCCCGACATGCTCGACTTCGAGCTCCTCGAGACCCCGGCCGAGGCGCTGCGGCGCTTCGAGGCGGAGTTTCGCCCGGTGGTGCTCACCGACAACCTCGAGCTCGTGCGCCAGCTGCGCGCGCGTGCGGTGCAGCGCGCCCCCTATATTCTTTATGTCTCCGAGCTCGACGACTCGGTCGAGCGCGAGGCCGGGCTCACCGCCGGCGCCGACGACTGCGTCGGCCGGCGCGTGTCGGAGCGCGAGTTCGAGGCGCGGGTGGGCGCCGCCAAGCGCATCGCGGAGCTCGAGGCGGCGCTGCGCATCACGCTTGCCGAGAACCGCAAGCTCTCGGCGACCGATGATCTGACGCGCGTCGCCAGCCGGCGCTTCTTCGGCAAGCACTTCCCGCGCGAGGTGGAGCGCGCCGCGCGCTACGGCCGCTCGCTCGCGCTCATCCTGTGTGACATCGACAACTTCAAGAAGATCAACGATACGCTCGGCCACGCCGGCGGGGACGACATCCTCAGGCAGTTCGGGCCACGGATGCAGCGGCAGCTGCGCAAGGGCATCGACTGGGTGGCGCGCATCGGCGGCGAGGAATTCGCCATCGTGATGCCGGAGACTTCCTACGCGGCGGCGCTGGCGGTCGCGCGCAAGCTGCGGGCCGGGGTGGCGGGCGCCGCGTTCAAGGCTGCCGGCAAGCCGCTGCAGGTGACGGCGAGCTTCGGCCTGTGCGGGCTCGACAAGGTGCCGCTCGGCGAGGCGCGTCTCGCCGAGCGCATCCTCAAGATCGCGGATGCGGCGCTCTACCGCAGCAAGAACGACGGCCGCAACCGTGTGACCGCCGCTGCCATCAAGCCGGGCGCCTGAGATCCGCGGCCGCCACCGACGCTACGCGGCGATCGTAGCCGGCGTTCATTGCAGCACCGTTAACATAACGCAGCACCGCGCGACTCGAGGGAACGCCGGCGCGGCCGGATCGTTGTTGACTTCAACTCCCCGGGGAGCGTACGTTCCGGGTCAAGAAAAATTGCGCATACGGGGATGATGCGCGAAGTCTCTGCAGCAGGGACGCCCATGCACAACGCCAACAATCGCAAGGGGAATCCATGAAGACATTTGCCAGAGTCGCAATGTTGCTGGCTGCGTGCCTGTGTGCCGCCGCCGCGAGTGCGGCTGCGCCGCGCTCGCTGCTGTCACAGGCGAAAGACCTGGGTCCGGTCGATGTGGCAAGCCCCATCGAG
>DATKPR010000163.1:0-74518 GCA_035523985.1 Steroidobacteraceae bacterium | reverse complement strand
AGTACGCGCCGATCGCAGTCCACCTCGATGGCGAGACGCAAACGGTGCACCTGCCACCACACGAGTACGTTCCACGGCATGAGGACCGCGATCGCGAAGCCGAGCGCCAGCAGACGTGGATCGCGCGCCTCGACGTGGCTGCGCTCGTGTGCGATGACCAGATGCAGCGTCTCCGGCGCGGCGGCGAGCAGCCACTCGGGCACGACGATCTGCGGATCGAGCAGTCCCACGGTCGCGGGACCGGCATCGCGGGCGACGAGCAGCGGGGTGCCGCCGACCGAGGTTCGTCGCCAGGCGCGCCGCCGCCGCCGCCCGATCTCGCATCCGGCAAGCACCACCAGCGCGGCGATGCCAGAGCTTGCGAGCCACAGCACGGCGATGAGAGTGTCGGGATCGGGCGCCGCGGAGCCCGCTGGCTCTGCGGGCAGTGGCCGGGACTTTCCCGCCGACCCGCTCGCCACGTCCGCACCCGCCGGCACGGCCGCCGCGTACCAGGGTCGGCCCGCGGCACCGGCGCCGGGAACCGCACGCGCCGCCGACGCGAGCACGGCCGGGAGCACGAGGGATGCGCACAGCACGCCGAGCCATACCCCGCGCGTCGCGCGCCCGTGGGGCCGGAGCGCCCGCTCGAGAGCGAGTCCGGCGATGCTGAGGATTGCCGAGACCAGCAGCAGGTAGGCGACCCACGAGAGCATCAGGAAGGGTCCTCCTCGCCCGCTTCCCGCAGCAGCTCCCGCAGGCGTCGCACCTGGGCGGGGGAAAGCCGCTGCTCCGAGACCAGGTGGGTGAACAGCAGCTCGGAAGAGCCGCGGAAGAGCTTGCTCACCAGATGGCGCACGGCGCTCTGGCGCGCGGCCTTCTCCGCCACCAGCGCGAAGTAGCGATGGCCGCGTCCGTCGGCCTCGCGCCGCACGAAGCCTTTCTCCTCGAGGATGCCGAGCATCGTCAGGACGGTGTTGTGCGCCAGGGGATCCTTGAGATGGCGGCGCACGTCGCTGACGCGGCAGGCGCCCCGGTCCCAGAGTACCTGCATGATGTCGGACTCGCGGTCGGTCAGTGTCTTCGCCATGCCGGACTATCCCCTAAGTTATTAGGAGATAGTACTCGCGCGCGGCGGCCTGTCAACTAATCGATTAGGAGGAGAGGCGGCGCGCGGTCCTATTGGGGCGTCGGCCGCTCCGCGACCAGCCAGACGCCGGCCATCGGGACGGTGGGACAGCGGCTCGCGACGCGCTTGCGCTGTCGGGCGATGTCGTCGCGGTCGGTGCGCGAATCGGGCTTTTCCATGTCGGCGAGCCGGTCGCGCTCGAACGCACACTCCGGGGAGCGTCCCTGGTGCAGACGCCGCGCCTCGGCCTGCGCGCCGGCCCGGGCCGCCGCGTCGCTGCTGCAGGAGGTCGCGACGAGCTGCCGCACGCGCGCGAGCTCCGCCGGGCGGTCCGCATCCTCGAGATACAGCCGGGAGTCGGGCGCCACGAGCTTGTAGACGGGCAGCTGCGTCTCGAGCGCCGCGACCTGCTCGAGCGCGTCGGCGCAGGCGGACGGCGGTTCGTCGGCGAGCGCGGGGCGGGCGCAGGCGGCCATGGCGAGCAACGCGAGCCAGACTCGTATCATGTGCCCCTTCTCCCCGGCGCCGTCCGGGCGGTGGCCTTGCGGGCGCCGCCGCGGCGGATCGCGGCGCTCACGCCGCGACGCTGCGCCTTCGGCGCCGGCGTCTTGTGCCGGTATTCGCACAGATCGCGGATGATGCAGGTCGGACACTTCGGCGCACGCGCGGTGCATACGTAGCGGCCGTGCAGGATCAGCCAGTGGTGCGCGTTCCTGCGGAACTCGGGCGGCGTGCCCGCGACCAGGCCATCCTCGACCGCGCGCGGGGTCTTGCCCGGGGCGAGGCCGGTGCGATTGGCCACGCGGAAGATATGCGTGTCCACGGCGATCTCCGGCTGCCCGAACACCATGTTGAGAATGATGCTCGCGGTCTTCCTGCCGACGCCCGGCAGCGCTTCGAGCGCCGCGCGCTCGCCGGGCACCTGGCCGCCGTGCTGCTCGAGGATCTGCCGGGCGAGCGCCACGAGGTTCGCCGCCTTGGTGTTGTAGAGGCCGACGGTGCGGATGTAGGGCTTGACGCCTTCGACGCCGAGCGCCGCGATGGCCGCCGGGGTGTTGGCGACCGCAAAGAGCTTGCGCGTGGCGGCGTTGACGCTCTTGTCGGTGGTGTGTGCGGACAGCATGACAGCCACCAGCAGCTCGAACGGCGTACTGTGCAGCAGCTCGGTCGTCGGCGCCGGGTTGGCGGCGCGCAGGCGGCGATAGATGGCGGCGCGGGTCGCGGGACGCATGGGGCTACTGTACCGCCTGCTTGCGCGCGCTGAGGAGCGCGGCGCGCTCGGCGGCGCGCCGGGCGCGGCGCGCCTCATGGGCCGCGAAACGCCCGCGGTTGTCGCTGGCGGTGGGGGCGGGCGGCGCTGCGGCGAGGCTCGCGCGCGGCACCATCGCGATGCAATCGACCGGGCAGGGCGCGACGCACAGCTCGCAGCCGGTGCACAGCGCCAGCAGCACGGTATGCATGCGTCGCTGCGCACCGACGATCGCATCCACGGGGCACGGCGGCAGGCAGCGCGCGCAGCCGATGCAGGTCTCCTCGTCGATCTGCGCCACGAGCCCGGGGCCCTCTGCGCCGTTGGCCGGGTTGAGCGGCAGCGGCGAGCGCCCGAGGAGCGCCGCGAGCGCGCCGATGGTGGCCGCGCCCCCGGGTGGACACTGGTTGATCGCGGCCGCGCCTGCGGCGATCGCCTCGGCATAGGGGCGGCAGCCGCCGTAGCCGCAGCGCGTGCACTGGGTCTGCGGCAGCAGCGCGTCGATGTCGTGCGCGCTCGCCATGCGCGTCAGCTGACCTTCATGCCGGGCGTTGCACCGCTGTCCGGGGCGAGCAGGTAGAGCCCCGGGCTCGCGCCGCTCGCCGCCAGCACCATGCCTTCAGAGACGCCGAACTTCATCTTGCGCGGGGCGAGATTGGCGACCACCACGGTGAGGCGGCCCTCGAGCGCGGCCGGGTCGTAGGCGGACTTGATGCCCGCGAACACGGTGCGCTGCCCCGCGCCCAGATCGAGAGTGAGTTTCAGCAGCTTGTCGGAGCCCTCGATCGTCTCGGCACGCACGATCCGCGCCACGCGCAGGTCGATGCGCCGGAACTCGTCGATGGAGACCGTGGCGGGCTCGGCGGTGCTCGTCGCCGCCGCGCCGGCCGCGTTGGGCCGGGCGGGCGCTGCGCCGGCCGCCGCGGCCTTCGCCCCTGCGGGCGTGGCCGCCTCGCTCTCGAACAGCGCATCGAGCTGGCGCGCCTCGACGCGCGTCATGAGGTGCTGGTAGGGGTTGATGCGCTCGGGCAGCACCGCGGCGTCGCTCCAGCGGAACGGCCGCTCGAGCCCGAAGAGCTGCTGCGCGACGCGCGCCGCCACCTGCGGCAGCACCGGCGCGAGCAGCACGGAGAGGAGCTTGAAGCCGGCGAGCGCCCGCGAGCACACGTCCTGCAGCTCCGCGGCGCGCGCCGGGTCGCGTGCCAGTACCCAGGGCTGGCGTGCGTCGAACTCCTGATTGATCTGGTCGGCCGCTCCCATGATGTCGCGCATGGCCTTGCCGTACTCGCGCGCCTCGTAGCTCTCGGCCACCGCCGCCGCCTGCGCCGCGGCGCGCGCCGTGAGCTCCCCGGTGTCGCCGGCGTAACGCAGCGCGCCGCCGAAATGCCGGGTGATGAAATTGGCGGCCCGGCTCGCGATGTTCACGTACTTGCCGATGAGGTCGCTGTTGACGCGCGCCAGGAAATCCTCCGGGTTGAAGTCGAGGTCCTCGACGCTGGCGTTGAGCTTGGCGGCGATGTAGTAGCGCAGCCACTCGGCGTTCATGCCGATGTCGAGGTAGCGCAGCGGGCTGATCCCCGTGCCGCGCGACTTCGACATCTTTTCCCCGGACACGGTGATGAAGCCGTGTACCCACACGTGATTCGGCACTTTGTAGGGCGGGCCCGCGAAGCGCAGCATCGCCGGCCAGAACAGCGTATGGAAGTAGATGATGTCCTTGCCGATGAAGTGGATCTGCTCGGTGTCGGGCGCGGCCAGGAATTCCTCGAAGCCGCGCGGCTCGCCGTTGGCCCGGGCCTTGCCGCTGGTGAAGTAGCTCTGGAGCGAGGCGAGGTAGCCGATCGGCGCATCCAGCCACACGTAGAAGTACTTGCCGGGCGCATCGGGGATCGGGATGCCGAAATAGGGGGCATCGCGCGAGATGTCCCAGTCACTCAAGGTGCGGTCGCCGCGCCCCGAGAGCCACTCGTGGGCCTTGTTGGTGACCTGGGGCTGCAGGCGGCCGGGGGCGGCGAGCCACGACTCGAGGAACGCCACGCACTTCGGGTCCGAGAGCCGGAAGAAAAAGTGCTCCGAGCTCCTCAGTACCGGCTTCGCCCCCGAAAGGGTCGAGTAGGGGTTGAGGAGCTCCGTGGGCGCGTACACGGTGCCGCATACCTCGCAGGCGTCCCCGAACTGGTCCGGCGAGTGACAGTTGGGGCACTCGCCCTTGATGTAGCGGTCGGGCAGGAACATGCCCTTCACCGGGTCGAAGAACTGCTCGATGTCCTTCTGGTAGACGAGGCCCGCGGCCTTGAGGCGCGCGTAGACGTCCTGCGACAGGCGGGTGTTCTCCGGCGAGTCGGTCGAATGCCAGTGATCGAAGCTTAAGAGAAAGCCCGTGAGGTAGCGCGGCCGCCCGGCGGCGATGCGCGCCACCAGCTGTTGCGGCGTGACGCCCTCGCTCTCGGCCTTGAGCATGATGGGGGCGCCGTGCGCGTCGTCGGCGCATACGAAATGCACCTGGTGGCCCTGCAGGCGCTGGAAGCGCACCCAGACGTCCGCCTGGATGTATTCCATGATGTGGCCGATGTGGAACGGCCCGTTGGCGTAGGGGAGCGCGGTGGTGACGAAGATGCGCCGGGTCATCCGCCTAGTCTAGCGTCCCGGCACGCGGCCGAGGAGCCGCACTTCAGCCGGCCTCGCGGAATTCCTCGAACTTGGCCTTGTTGATGGCCTTCTTGTAGGCCTCTTTGCCGGTGATCTGCCGCGAGTCGAGCAGCTGTTGGATGGCCGAGTCCATGGTGCGCATGCCGAACTGCCCGCCGGTCTGCATGGCGTTGTCGAGCTGGTCGAGCTTGCCCTGGCGGATGAGGTTGGCGGCGGCCGGGGTGTTCACCAGGATCTCGAGCGCCGCGACGCGGCCCTGTTTATCGGCGCGCTGCAGCAGCTGCTGCGATACCACGCCGCGCAGCGAGGTGGACAGCATGGTGCGTACGTGCGACTGCTTGTCGGAGGGAAACACGTTGATGATGCGGTCGACGGTGGGCGCGGCGCCGTTGGTGTGCAGAGTTCCCATGACGAGAATGCCCATCTCGGCGGCCGTCACCGCGATGCTCATGGTCTCGAGGTCGCGCAACTCGCCGACCAGCACCACGTCCGGATCCTCGCGCAGCGCCGAGTGCACCGCGGCGGCGAAGCTCGGGCTGTGCACGCCGATCTCGCGCTGACTGATGAGGCAGTTCTTCCTCTCGTGCACGAACTCGATCGGGTCCTCGACCGTGAGGATGTGGCCCTTCACGCGCGTGTTGATGTCGTCGATCATGGCCGCCAGCGTCGTCGATTTTCCCGAGCCGGTCTTGCCGGTCACGAGGATCAGGCCGCTGTTCTGCCGGCACAGGCCGCGCACCGCTTCCGGCAGCTTCAGCTCATCGAGCGTGAGCGCCTTGGAGGGGATGGCGCGGAACACGGCGCCCATGCCGTTCAGATGCCGCATGACGTTCACGCGAAAGCGGCCCTGGCCCTCGAGGCTGTAGGCGAAGTCGGCGCCGTCCTTCTTCTCGAAGCGCTCGACCGCCGTCTTCGGCATGATCTCGTAGAGCGCCGCCTTGACGAACTCGACGCCGAGCTTTTCCGCCCTGAGCGGCGTCAGGTCGCCGTACACGCGCACCCGCGGCGGATCGCCGGCGAGGAAGTGCAGGTCCGAGCCGCGCTTCTCCAGGATCTCCTTGAGGTATGCGTCGATCTGCGCCATGCGCGGCTCTCAGCCCGAGGCCGCCGCCGGCGGCGCGCTGTCGAGCTTCGGCAGCATGGTCGTGTCGGTGACGAACTTCTGGAAGTTGCGCTTCTCGGTGGCGTAGTTGTAGGCGTCGTCGGGATCGATGGTGCGCGCCGTGATGGCCGCGAGCAGCGCCTGGTCGAGCAGCTGCATGCCGAGGTCGCGCCCCATCTGCAGCTGGCTCGGAATCTGATGCGTCTGCTCGGTCTGGATGAGCTTGGCGATCGCCTTGGTCATCATGAGGATCTCGCATACGGCGCGGCGGCCATGTCCGTCGGCGGTCTTCACCAGCACCTGCGTGACGACCGCGAGCAGGCTCTGCGCCAGGAAGCTCTTGGTCTGCTCGCGCTCCTCGACCGGCAGCGCATCGATGATGCGGTCGATGGTCTTGACCGCGCCGGTGGTATGGAGCGTGCCGAGCACCAGGTGTCCGGTCTCGGCCGCAGTCATCGCCATGGAGATCGTCTCGGCGTCGCGCAGCTCGCCGACCAGGATGACGTCCGGGTCCTCGCGCATCGCCGCGCGCACCCCTTCGGCGAAGCTCGGGATGTGCGTGCCGAGCTCGCGCTGAATCACCTGGCTCTGCTTGCTCGAGTGCACGAACTCGATCGGATCCTCGAGGCTGATGATGTTGAGCTTACGGGTGGCGTTCAGGTGGTTGATCATCGCCGCGAGCGTGGTCGACTTGCCGGTGCCGGTGGAGCCGGTGACCAGCACCATGCCCTGGTGGAAGTCGCACAGCCGGGTGACGATCGCCGGCAGCTGCAGGCTCTCGAGCGTCGGCACGGTCGAGGGGATGGAGCGGAAGGTGGCGCCGATGCCGGTGTCCTTGCGGTAGACGTTGACGCGAAAGCGCCCGCCCTCGGAAGAGACGTAGGAGAAATCGAGATCGTTGCCCCGGGCGAAGTGCTCGTTCTGGGAGTTGCTCAGGATCTCGCCGATGTAGCCCTCGAGCTCCCCGGGGCGCAGGTCGCGGAACTTGATCGGCAGCAGGTCGCCGTGCATGCGCAGCATCGGCGGCACGCCGACCGCAAGGTGCACGTCGGAACAGCCCTGCTGCGTGCCGAGCTTGAGGAACGCATCTATACGCGCCACGCGACCACTCCGGCCAGGAAACTCCTGTCTGCTTTCCCTGTTTAGCCCGTGGGGGCTTCAGGATCAACAGCTTGAGGCCGGAAATTTGACGTAACGCACGAACTTTTACAAGGCGCCCGGCGCGGCGGCAGGGCGCGGCCCGGGCGCGCGCGGAATGTGCGCTGGTTAACGGAACCGCTCGAGCGCGGCGCGCAGCTCCTCCATGGTCTGGAAGCGCTTGTTCTTGTCGACCGCCATGGCCTTCATCACCAGATCCGACAGTCCCGGCGGCAGGTTGGGATTGAGGTCCTGGGGGACCCGCGCCTTGCCCTGTACGTGCTGGTACATGACCGACATGTGATCGCCGCGGGAGTAGGGCGGGACGCCCGTGGTCATCTCGTAGAGCATGACGCCGAGGGCGTAGATGTCGGCGCGCTCGTCGACCTTCTTGCCGAGGATCTGCTCGGGCGCCATGTACTTCGGTGAGCCGATGACGTAGCCGGTCTTGGTGAGCTGCGTGTCGCCCTCGCGCTGCGCCGCGGCGACGCCGAAGTCCACGATCTTGACCAGCCCTTCCTGGTTGATGAGCACGTTGGCGGGCTTGAGGTCGCGGTGCACGATGCCCTGCTGGTGCGCCACCGTCATGCCGGTACAGATATCGATGCCGTACTGCATGGCGCGCTTCACCTCGAGCGGCTTCTCGTTCACGACCTCGCTGCCGAGCGTGTGCGAGGGGAAGTACTCCATCGAGATGGCGTAGTTGCCCTGGATGTAGAGGAAGTCGTAGATGCGGATGACGTTCTTATGGGTGATCTTGCGCGAGTAGCGCAGCTCGTGGACGAAGCGCTTCATCACTTCCTCGTCCCCCGAGACGTTCGGGTTGAGGAACTTGAGGATCAGCCGCTCGTCGACCACCGTGTCCTCCATGAGCAGCACGGTGCCGAAGGCGCCGCGGCCGATGCGGTCGATGTACTTGTAGCGGCCCTCGAGTATGTCGCCGGGCTTGAGCGTGCCGATGTCGAGGCGCGCGGCGGCGGCGGCCGCCGCTTCCGCCTGGCGCCGCGCCTGATCGTTGATCACCACCGTGCGGGTAGGCTCGGGGGCCGAGGCCTGGGCCGGCCGGATGCCGCTGCCCGGCGGCGGCGCCGCCGGCATGGGCGGCGGGAGCGAGGCGCCGGTCGGGGCGCCCGAAGCGAGCGTGGCGATACCCGCCAGGCGATTGTCGAGCTCGGTGACGGCGGCCGCGGCCATGCGCGAGATGGTCTGATCCTGGGAGCCGGCCTGCGCCTGCAGCTGCGCGCGCACCTGCTCGGCGTGCTCCTCGTCGGCGAGCTTCGACAGCGCCTGCATGGCCTCGATGCGGATCTCGCGTTCGGGGCGCGCCACCAGCGGCAGCAGCTCGTCCACCAGCTTCGCGTCGCCGAGCTTGCCGAGGGCGCGCACCACGATCGGCGCCGCCTTGCCGTGGCTGCCGGTGTGCAGCATCTCCATGAGGCGCGGCACCGCGCGCTTGCTGCCGATCTCGGCGAGGGCGTCCACGGCGCGCTCGCTCACCCACCAGTCGGCATCCCGGGTGGCCTGGATGAGCGAGTCCACGGCGCGCTCGTCCTTGGTCTGATTGAGGATCTCGATGGCCGCGCGGCGGATGTCCTCGTCCTTGTCGCGCACCAGCTGCAGCACCGCCTCGATCACCTTCGGGCCGCCGATCTTGCCGAGGGCATCGGCGGCGCGGCTGCGCACCCACCAGTCGCTGTCCTTGAGCGCCTCCAGCAGGAACTTGACCGACTTGGCGTCGCCGACCTCGTTCAGTACCTCGACCGCGGCGCGCCGCGCATTCTCGTTCTCGTCCTTCAATACCGGGATCAGGTGGCGGATCGTCTCGGGGTGGTTGGCCTTGATGACGACGTCGACCGCCTTGTTGAGCACGTCGATCTCGGGGTCGCGCAGCAGCGCGCACACCTGCGCGATATCGATGGGCCCGTCCATGCGCTGCATGGCCGAGAGCGCCGCGCCGCGGATCAGCTTGTTCGGGTCCTTGAGCAATCCCTGCAGCGCGCTCTGCACCTCGGGCGTGTTGAAGCGTCCCAGGGTGTTGATGATGTGCACGCGCGCGATCGGATCCTTGCCCTGCACGCGCCCGATGAGCTCAGGGAGCGAGCTCTTGTCGGCGATCTCGCCGATGATGCGGAACAGTGCGGCCTTCTCGTTCGGCTCCTGGACGTAGGCGGCGGTCAGCAGCTCGCGCACCGTGAAGCGGTTCTTCTGCGCGGTGATCACGTCCAGCAGGGCCGACTTGGAGATGCCCTGGGTGTTGAGCGCATCGAGCAGCAGATGCGCGGGATAGCCGTGGTTGCCGCTGAGCGCCCAGGAAATGCCCGAGATGACCCGCGGGCTGCCTTCGATCAGGCCGCGCATGAACGTGGGGAAGGTCTTCGGTGTGACGAGCGCCGTGAGCACGTCGACCAGCGCCATGGTCGCGCCCTTGTCGGCCTCCGGGAGCGCCGCAAAGATCGCTTCGATGGCTCCCGGCCCGACCTGCTTGAGAGCCGCGACCGCCTTCTGCGTGGCGGGGCTCGACGCGTCGGCCGAGGTGCGGATCTCGTGGATCAGCCGGTCGGCGCGCAGGTTGGTGAAGAAGCTCATGCGGCAGCCTCAAATTATGCCATAGGGACGCTGCGGGCCCCGGCCGCGATGCGCGCCGCCCGCCCAACCACTACAATCCCCTGCAAGACCCGCCGGACTTCCAGACATGACCCCCGATGCCCCCGTGACCGCCGTGCGCGCCGCGCTCGACGCCTATGTCGATCCCTATCTTGGCGAGACCCTCGGCTCGGTCGGGGCGGTCCGCGAGGTGCGCGCGGAGGGCGCAGGTTACACCGCGCGCATCGTGCTGGGCTTTCCCACCGGCGGCTACCGGGACGAGCTCGCCGCCGCGCTCGGCGGGGCGCTGGCGGCGGCCGGGATCCGCACGCCGCTCGCCGTCGAGCTCGAAGCGGACATCGGCGCGCACGCCGTGCAGCGGGGCCTCAAGCCCTTCGGCGACGTGCGCAACATCGTGGCGGTCGCCTCCGGCAAGGGGGGTGTGGGCAAGTCCACGGTGGCCGTGAATCTGGCGCTCGCCTGGGCGGCCCAGGGCGCCCGCGTCGGCGTGCTGGATGCGGACATCTACGGTCCGAGCCAGCCGCTGATGCTCGGTCTCGCGGGGGCTCGCCCCTCGACCCCCGACGGCAAGCGCCTGATGCCCCTCGAAGCGCACGGCGTGAAGGCCATGTCGATCGGCTTCCTGGTCGATGCCGAGCAGCCGATGGTGTGGCGCGGTCCGATGGTGACCCAGGCGCTCAGCCAGCTGCTGAGCGAGACCGACTGGGGGACGCTCGACTACCTGGTCATCGATATGCCGCCCGGTACCGGGGACATTCAGCTCACCCTCGCCCAGCGCGTGCCGGTCGCCGGTGCCGTGATCGTCACCACCCCCCAGGACATCGCGCTCGCCGACGCCCGCAAGGGCCTCAGGATGTTCGAGAAGGTGTCCGTCCCGGTGCTCGGCGTAGTCGAGAACATGAGCGTGTACGTGTGCTCGAACTGCGGGCACACTGAGCATATCTTCGGCGCCGGGGGAGGGGCACGCATGGCGGCGCAGTACGGCGTGCGCCTCCTCGGCGAGCTGCCGCTCGATGCCAGCATCCGCACCGAGACCGACGGCGGGCGCCCGACGGTGGTCGCCGCTCCCGGCTCGCCGCGCGCCCGCGCCTACCTCGAGATGGCGCGCCGCACCGCCGCGGCTCTCGCGCAGCGCGCCCGCGACCGCAGCAGCGTCTTCCCGAAGATCGTGGTGGAGGAGAGCTGATGCAGCCGGGTCGCCCGCAGGCCGTGAGCGTGCCCGAGTCGCCGGCGCGCTCCGCGGTGTACACCGGCATCCTGCCGTGCCAGAAGATCAGCGAGATGGTCGCGAGCGCGCAGATCGCGCCGGCCGGAATCCTCTGCGACATCCTGGCCGACCAGGTGCAGCCGGCGAGCATCGACCTGCGCCTCGGCGACTATGCCTATCCGGTCGATGCCAGCTTCCTGCCGGGCCAGGGGGCGAAGGTGCTCGACAAGATGGGCGAGCTGGACGCCGACTTTCGCAGCTTCGGGATGGACCTGCGCAGCGGCGCCGTGCTCGAGAAGGGCCGCGTCTACGTCGTGCCGCTGCTCGAGTCGATTCGTCTCAAGAGCGACGTGGCGGCCTTCGCCAATCCCAAGAGCTCGACCGGACGGCTGGACATTCTGACGCGCCTGATCGCCGATGAGGCGACGCTGTTCGATCAGGTCGGGGAGGGCTACGAGGGCCAGCTGTACCTCGAGGTGGCGCCGCGCAGCTTCAGCGTCGTGGCCCGCACCGGGACGCGGCTCAATCAGCTGCGCTTCCGTCGCACCCGCGGGGAGGCGCCGCGGCCGGTCACCGCCAACGACTGGCGGCAGCTGCTGAGCGAAGGCCAGATCTCCGGCACCGGGGAAGTGAGCGATCGCACCGGCTACCTGCCGTTCTCGATCGATCTGGTCGGCTCGGGCGAGGACGGGTGCCTGATCGGCTGGCGCGCCAAGAAACACACCCGGCGCATCGACCTCGACCGGCGCGACTACGATCCGCTCGACTTCTGGGAGCCGATCCGCTTTCACCGCCGCGCCTCGCTCGTTCTCGACCCCGACGAGTTCTACATCCTCATGACCAAGGAGCCGATCGCGGTGCCGCCGGATTTCGCCGCGGAAATGCTGCCCTACGACACGCGTGCCGGCGAATTCCGGGTCCACTACGCGGGATTCTTCGATCCCGGTTTCGGCTGGGACCCGGCGACCAGGAAAGCCGGCAGCAGCCGCGGGGTGCTCGAGGTGCGCTCCCACGAGGTGCCCTTCGTGCTCGAGGACGGTCAGCGGGTCGGCTGGCTGCGCTATGAGCGCATGGCCGAGCGGCCGCACGCCCTCTACGGCCGCGAGATCGGCTCGCACTACCAGGGACAGGACCTGAAGCTCGCCAAGCAATTCAGGGCGCCGCGTCCCTAGCGCGCCCGCGCCGCGCCGCTCAGGGCCGCCTGAGGCTCTCGATCTCGAGCGTCCACTGCACCTCATCCCCGCGGGTCTGCTCCACCTTGATGGGGATGTAGCCGCGGTCGGGTGCGCACCAGAAGCGCGTGATGCGCGGCGAGCCTGCCTTCTGCGAGCGGTACACGACGGTGGCGATCGCGCCCATGGGCGTCTCGAGCGTGGCCGTGCCGTCGCGCGCGAACTCATACTGCCGGGTGCTGTCCTTGTCGATGACGCGGAAGCTCCTGGGCGTGCGGCCCGCCAGCAGCTCGACCGTGAGAGCCAGCTGCACCGAGGCGTCGTCGCGCACGTCGGCAGTCAGCGGCAGATCGACCGCGGTCCCCTCGTACGTGCCCGTCACCCGGTGCGACTGCCAGTCGTAGGCGAGCGCGATCGATTTGGAGCTCGGTCCCCCGCCGGACTCGTAGCTGAGCGGCTGCACGCCCGTGGGCGTGATGCGCACGACGCTCACCTGGCGCGGCGGGAAGACGCCGGCGGCGAGCCGTCCGAGCCCGCGCGGCGAGCTGCTCGAGCGGTAGGTCCAGGTGTCGCCGCCGGTCTGCTCGAGCGTGAGGTCGGACACCGCGACGGTCATGCCGTGCCAGATGCCGCGGTAGCTCGCCTCGTAGGGGCGCAGCTCCCCGGCGCCCGCGCCGCCGCTCGCGCCGCACAGGCACACGCACAGCGGCACGATCCAGGCTGACGGCGCGGCCCGCACCCGCGGCATCACGGAAACTCCTCCACCACCGGCGCGGTGAGCGGCCGGCCATCGAGCCAGGCGCCGCCGTCGCGCCAGGCGAGACGCCCGGCGGCGAACCAGCCGAGCGCGCGCGGATAGATGACGTGCTCGCTCGCGAGCACCCGCGCGGCGAGCGACGCCTCGGTGTCGCCGCGGCGCACCGGCACGCGCGACTGCAGGATCACCGGCCCCGCATCGAGCTGCGGCGTCACGAAGTGCACGCTCGCGCCGTGCACCGGGTCGCCCGCCTCGAGCACCCGCCGGTGGGTGTCGAGCCCGCGGTATTGCGGCAGGAGCGAGGGGTGGATGTTGAACAGCCGACCCGCATAGGGCGCCACGAACTGCGCCGACAGGACCCGCATGAAGCCGGCGAGCGCGACCGCGCCCGGGCGGTAGCGCTCGAGGGTCTGCGCCAGCTCGCGCTCGAAGGCGGCGCGCTCGCCCGCGTACACCACGGTGGCGGTCTCGATGCCGAGTGCGCGCGCCGTGTCGAGCCCGGCCGCCCCGCCGCGGTCGGCGATCACCACGGCGACGCGGGCGGCGAGCGCGCCGCGCGCGCAGGCGCGCGCCAGCGCCTCCATGTTGGAGCCGCGTCCCGAGATCAGGATGGCGAGCTCGAGCGTGGCGCCGGCGCTCATTCCACGATGTGCACACCGCGTCCGCCGGCGCGCACCGCGCCGATGATCGCGGCGCTCTCGCCGTGCGATGCGAGCAGCGCGAGCGCCTCGGCGGCGCGCGCCGCCGGCACGATCGCCACCATGCCGATGCCGCAGTTGAAGGTGCGGTACATCTCCGCCGGCTCGATGCGTCCGGCCTGCTGCAGCCAGTCGAACACCGGATCGCGCGGCCAGCGGCCGCGCTCGAGCACCGCCTCGAGCCCCTGCGGCAGCACGCGCGGGATGTTGTCGGTGAGGCCGCCGCCGGTGATGTGCGCGAGTCCGTGCACCGGCAGCGCGCGCAGCAGCGCGAGCAGCGCCTTCACGTAGATGCGCGTCGGTGCCAGCAGCCGCTCGTAGAGCGGCCGGCCGCTCACCAGCGTGTCGGCGCTGGCCCCGGCGTGCGTGAGGAGCTTGCGGATCAGCGAGTAGCCGTTGGAATGCGGCCCGGAGGAGGCGAGGCCGATGATGGCATCGCCGGCCGCGGTGCGCGTGCCGTCGATGATGGCGTCCTTCTCGACCACCCCGACGCAGAACCCGGCGAGGTCGTAATCCTCGCCGTGATACATCCCGGGCATCTCGGCGGTCTCACCGCCCACCAGCGCCGCTCCGGCCTGCACGCAGCCCTCGACGATGCCGCGCACCACCGCCTCGGCCACCGCCACGCGCAGCTTCCCGGTCGCGTAGTAGTCGAGAAAGAACAGCGGCTCGGCCCCCTGCACCACGACGTCGTTGGCGCACATCGCCACCAGATCGATGCCGATCGTGTCGTGCCTGCCGAGATCGATCGCGAGGCGCAGCTTCGTGCCGACGCCGTCGGTGCCCGAGACCAGCACCGGGTGGCGGTAGCCGGCGGGCAGCTCGACCAGCGCGCCGAATCCGCCGATGCCGGCGAGCACCTCGCGGCGCTGGGCACGGCGCACCAGCGGCTTGATCCGCTCGACCAGCTCGTCGCCGGCGTCAATGTCGACGCCGGCATCGCGATAGGTAATGCCGGGGCGCTCAGTCATAAGATTCGGGCACGCGGGCTCGCCGCCGTCGGTGCGCGGCGCGTATGGTATTGTACCCGCCGTCCAACGCCCGCGTGTGCGATCCGCACGATGCCTCGACCGAATCCAGCCACAACCGCCGCCGGGCGGCGCGCACGTGCCGCGCTCGCCACCCTGGCCGCGCTCGCCGCAGTGCTGCCGCACGCCGCGTGGGCGCTGCGGCCGGTACGGGTCTACGAGGTCGACCTCGAGCAACAGTCGCCGGTCGCGGTGCAGAACGCCATGCGCCAGGCGCTGGTGCGTGCCACCGGGCGGCGCGAGTCGGCGGACGACCCGGCGCTCGGCGCACTGGTCGCCGATGCCGCCCGCTACGTCAGGAGCTACGCCTCCGGTCCGCGCGGCGAGCCGCAGGTGGTGTTCGACGGCCCGGCCGTCGAGCAGGCCGTCAGCGCGGCCGGCAGGAGCCTGTGGAGCCGCGAGCGGCCGTTCACGCTCGTGGTGCTGTATCCGCCGCCGGGACGCGCGGATGCGGATGCCGCCCGCGGCGAGCTCGAGCGCGTCGCCACCGAGCGCGGTCTGCCGATCAGCGTGATTCCGCTGCCGCTCGCCGATGCGGCCGGCAACCCGGTCGGCGGCGAGGCGCTGCTGCAGTCGGCGCAGCGCTACGGCGGCGATGAGGTGCTCGTCGGGCGCGCCGATGCGGCGGGACTCGCGGCCGGCCAGCTGCAGTGGACGCTCTACACGCGCGCCGAGACGCAAAGCTGGATCGGGGATCTCGCCGCCGGCATCGATCGTGCGGTGGACGTGCTCGCGCCGCCCCCCGGTGCGGCGGGCCTCGACGCGCAGAGCACGACGCGCGTGCGCATCGAGGGGGTGGCGGGGCTCAGCGACTACGCGAACGTCGAGCGGCTGCTGCAGAGCATCCCCGGCGTGCGCCGCGCCGAGGTCGCCGAGCTCGACTCGACCGGCGTCACCTTCGAGGTCGAGCTGCGCGGCGGCGCCGCGGCGCTCGAGCGCGATCTGACCGCCTCGCCGCGCATGCTGCGCCTCACGCCGGGCTCCGCACGGCTCGTGTACCGCTATCAGCCCTCGGGCTGAGGATCCCGCGCGCCGCCCTTCGGCTCGTCCTCGCCGTGCGCCACCTTCCCAACCTCATCTGCCTGATCCGCATCGCGCTCATCTGGCCGATCGCCGCGGCGCTCGACCGCGGCGATATGCCCGCGGCGCTGGCGCTGTTCGTGGCCGCCGGCGTGTCGGATGCGCTCGACGGCTATCTCGCCAAGCGCTTTCGCTGGACCTCCGAGCTCGGCAAGGTGCTCGACCCGCTCGCCGACAAGCTGCTGCTGGTGACCGTGTTCGTCGAGGCGGCCTGGCTCGGGCTCATCCCCTGGTGGCTGACCGCCGCGGTGGTGGCGCGCGACGTGATGATCGGGCTCGGGGCGCTCGTCTATCGCCTGTGGTTCGGGCCGCTGCGCGGGCGGCCGCGGGTGCTGAGCAAGATCAACACCGCGCTGCAGCTCGGCTACGTGGCGCTCATCGTGCTGCACGCCGCCGCCGGCGTGCCGCCGCACGAGATGCTGGAGGCGGCGGCGCTGCTCACCTTCGCCACCACGGTGGCGTCGGGCCTGGATTACGTCGTGACCTTCACGCGCCGGGTGTGGACGCCGGCGCGCCTCGCTTGAGCGCCATGCGCCAGCTGCCGCTCGGGGTGCGGCTCGCGGATCGGGCGCTGTTCGAGAGCTTTCTCCCCGCAGGCAATGCCGAGGCGCTGGCGCATGCGCGCGCGGTCGCGCGCGGCGAAGTCCACGGTGCCACCTGGGTGTGCGGCCCGCCCGGTGCCGGCAAGAGCCACCTGCTGCAGGCGATCTGTGCCGCTGCCGGCGCGCGGGTGCGCGCCGGCTACCTGCCGCTCACGCAGGTTGCGCCGCTCGGCGCCGGCATGCTCGAGGGACTCGCGCAGCTCGGCTGCCTGTGTGTCGACGATCTCGAGCGGGTGGTGGGCGAGAGCGAGTGGGAGCGCGCGCTGTTCGCGCTGCTGCGCGAGATCGAGGAGGCGGGCGGGGCGCTCGTGATCGGCGCGCGCGCGCCGCCGGCGCTGCTGCCCTGGAAGCTGCCGGACCTCGGCTCGCGCTTCGCGGCGGGCGCGGTGCTCGCGCTGCGGGCGCTGGATGAAGCCGGGCAGCACGCGGCCCTCGAGCTGCGGGCGCGGCTGCGCGGGCTCGAGCTGCCGGCGGAAACCTGGCAGTGGCTGCGGCGGCGCTACCCGCGCGACATGCGCCGCCTCTACGAGCTGCTCGATACGCTCGATGAGGCGGCCCTTGCCGCGCAACGCCGCCTCACGGTGCCGTTCATCCGCGACGTGCTGCGCTCGGCGCCGCGCTCGTGAGCGCCACGGCGAGCGCCGCCACGCGCCTGCCGAGCGCCTGGGCCAGTGCCTTCTCCTCGGCGCTGAGCACGCCCGGCGCGCTCGCGGTGCGGCCGACGTGCGAAGCGCCGTAGGGCGTGCCGCCGCTCGCGGTCTCGTTCAGTGCGAGCTCGGTGTACGGCAGTCCCACCAGCACCATGCCGTGATGCAGGAGCGGCAGCATCATCGACACCAGGGTCGTCTCCTGGCCGCCGTGCATGGTCTGTGTCGAGGTGAAGACGCCGGCCGGCTTGCCGGCGAGCGCCCCGCCGAGCCACAGGCTCGAGGTGCCGTCGAGGAAGTACTTCAGCGGCGCCGCCATGTTGCCGAAGCGCGTGGGGCTGCCCAGCACCAGTCCCGCGGTTTCGGCGAGGTCCGCGAGCGTCGCGTAGGGCGGTCCGCTCGCGGGCACGGGGCGGGCCGGCTCCTCGCTCACCGCCGCCACCGGCGGCACGGTTCGCAGCCGCGCGCTCGCACCGGGCACCGCTTCGACGCCGCGGCAGACCTGGCGGGCAAGCTCGGCGGTTGCGCCGCTGCGGGAGTAATAGAGCACCAGGATCTCTGCCATGTTGGAACGAGTCTCCGTGGGCGATTGTCATTGAGGTCAAGTAGTATTGTGGATCGTGTGGTGGGGGACGCAAGCCGGGCATGGTCTGTAAGAAATGCGTGGTGGAAGGGCGTGTCCAGGGCGTGTACTACCGTGCCAGCGCCGCGCGGCGCGCGCGCGAGCTCGGGATCCGCGGCCACGCCCGCAACCTCGAGGACGGGCGCGTGGAAGTACTCGCCTGCGGCGAGAGCGATGCGGTCCAGGCCTTCGTCAGCTGGCTGTGGATCGGCTCCTCCGCCTCGAGGGTGACCGCCGTCGCCATGAGCGACGCGGCGGTGGATCCGTCGCAGCTGCCCGGCGGCTTCCACACCGCCTGAAATGCACCCGATGGTGAAGCGCGGACTGCTGCTGCTCGCCGTGCTCGCGTGTCTGGCGGGGTGTGCCGCGCCGCGTAGCCAGCCCGCGCCGCCCCAGGCGGCAGCGCCGCCGCCCGTCCAGAGCGCTCCCGCGGCATCCGCTTCCGGCCCGCCTGCCGCACCGGAGGCGCCCGCGGCGGCACAGCCGCCCGCGAGCGCCGCAGCCACCGCGCCGGACACCGGGTGGGTCCCGCTGCCCGCGCCGCCGCCGCTGCCGAAGCCCGGCCTGTTCCATCGCCGCCAGAAGGGACAGCCGTGGGTGGCCGCCGCCAATCCGCTCGCGGTGGATGCGGGGCTCGAGATTCTCGCCCGGGGTGGCGACGCCATCGATGCCGCGGTGGCCGTGCAGACCATGCTGGGACTCGTCGAGCCGCAGAGCTCCGGTATCGCCGGGGGTGCGTTTCTCATGTACTACGACGCGCGTACCCACGAGATGAGCGCGCTCGACGGCCGCGAGAAGGCGCCCGCTGCGGCGCCCGCCGACATGTTCCTCGACGAGCACGGCAAGCCGCTGCCGTTCCTCGAGGCGGTGCGCAGCGGCCGCTCGACCGGCGTGCCCGGCGTGATCGCCATGCTCTACGCGGCGCACTCCAGGCTCGGGAAGCTGCGCTGGCGGGAGCTGTTCCAGCCGGCGATCCGCGCCGCGACCCAGGGCTTTCGCGTACCCGAGCGCCTCGCTGCCTTCCTCGGCGAGGGCTCGCCGTTCCCGCCCACCAGCGAGATCCGCACGCTGTTCTCGCGTCCGAGCGGCGAGCCGCTCGAAGTCGACGATATCTTCCGCAATCCCGAATACGCCAGGACGCTCGAGGGCATCGCGCGCGAGGGCCCGCGCGCCTTCTACTCCGGCCCGCTGGCGCGCGCCATCGTCGCCGCGACGCACCAGGAGCCGCTGCCGGGCACCATGACGCTGCAGGACCTCGCCGCCTATCGCGCCGAGTGGGACCCGCCGCTGTGCCGGCCCTACCGGCACTACTCGGTATGCGCGCCGCCGCCGCCGGCGGGCGGCGTATCGCTGCTCGAGCTGCTCGGCATGCTGGAGAAGACCGACATCGCCGCGCGCGGTCCGAACGACCCTGAAGCCTGGTTCCTGTTCGCCCAGGCGAGCCGCCTCACCTACGCCGACCGCGACCGCTACATCGCCGACCCGCACTTCGTCGGCGTGCCGGTGGAGCGGCTGCTCGATCCGGCCTATCTGAAGCTGCGCGCGCAGCTGATCGGGGATCACGCCGGACCCGCACCGCTCCCGGGCGAGGTGTCCATGCCGCGCGGACGCGATGCCACCACGGAGTCGCAGGGCACCAGCCACTTCGTGGTGGTCGACGCCGACGGCAACGTCGTGTCGATGACCACCACGATCGAGTCGGTATTCGGCTCGGGGCGCACGGTCGGGGGCTTCGTGCTCAACAACCAGCTCACCGACTTCTCTTTCACTCCGACCGACGACGGCCGGCCGGTCGCCAACGCGGTGCACGGCGGCAAGCGCCCGCGCTCCTCCATGGCGCCCGTGATCGTGCTCGACCACGATGGCAACTTCGTCGCCGCGCTCGGCTCGCCGGGCGGCTCGGCCATTACCGAGTACAACGCCAAGGCGCTGGTGGGGCTGCTCGCCTGGAGGCTGTCGATCAAGCAGGCGATCGAGCTGCCGAACCTGATCGCGCGCGGCGACAGCTTCACCGGCGAGCTCGCCAAGTTCACTCCCGAGGTGCTGGCCGGACTGCGCGAGCGCGGCATGGTGCTGAAGGAGGGACGTGCCGAGAACTCGGGGCTCCACGGCATCGTGCGTGTGGCCGATGGCACCTATCAGGGAGCCGCCGATTCGCGCCGCGAAGGTGTGGCGCGCCCGCTGGCGCCGCGCGCGGCAAGCTCGCGCCATTGACCGGGCGGCGGTCGCCGCCTGGCGGGGCCTCAGTGCCCGCTGGCGGTCGCGGGGAACCCCAAGTCGTCCGCGCCGTTCCAGCGCCGCCACGCGCTGAGCACCAGGTCCGGATAATCGCGTTTGCCCGGGCTGCCGTTGTAGCGGGCCAGCGCCTTGCGCACGTCGTTGTGCTCGTACCCCAGGTAGTAGCGCAGGATCGCGCAGCCCATGTGCAGGTTCGGCGCGATGTGAGTGAGCTCGTAGCGACGCATGCCGAGCTGCTCAGGCCAGAACGGCATGACCTGCATGAGCCCGACCGCGCCGGCGCGCGAGACCGCCCAGCGATCGAAGCGGCTCTCGACCGCGATCAGCGCCATCACCAGCCCGGGCGGCAGCCGCGCCTCTCCCGGCCGGTGCGTCTCGCAATACACCTGCTTGAGGATCTCCAGCCGCTCGGTCTGATCGCGCACGATGGCGCGCAGCCGCGGCTCCATGAGCGTGTACCAGACGGCCGAGTCGTACTTTTCGGTGAAGCACTGCGCCTGGGCGATGGCATGCGCCACCACCTCGCGCAGCGCCGGATCGCGCTGCTGGTCGGCGCGCGCCCCGGGCGAGGCGCACAGCGCCGCCGCCGCGCCTGCCAGCACGGCCAGGGCGGCGCGCCTCAGCTCATCCCATGCGCGCACGCAGGAAGCCGAGCGCTTCATTTGCCGGGAACTCGGTGCTGACACTGTCGCGGCGGTGGCGGTACTCGAGCTTGCCGGCCTCGAGGCCCCGCTCGGCCACCACCAGCCGATGCGGGATGCCGAGGAGCTCGGCGTCCGCGAACTTGACGCCGGGACGCGCGTCGCGGTCGTCGAGCAGCACCTCGATGCCGGCGGCGGTGAGCTCCTCGTACAGGCGGTCGGTGACGGCGCGGACACGGTCGGATTTGTGCAGGTTGAGCGGTACCAGGATCACCTGGAACGGCGCGATCGGATCCGGCCAGATGATGCCGCGCTCATCATTATTCTGCTCGATGGCCGCGGCTACGATGCGCGTCACACCGATGCCGTAACAGCCCATGAAGAGGGTCACTTCGCGGCCGGCCTCATCGAGCACCGCGGCCTTCATGGGCTGCGAGTACTTGCAGCCGAGCTGGAAGATGTGGCCCACCTCGATGCCGCGGGCGATCCTGAGCGTGCCGCGGCCCGAGGGGCTCGGATCGCCCTCGACGACGTTGCGCAGGTCCGCCGCCACCGCACCGCGGACGTCACGTTCCCAGTTGACCCCCATGAGGTGCAGGTCCTTCTCGTTGGCCCCGCACACAAAGTCGGCGAGCGCGAGCGCGGCGTGATCGGCGTACAGCGGACACTTGAGGCCGATGAGCCCCACGTAGCCCGGTGCCGTGCCGGTGGCGGCGAGCACCCGCTCGGCACTGGCCATCCGCAGCGGATTGGCGACGCCCGGGAGCTTCTGCGCCTTGACGGCGTTCAGCTCGTGATCGCCGCGCAGCGCGAGCGCCACCACGCCGCCGTCGGCGCCGTCGACGATCAGCGTCTTCAGGCAGCGCTCGGGGCCGATCCGCAGGAACTTCGCGAGGTCCTGGATGGTGCGCGCGCCCGGTGTCTCCACCTTGCGCAGCTCCTCGCCCGGCGGTGGGCGCGCTGCGGCGGGCGGCAGCGCCGCCGCGGCCTCGAGGTTCGCGGCGTACTCGTCGCCGTCGGAGAAGGCGATCGCATCCTCGCCCGAAGCGGCCAGCACGTGGAACTCCTGGCTGACGTCGCCGCCGATGGCGCCGGAGTCGGCGCGCACCGCGCGGAAGGTGAGGCCGGTGCGCGTGAAGATGCGCGTGTAGGCGTCGTACATGGCGCGGTAGCCGGCGCGCAGCGATTCCTCGTCGGCGTGGAAGGAGTAGGCGTCCTTCATGATGAACTCGCGCGCGCGCATGACGCCGAAGCGCGGCCGCACCTCGTCGCGGAACTTGGTCTGGATCTGGTAGAAGTTCACCGGCAGCTGGCGGTAGCTCTTGAGCTCGCGCCGCACGATGTCGGTGATCACCTCCTCGTGGGTGGGACCGAGGACGAAGTCGCGCTCATGGCGGTCCTTGAAGCGCAGCAGCTCCGGGCCGTACTCGCTCCAGCGGCGCGATTCCTGCCACAGCTCCCCCGGCTGTACCACCGGCATGACCATCTCGAGCGCGCCGGCGCGGTTCATCTCCTCGCGGATGATGCGCTCCACCTTCTGCAGCACGCGCAGCCCCAGCGGCAGCCAGCTGTACAGGCCCGCCGCCAGGCGCCGGATGAGTCCGGCGCGCAGCATCAGCTGGTGGCTCACGACCTCCGCCTCGGCGGGGGTTTCCTTGAGGGTGTTGATGGGGTAGTGCGCGAGACGCATGGTCTTTCATCTTAGCAGGACACCCCTGATAAGATGCCGGCCGATTGGCCATGAGCTTGGACACTCCGCCCACCCCCCGGCCCCGCAGCCGGGCGATTTACCTGCTGCCGAACCTGCTGACGACCGGCTGTCTGTTCGCGGGCTTCTACGCCGTGGTGGCAGCGATCGACAAGCACTTCGCGCCGGCCGGCATGGCGGTGTTCGCGGCCATGATCTGCGACGGGCTCGACGGGCGCATCGCGCGCCTCACCCACACCGAGAGCTACTTCGGCAAGGAGTACGACAGCCTCGCGGACATGGTGGCCTTCGGGCTGGCGCCGGCCATCGTCGCCTACCAGTGGGGCGTGGTGCGCATCATGGAGTTCGGCCATTACTGGGGACGCTTCGGGTGGCTCGCCTGCTTCTTCTACGCGGCGGCGGCGGCGCTGCGCCTGGCGCGCTTCAACGCCCGCGCGGCGAGCGCTGACAAGCGCTATTTCGAGGGGCTGCCGAGCCCGTCGGCGGCGGCCATCGTCGCGGCCTTCGTGTGGTTCTCGAGCGAGGGTGAGTGGCGCGAGCCCGGGCTCACCGGGCTGATCGCCGCTTTTCTCGTGACCGCGACCGCGGGCGCGCTGATGGTGAGCCGCTTCGGCTACCCGAGCTTCAAGCAGTTCAACCTCGACCGGCGCATCAAGTTCGTCTACATGCTGTTCGTGCTGCTGTTCTTCGTGGCGATCGCGGTCGATCCGCCGAGCATCCTGCTCGCCATGTTCGGGGTGTATGCCCTGTCGGCGCCGCTGCTGTGGGCGGGACGGCGCATCCGCCGCCTGCTGCGCGGCGCTCCACCCGGTGCGGGTGCCTGAAGATGGATCCGCACGGGGAGCAGCGCCGCGCGTACCTCGAGGCGCTCGGCATCGATACCTGGGTGCGGCGCGGCGCGCCGCCGGGCGCCGCCGCGCCGTCCGGCGCCACTCCCGCGGCCCCCGCACCGGCGCCCACGGTGCCGCCGCCGCCGCCGCCCGACGCCGCGGATGCGGCGCGCTGGGAGGCGCTGCGCGCCGAGGTCCTCGGCTGCACGCGTTGCCCGCTGCATCTGACCCGCACCCAGGGCGTACTCGGCGTGGGACCGAAGCGCTCCGACTGGCTGGTGGTCGGGGAGGCGCCGGGTGCCGAAGAGGACCGGCGCGGTGAGCCCTTCGTCGGTGCCGCCGGGCAGCTGCTCGATGCGATGCTGCGCGCCATCGGGCTCGACCGCGCGACCAACGTCTACATTGCGAACGTCCTCAAGAGCCGCCCGCCCAACAACCGCGATCCGAGGCCCGAGGAGGTCGCGGCGTGTCTGCCGTACCTGGTGCGCCAGATCGCGCTGCTCAGGCCCAGGATCATTCTCGCGGTCGGGCGCATCGCGGCGCAGAACCTGCTCGCCACCGAGGCGCCGCTCGGACGGCTGCGCGGCCAGGTGCACCATTTCGGCGAGCTGAACACGCCGCTCGTCGTGACGTATCATCCCGCCTATCTGCTGCGTACCCCCGCCGACAAGCGCAAGGCGTGGGAGGACCTCAAGTTCGCGCGCAGCGTGTATCGGGAGCTGACGCAGGGCGCCGCGAGCGATGGCCACCGCACCTGAGCTGTTCAATGCCGCACCCGAAGCGATGCGCGCGATGCGCGAGGCCGACGTGCCCGAGGTCGTTGCCATCGAGCGTGCGTCGTATCAGTTTCCCTGGAGCGAGGGGATCTTCCGCGATTGCCTGCGGGTCGGCTACACCTGCCGCGTGGCGGCGGTCGGCAAGGACATCGCCGGCTACGGTGTCATGAGCGTCGGGGCCGGCGAGGCGCACATCCTCAACCTGTGCGTCGGGGAGGCCTTCCGCTGCCGCGGCCTCGGCAAGCGGCTGCTGACGCTGCTCGTCGAGCGGGCCGCCGCGGCCGGAATGAAAGAAGCGTTCCTCGAGGTACGCCCTTCGAATACCGCGGCCATCCGGCTGTACCTCGCGCACGGCTTCGAGCAGGTGGGCATGCGGCGCGGCTATTACCAGGCCGTGGGCGGACGCGAGGATGCCGCGGTGCTGCGGCTCGGACTGCGGGCGGCGCGCAGCCGGCCCGGCTGAAGCGCGGCCCGAACGCCATGGCTGATACAGCCGCCGAAATCCAGCGGCGACGGACCTTCGCGATCATCTCGCACCCGGACGCCGGCAAGACCACGCTGACCGAGAAGCTGCTGCTGTTCGGCGGCGCGATCCAGATGGCGGGCACGGTCAAGGGCCGCAAGGCCGCCCGCCATGCGACTTCCGACTGGATGCGGCTCGAGCAGCAGCGCGGCATCTCGGTGACCTCCTCGGTGATGCAGTTCCCGTATCGCGACTGCATCGTGAACCTGCTCGACACGCCGGGCCACGAGGACTTCTCCGAGGACACCTACCGCACGCTCACCGCGGTCGATTCCGCGCTCATGGTGATCGACTGCGCCAAGGGCGTGGAGGAGCGCACCATCAAGCTGATGGAGGTCTGCCGCCTGCGCGATACGCCGATCATGACCTTCATCAACAAGCTCGACCGCGACGGACGTGCACCGATCGAGCTGCTGGATGAGATCGAGCGCGTGCTGGGCATCGGCACGGCGCCCGTCACCTGGCCGATCGGCATGGGGCGCGAGCTGCGCGGCATCTATCATCTCGCCGAGGACCGCATCTACGCCTATGAGGCCGGCGAGCGCGGCCGCGTGGGCGAGAACCGCACCATCGACGGCCTCGGGAGCGCGGCGGCGCGCGAGTTCCTCGGCGATCTGGCGCAGCCCTTCCGCGAGGAGATCGAGCTCGTCAGGGGGGCGACCCACGCCTTCGACCGCGAGGCCTACCGGGCGGGGCGGCAGACCCCGGTGTTCTTCGGCTCCGCCATCAACAACTTCGGCGTCGAGGAGCTGCTCGCGGCGTTCGCGCGCAACGCTCCGGGACCGTTGCCGCGCGCGGCGCGCGAACGCACCGTGGCGGCGGAGGAGCCCGCGCTCTCGGGCTTCGTCTTCAAGATCCAGGCCAACATGGATCCGGCGCATCGCGACCGCATCGCGTTCCTCAGGCTCTGCTCCGGGAAGTACACCCGCGGCATGCGGCTCTTCCACGTGCGGCTCGGCAAGGAAGTGCGGGTGGCGGATGCGCTGACCTTCATGGCGGCCGACCGGGCCCAGGCCGAGGAGGCCTACGCCGGGGACATCATCGGGCTGCACAACCACGGCACGATCAACATCGGCGACACCTTCACCCAGGGCGAGCGGCTCGCCTTCACGGGCGTGCCGAACTTTGCTCCGGAGATCTTCCGCCGTGCGGTACTCAAGGATCCGCTGCGCACCAAGGCGCTGCAGAAGGGCCTCACGCAGCTGTGCGAGGAGGGGGCGACGCAGCTGTTTCGTCCGCTGCGCAACAACGAGCTGATCCTCGGTGCCGTCGGCCCGCTGCAGTTCGAAGTGGTGGCCTTCCGCCTGGCGGACGAATACGGCGTGCAGTGCGTGTTCGAGCCGGTCACGGTGTACACCGCACGCTGGATCGACAGCGCCGACCCGGCCCGGCTCGAGGAGTTTCGCGCGCGTGCGCACGATCACCTGGCGCTCGATCATGCCGGCGCGCTCGTGTACCTCGCGCCCTCGCGCGTGAATCTGCAGCTGACGATGGAGCGCTGGCCGGGCATCCTCTTCCGCGAGACCCGCGAACACGCTGGTTAGATTGGCCGGAATTGCCTGCGGCAATTTCGGCGGACATCAGCTTCGTTACCGGGGGTCAAAGGCGGGGCTTTGGCCCCCTGCGCTCACTGCGGCACGCGCGGCAATTGCGGCGGCATCGGCTCGTAGCTGAGCGACACCTCCGGGGGATGGCGCGGGGCGGGTTTTTGTGCGACATAGGCCCGGTCCTGGAGGTCCCATGAACGACATTCCGGCGGTGGCGAGCCCGTTCGCCCAGCGCGAGATCCTCGTCAACCTGCTGTACGAGGCGGCCGAGCTCGAGCACAACCTCATGTGCACCTATCTGTACGCGGCCTTCAGTCTGAAGGACGGCGAGGCGGAGGGCCTCGGCGCCGCGGAAGCCGCGGCGGTCAGGCGCTGGCGCCAGGCACTGCTCGGGGTCGCGATCGATGAGATGGGCCACCTCGCCGCCGTATGGAACATCACGGCGGCGCTCGGTGCGAGCCCGCGCATCGGACGCGCGAACTTCCCGCTCGATCCAGGCTACCTGCCGGCGAGCATCGTGGTGAAGCTCGCGCCCTTCAACGCGGCGACGCTGCAGCACTTCGTGTTCCTCGAGCGGCCGCGCGGCTCGGCCGAGCCCGAGGGCGAGGGCTTCGCCTGCGAGCGCAGCTACGTGCGCGGCACCGAGCTGCCGCACCTGATGCCCATGGGGCGCGACTACGACACGGTGGGCGATTTCTACGCGCGCCTCGGCGAGGGGCTCGAGGCCTTCGTCGCGCGCTACGGCGAGCAGGTGGCTTTCGCCGGCGACCGCGCGCTGCAGCTTTCGCCGGCGGAGGTCAACCTCGCGGGGGCGAAGCCCGTCATCTGTCTGAAGACCGCGCTCGCCGCCTTCACCGCGATCGTCGAGCAGGGCGAGGGGGCGCCGCGCGACTCCCGCGGCTCGCACTATCAGAAGTTCCTTGCGATCCGCAGCGAGCTCGCCGCCTTGCAGGCGGCGAATCCCGCCTTCCAGCCGGCCTTCCCGGCTGCGACCAACCCGGTGCAGCGGCGGCCGGCGCGTCCCGAGGGACGCGTGTGGATCGAGAATCCGGACGCCTTCGCGACCGTGGATCTCGCCAACGCCTGCTACGCCCTCATGCTGCGCCTGCTCGGCTACGCCTACGCGGTGCGCGGACCCGGCGCGGAGAAATCGCTCGCGGTCGATCTCGCCATCGGCCTGATGCAGGCGCTGGCACCGCTCGCCGAGCGTGCGGCACGGCTGCCCGCCGGGCCCTCCAACCCGCAGTGCCATGCCGGCATGTCGTTCATCGCCCCGCGCGACTCGGCTGCGCTGCCGCCGGGAGCCGCGGCACGGCGCTGGTTCATCGAGCGCTTCGGGCAGCTCGCCGAGACCGCAGCGCTGCTGTCGGCCGGCGGCGATCCCCGCGCGCGCGCGGCCGCCACGCAGCTCGGTGCGCTCTCGGGGCGGGCGCAGCGCGATTTCGCGCTCGCCGCACCCGCCGTCGCAGCCCCCGCCGCGGACCCCGTGCCGCGAGCCGCCGCGTTACCCGCCGCGGCCGCCGCGGCCGTGCCCGCGGCACAGACGGTCGATGGCGTCGAACGGGTGCGCGGCGAGCGGCTCGAGCTCGAGTTCGAGGCGCGCCGCTGCATACACTCGCGCTTCTGCGTGACCTGGGCGCCGCAGGTGTTCCTCGCCAACGTGCAGGGCCCGTGGATCCACCCGGATGCGATGCCGGTGGAGCGCCTGCTCGAGGTGGCGCATGCCTGCCCGTCGGGCGCGATCCGCTATCGCCGCCGCGACGGGCAGCCGGACGAGGCGCCGCCGCCGGTCAATCTCGCCACGGTGCGCGAGGCGGGGCCGTATGCCTTTCGCGCCGAGCTCACGATCGGCGGTGCGCCCGCCGGGTACCGCGCCACGCTCTGCCGCTGCGGGGCCTCTAGAAACAAGCCCTACTGCGACGGCTCGCATCACGCTGCCGGCTTCAATGCGAGCGGCGAGCCGCCGACCGGCAGGACCGACATGCTGCGGGTGCGCGACGGCGTGCTCGCGATCGATCCGCAGGTCGACGGGCCGCTGCGGGTGCGCGGTAATCTCGAGATCGTCAGCGGCACGGGCAGGGCGGTGGCGCGCGTCGAGTCGGCGTACCTGTGCCGCTGCGGCGGCAGCGGCAACAAGCCCTTCTGCGACGGCACGCACGCGAAGATCGGCTTCAGGTCCTCCTGATCAGCCCGGCGTGCGCGCGATCCGCAGCCGCCGCACGGCGCGCGCGAACGCCTCGACCTCGCGCGCGCGCGTGGCCGGATCCCCGGCGCCGTAGCGCAGCCGCGCATAGAGCGCGAGCAGCGGCTGCGCCTCGCCGGCGAGCGCGGGCTGCGCCGCCGCGAGAGCCGCGCCGTAGTCGAGCGGTCCCTGGTGCGGGGCGCGCGCCGTGCCGGCGCGCGCGAGCTTGCGGCACAGCCGCGCGTAGGCGCGTGCCACCGGATCGGGAGGCGCTGCGCGGCCGGCGCCGCCTTGCATCTGCCAGGCGATGAGTGCCAGCCAGCCGAGGAGCGCGGCGACGAATGCCCAGCCGAGCGCCTGGGCGTCGGCCGAGCGCAAGCCGAGCCGCTCGAGCAGGTTGATCTGCGTGCCGTAATCGAACTTCACCACCCGCTCGTTCCACCACGCGTTCGCCGCGTCCCAGCGCTGCAGCAGGCCGAGCAGCCACGGTGCGCCGCGCAGCAGCCGCGTCGGCGCCGACATCGCCTCGGGCAGCAGGTCGAGGAGTCCGCGCGTCAGCCGCTCGGGCGCGACCGCCGCGGTCGGATCGACGCGCCGCCAGCCGCTGCCGGAGAGCCAAACCTCGACCCAGGCGTGCGCGTCCGACTGGCGCACGACCAGGTATCCGCCGACCGGGTTCCACTCCCCGCCAAGATAGCCCGTCACCACGCGCGCCGGCACGCCGCCGGCGCGCATCAGCACCGTGAACGCCGAGGCGTAATGGCCACAGAACCCGGTGCGCGTGCGGAACAGGAAGTCGTCGATCTGCTCGGGTCCGAGCTTCTCCGGCTCGAGCGAGTACACGAAACCCCCGGCGCGCAGGAACCCGAGCACGGCCGCGACGAAGGCCGCATCGCCGCCGGCACGCGCGCGCAGGTCGTGCGCCAGCGCGAGGGAGCGTGGGTTACGCCCGCGCGGCAGGGCGGTGTTCTCGAGGCGGTCCCAGTCCGAGAGCGGCTCGGCGCTGTGCGCGGCGGTATACGACAGCGCCTCGTAGTCCGTCGGGTCGGTGACCGGTCGCGCCGCGCGCAGCTCGTAGTCATGGGTGAGGAGTACGCCGGGATCGGGAGACTGCGCGGGGATGTCGAGCGCGAACCACCAGCGGTGATGACTCGGCTCGAGGGCGACGTGATAGCGGTAGCTGCGTCCGGTGAACTCCCACGGTGCGGCACTGGCGCCGACGCCGCGCGTCCAGGTGGCGCCGTCGAAGTCGTGCAGCACGGGGCCGCGCCAGTAGCGCTGTTCGGGCGGCGGCAGCGCGCCCTCGAAACGCGCCCTGAAGGCGATGTCGTAGGAGGTCGTGAGCTCGCCGATGCTGCCCGGACTCATGGTGTCGGAGAGCCCGGTCAGGGCCTCCGCGCCGCGCGGCAGCGACCAGAACGAGCCCGTCAGGCGCGGGAAGAACACGAACAGCAGGACGGCCAGCGGCAGCGCATAGAGGAGCGTGCGCCCCGCGAGCGCGAGTGCCGCGCGTCCCGGGAAGCCCTCGGTGGCCACGACCGCGAGCGCCGCGCAGCACAACCACGCCTCGGCGAGATACAGCGGCGCGCGCAGCAGGCTCTGCCGGTCGAGGCAGGCGGCGAGCAGCAGGAACAGTCCCGCCCCCACCAGCACCAGGCGGTCACGGCGGCGCCAGGTCTCCAGCAGCTTGAGCGCCGCCATGAGGATGAGCAGCGCCGTGCCGGCCGCGAGCCCGTTGAGGGTGTGGAAGCGCAGCAGCACCGCGACCGCGACCAGCGCGGCGAGCAGCACGCGCGCGACGGTGCCCGGCAGAGTGAGCCGCGCGCGCGCCGCGGCGAGGCGCCACACCAGGAAAACGAGCGCCACGGCCGAGACCCAGGCCGGCACGCGGTCGACGTGCAGCAGCATGCCGCCGCCGAGCGCGGCGGCCGCCCAGCCGAGCGCCCGGTCGTCCTCACGCCCGGGCATGCAGCGGCCTCGTTCCCGCGTGCGCCACGCCCGCGGATGCGGGGGCGTCGATGCCGTAGAGCGCGAGCGCCGCCAGGCAGCGGTGCCGGTGCTCGGGCCCGCGGTTGGGCGCGAGCTCGGTGCCCGGGAGCTTCAGTCCGTAGCGCTCGCCGCCTGCCTCGGCGTCGAGCACCCAGCGGGCGAGCTGCGCGAGGCGCGCCTCCGGGTCGGGCAGCGGCACTTGCGCGAAGTCGAACAGGCACAGGTCCGAGCCCGTCGGTACGTACTCCTTGACGAGGAGCGGCGCGCCGCGTGCGTAGGCCTTCCAGGCGACCTGGCGCGGCGAGTCGCCGTCGCGGAAGGGCTTCAGTCCCAGCCACTCATCGCCGCCGAGCGAGCCGCGCGCGTGCGCGCCGGGATGGGAGCCGCTGGCGATGGGTCGCGGCAGCGATCCGGCGGGCTGCGGATACACCAGCACCTCGACGCTGAGGTGCACCCAGGTCCAGGTGCGGAACAGCCCGTAGGGATGGGTGCTCGTCAGGCGCAGCCGCCCGATGCGCAGGATGCCGCGGCGTGCCGCGGTGAGCGGCAGCGCGAGCCGCGCCCGGCCGCGCGCGGGCAGGTCGACGCTGCCGGACGGGCCCTCATCGAGCGCCGCCTGCACGGCGGGCCGCGCCGTGCGCGTCGCGTTTTCCAGGGTGAGCGCGAGCGCGCCCGCGGCGCATGCGAACAGCGGCGGTGCGCTCACCGCGACGAGCGTCGTGCCGAGGAGGTTGCGGTGGCACTCGTGCATCGCCACCAGCGCGAAACCCGCCATGAGGAACGTGAGGAAGAGCGCGAGACTGTTGCCGTAGTTGAGCCCCGCGAGCAGCATCAGCAGCCACAGCAGCCCGAAGCCGAGGCCGGCGCGCGTCGGCAGGATGTACAGGCGCCGGCGTGCCAGCGTCACCGGCAGCACGTCCTCGCCCTGGCGGCGGCGTACCCACGCCGCCATGCGGGCCCGGGCCGCGGCAGCGAAGGGGACTCGCACCGGCGCGCCTTGCCCTAAAGTGGCACGGGCACGCCGCGGATGATCTCCGCCGCGAGCGCGGTCCCGTCGGCGCCGCCCGGCTCGCGCCGCTCGAGACGGTGCGCCACCACCGCCGGCAACACCGCCTGCACGTCCTCGGGCAGCACCGCCGCCCGCCCATCGAGGCAGGCCCACGCCTGCGCCGCGCGCAGCAGCCCCTGGCCGGCGCGCGGGGAGAGGCCGAGCTTCAGATCCGCGCGCTCGCGGGTCGAGGCGATCAGCGCCTGGGCATAGCCGAGGAGCGCATCCGACACGTGCACCGCGCGCACCTGCTGCTGCACGCGCAGCACGCCGGCGGGGTTCAGCGCCGGGGGCATCTGCGGCAGCAGCTCGCGCCGGTCGCCGCCGCGCAGCAGCTCGCGCTCGTGCGCGGCGTCGGGATAGCCGAGCGTAACGCGCATCAGGAAGCGGTCGAGCTGCGATTCGGGCAGGGCGAAGGTGCCGAGCTGCTCGTGCGGGTTCTGCGTCGCGACCACGAAGAACACGTCGGGCAGCCGGTAGGTGGTGCCGTCGGCGCTCACCTGCCGCTCCTCCATCGCCTCGAGCAGCGCGCTCTGGGTACGCGGGCTCGCGCGGTTGACCTCATCGGCCAGCAGCAGCTGCGTGAAGATCGGCCCGCGGCGGAAGTCGAAGCGCTGATGGGCGCGATCGAAGATCGAGACGCCGATGATGTCCGCGGGCAGCAGGTCGCTCGTGAACTGCACGCGCTGCCAGGCGAGCCCGAGGAGGTGCGCAAGCGCATGCGCCAGGGTCGTCTTGCCGACGCCCGGGACGTCCTCGATGAGCAGGTGCCCGCGTGCCATGAGGCATGCGAGGCACAGGCGAATCTGCCGCGGCTTGCCGAGAATCACCGTCTCGAGTGCGGCGAGCGCCGCGCGCACCGCCGCCGCGTCCGCCTCGGGCCCGGCGTCGCCGCTCATGGGGTCAGCAGTCCGCGCACGCGCTCGAGCTGCGCCCGCAGGCCGCTCACGGTGCGCTCGAGCTCGGCGAGCCGCTCGCGGTCGGCGGCGACCACCGCGGGCGGGGCATTGGCGACGAAGCTCTGGTTGGCGAGCCGGCCGCGCACGCCGGCCAGCTCCTTGTCGGATCTGGCGATGAGCTTGCCGAGGCGCTCGGCCTCGGCCGGGGCGTCGATGAGGCCCGCCATCGGCACCAGCAGCGCGAGCTTGCCGACGAGCGCGAGCGCCGCCTGCGGCGCCTGCGCCCCGGGGGCCAGCACCGTCAGACTCTCGAGGCCGGCGAGGCGCTCGAGATACGGGCGATGGCGCGTGGCCCGGTCCTGGTCCTCCGCGCTCGCATCCCCGAGCAGCAGTGGGATGCGCCGCGCGGGGCTGATGTTCATCTCGCCGCGGATCTGCCGCACGCCGAGGATCACCGCCTGAATCCACGCGGCCTCGCGCTCGGCCGCCTCGTCGCCCGGAAACTCGCTCGCGGCGGGGTAGGGCTGCAGCATCACCGTCTCGCCGCTCACGCCGGCGAGCGGCGCGGCGCGCTGCCAGATCTCCTCGGTGATGAACGGCATGAAGGGGTGGAGCGCGCGCTGCAGCGCCTCGAGCACTGCCGCCAGCGTGCGCCGCGTGCCCTCGCGGGCGGCGGGGGAGGACTGCGGCGCTTGCAGCACGGGCTTGGTCAGCTCGAGGTACCAGTCGCAGAAGTCCTTCCAGGCGAAGTCGTAGAGCGCACTCGCCGCGAAGTCGAAGCGGTAGTCGGCGAGCGCCGCCTCGACCGCCGCGAGCGTGCGGCCGAAGCGTGCGCGGATCCAGCGATCGGCGACCGAGAGCTCGGCGTCGGTGCCCGGCGGTGCGGCCGGCTGCTCGCCGAGCGCAAGCGTGACGAAGCGCGCCGCGTTCCACAGCTTGTTGCAGAAGTTGCGGTAGCCGCCGACGCGACCCAAGTCGAAGCGCAGGTCGCGGCTCGGCGAGGCGAGCGCGGCGAAGGTGAAGCGCAGCGCGTCCGTGCCGTGCGGGGCGATCCCCTCGGGGTACTGGCGGCGGGTGGCTTTCTCGATGGCGCCGGCGAGCTTCGGCTGCATCAGCCCGCTGGTGCGCTTCCTGAGCAGCGCTTCCAGCGTGATGCCGTCGACGATATCGAGCGGGTCGATGACGTTGCCCTTGGACTTGGACATCTTGTCGCCGTGCTCGTCGCGGATCAGGCCCGTGATGTAGACGTCGCGGAACGGTACCTCGCCCATGAACTTCAGCCCCATCATCATCATGCGCGCGACCCAGAAGAAGATGATGTCGAAGCCCGTGACCAGCACGCTCCCCGGGTAGAAGCGCGCGAGCGCGTCGGTTTGCTCCGGCCAGCCGAGCGTCGAGAACGGCCACAGGGCGGAGGAGAACCAGGTGTCGAGCACGTCCTCGTCCTGGCGCAGCGCGACCTGCGCCTCGAGCCGGTGGCGTGCGCGCACCTCCGCCTCGTCGCGCCCCACGTAGACCCTGCCGGCCGCGTCGTACCAGGCGGGGATGCGGTGCCCCCACCACAGCTGGCGGCTCACGCACCAGTCCTTGATGTTGCGCATCCACTCGAAGTAGGTGCCCGCCCAGCCTTCGGGCACGAAGCGCGTTCGTCCTGCCTCGACCGCGGCGAGCGCCGGGGCGGCGAGCGGGGCGATCCGCACGTACCACTGGTCGGTGAGCCAGGGCTCGAGCACCGCGCCGCTGCGGTCGCCGCGCGGAATGACGAGCTTGTGCTTCTCGACGCGCTTCACCAGCCCCGCGGCCTCGAGCTCGGCGACGACGCGCTTGCGCGCCTCGAAACGGTCGAGACCGCGGAAGCGCTCGGGCACGGAGTCGTTGAGCGCGGCACGCGCGGTGAAGATGTTGATGAGCGGCAGCGCGTGGCGCTGGCCGATCTCGTAGTCGTTGAAGTCGTGCGCCGGCGTGATCTTCACGCAGCCGGAGCCGAAATTCGGGTCGACGTACAGATCGGCGATGATCGGAATGACGCGCTTGGCGAGCGGCAGCACCACGCCGCGGCCGATCAGGTGCCGGTAGCGCTCATCGTCCGGATGCACCGCCACGGCGGTATCGCCCAGCATGGTCTCCGGCCGCGTGGTCGCAACCACCACCTGCCCGCTGCCGTCCTCGAGCGGATAGCGCAGGTGCCACAGCTCCCCTTCCTCCTCCGCGGATTGCACCTCCAGATCGGAGAGCGCGGTGAGCAGCACCGGGTCCCAGTTGACCAGGCGCTTGCCGCGGTAGATGAGGCCGTCTTCGTACAGCCGTACGAACACCTCGACGACGGCGCGCGTGAGGCCGGGATCCATGGTGAAGCGGTCGCGCGACCAGTCGACCGAGTCGCCGAGGCGGCGCATCTGCTCGCTGATGGTGCCGCCGGATTGCGCACGCCACTGCCACACGCGCTCGATGAAGGCCTCACGGCCGAGATCGGTGCGGTGCTGCCCGGCGGCGTTCAGCTGCCGCTCCACCACCATCTGGGTGGCGATGCCGGCGTGATCGGTGCCGGGCTGCCACAAGGTGTCGGCGCCGCGCATGCGGTGATAGCGCGTCAGCGCGTCCATGAGCGTGTGCTGGAACGCATGCCCCATGTGCAGCGTCCCGGTGACATTCGGCGGCGGGATCATGATGCAGTAGGGCGCACCCTGGCCGCGCGGCGCGAACCAGCCGCGCGACTCCCACCGCTCGTAGATGCGCCGCTCGATGTCCTGCGGCGCGTACACCTTGTCCATTGAATGCAACGGGAACCGAAAGAGTCGCTGGATTATAGCTGCGCGCCCGGGCGCGGCCGCGCTACGGACCGCGGGCGCCGCGGCGCCTCAGCGCTCGGCGCGGCGGATGAGGAAGTCGGCGAGCAGCGGCGTCGGCCGCCCGGTGCTGCCCTTGCCGGCGCCCCCCTGGTAGGCGGTGCCGGCGACGTCCAGGTGCGCCCAGGAGAGCCCGTGGGTGAACTTGCCGAGGTAGGTCGCGGCCGTGATGGCCCCGCCGTCGCGGCCGCCGACGTTGGCGAAGTCGGCAAAATTGCTCTTGAGCTGCTCGGCGTACTCTTCGGTGAGCGGCAGCTGCCAGCAGCGGTCCTCGGCGCGCACCCCGGCCGCGAGCAGCTGTTCCACGAGGGCCTGGTCGTTCCCCATGACGCCCGAATGGTGATGGCCGAGCGCCACGACGCAGGCGCCGGTGAGGGTCGCGATATCGACCACCGCCGCCGGGCGGAAGCGCCGTGCGTAATGCAGCGCGTCGCACAGGATCAGGCGCCCCTCGGCGTCGGTATTGAGGATCTCGACCGTGAGGCCGGCGGCGCTGGTGGCGATGTCGCCGGGCTTCACCGCCTTGCCGCCGGGCATGTTCTCGACCGCGGCGATCAGCCCGACGAGGTTGAGCGGCAGACGCAGCTGCGCGGCGAGCGTCAGCGCGGCGAGTACCGCTGCCGCGCCGCTCATGTCGAACTTCATCTCGTCCATCCCCGGCGGGTCCTTGAGGGAGATGCCGCCGGTGTCGAAGGTGACGCCCTTGCCCACCAGCACGACCGGTGGCTCCCCGGCCCTGGCGCCCTTGTACTCGAGCACGATGAAGCGCGGCGGCTGGTGGCTCCCCTGCGAGACGGCGAGCAGGCAGCCCATCTTCTCGCGGCGGATGGCCGGCTCGTCCAGTACCCGGGCGGTGAGATTGCGGTGGCGCCTGGCGTGCGCGCGCGCCTCCTCGGCGAGGAAGGTCGGCGTGCAGATGTTCGCCGGCAGGTTGGCGAGGTCGCGCTGCAGGGCGGCGGCGGTGCCGATCGCGGCGCCGTGCCTGAAACCGCGCGCGGCGGCCTCGGCCTTGCGCACCGGCCCGGCCAGCACTTTCTTCAGCGCCGCGGCGGGGGGTTTCTTGCCGGTCTTGAGGTCATTGATGCGATAGAGCGTGGCGCCGGCGATCTCGGCGACCGCGCGTCCAAAGTAGTAGTCGTCGAGCTCGCGCGCCGGCGGCCGATCGAGGGCCAGCGCCACGCTCGCGATGCGGGTGCGGCCGAGCGCCGCCACGGCGCTGCCCCAGGCTCGCCGCCAGCCGCGCCGTGAGAGCTGCGCACGCGCGCCGAGCCCGACCAGCAGCACGCGCCGCGCCGCGATCTCGGTCACCTCGGTGACGAGCAGCGTATCGCCCGCCCGGCCGCTGAAATCCCCGCGCGCCAGCAGGCGCTGCAGCCGTCCGCCGCAGGCCGCATCGACGCTCTTCGCCTCGGCACCGAGCTCGGACTCCTCGAAGACGCCCACCACCAGGCAATCGACCGCCAGCGTCGCCAGGCCCTTCGTCCATACCGCAAATTCCATCCGCTATCCCCTTGCCATTGAGGCGTGCGAGCGTCAGATTTACCTTAGTCGCGGCTCTTAAGCGCCTCGCTCCGTTCATGTTGTTCAGCACGCCGCGTGCTGCTACGGGTGCAGGCGTGCTAAGTGTAACCCATTGGGCACGATACTCGGACGTTACATACTGCGGGAAGTCGCGAGCGCATGGCTGGTGGTGACCGCCGTGCTGCTCGTGATCCTGCTCGCCAATCAGGTGGTCGGGGTGCTCGAGCGCGCCGCCGCCAACCAGTACCCGCAGAGCGTGGTGCTCGAGCTGATCGGGCTCGGTGCGCTGCAGTACCTGTGGGTGCTGCTGCCGGTCGGCCTGCTGCTCGGCGTGGTGCTGGCTTTCGGCCGGCTGTACCACGACAGCGAGATGGCGGCGGCTTTCGCCTGCGGCGCCGGGCCCGTCAACGTCTATCTGCCGGTGGCGCTGCTCGCGGCGCTGCTCACCGCCGCGCTCGCCTGGCTCACCCTGGTGCTGGCGCCGGCGGCCACGGTGCGCGCGCTCAGTCTGCGCAACGAGGCGCTGCGCGCCGGGCAGTTCGCGCCCATCGCGCCCGGCAAGTTCAGGAGCTTCGGCGGCGGCAATGCGGTGGTGTACGCCGAGGAGGTGAAGCCCGACGGCACGCTCGGCAACGTGTTCGTGGAGCGCAACCGCGGCCCGGTGGTCGAGGTGGCGCTCGCCCAGCGCGCGCGCCGCGACGTCACGCCCGATGGGCTCACTCATATCCTGACGCTCTACGACGGCGAGCGCTTCGAGGGAATCCCGGGGAGCGCCGAGTTCCGCATGCTGCGTTTCGCCGAGCACGTGGTGCCGGTGCGCGTGCCGCAGTCGGGAGATACGGTGACGGCGCCCGAGGCGCGCCCGACCGGCGCACTGCTCGGCTCCGCGGGACTGCCCGAGCGGGCCGAGCTCGAGTGGCGTATCGCCATGCCGCTCACCTGTATGGTGCTGGCGCTGCTCGCGGTGCCGCTGTCGCGCCTGAAGCCGCGCCAGGGACGCTACGCGCGCGTCTGGATCGCGGTGGTCATCTACTTCCTCTATCTGAACCTGGTGTCGGCCGGCAAGGTGTGGATCAGCCGGGGCACCGTGCCGGCGGTGCTCGGGCTGTGGTGGACGCATGCGGCGGTGGTGCTGCTCGCGCTCGCGATCATCGTCGGTCCGAATCTCGCCAACCGGCTGCGCTACCGGATGCGGCGCGCATGAGCGTGCTCGACCGCTACGTGGTGCGCACCATCGTCAGCTCGGTGCTGCTGGTGATGCTCGTGTTCCTGATGCTCGGCGGACTGTGGGTATTGATCGACCAGCAGGACGACATCGGCATCGGTCACTACACGGCGTGGAGCGCGCTGTGGTACACGCTGCTCAATCTCCCGCAGCAGGCCTACGAGCTGCTGCCGATCACGGTGCTGATCGGGGCGCTGCTCGGCTTGGGTGCGCTGGCGCGCGGCAGCGAGCTCACGGTGGTGCGCGCCACCGGCATGTCGGTGATGCGGCTCGCCGGCACGACGCTCATGGCCGCCGCGCTCCTCATCGGCGCGGAACTGGTGCTCGGGGAGTTCCTCGGGCCGCCGCTGCAGCAGGTGGCACGCGAGGAGAAGGCGTTCAGCAAGCTGAGCAACGTGAGCTTCGGCACCGGCAGCGGCGCGTGGGTGCGCGACGGCGACCTGATCCTGAACGTCGCCGGGCAGTCGGGCGAGCGGCAGTTCGGCGGCATGCAGATCTTCGAGCTCTCGCCGCAGCACCAGCTGCTGGCGCTCGGGCGCGCGCGGCGCGCCACCGCGGGCGCCAACCGCAAGTGGCTGCTCACCGACTACGCCGAGTCGCGTTTCTCCGGCGACACCGTGAGCGCCACGCCGCCCGCCGAGCGGATCCTCGAGTCGAACGTCACCGCCGGTTTCCTCGGCCTCGCCGTCCAGGACCCGGACCAGCTGACGATCAGCGCCCTGTGGCGCCTGATCCGCTACTACCGCAGCAACGCGCTCGATGCGCGCGAGTACGTGTTCGCTTTCTGGTCGCGTATCGCGCGCACCGTGGCGATCGCCTTCTGCGCGATCCTGGCGATCCCCTTCGCGCTCGGGCCGCTGCGCTCCACCGGCTCGGGCACGCGCATGCTGCTCGGTCTCGTGCTCGGTATCGGTTTCTTCCTGCTGCAGCGGCTCATCGAGAGCAGTACGGTGGTGTTCGCGCTCAACCCCGTGCTGCTCGCGTGGCTGCCGACGGCGCTGCTCGCCACGGTCTCGCTCGCGCTGCTGGCGCGGACGCGTTAGTCCGGCGTCCCGGCCGAATACTGCGGCAGCTGGTCCGCGACGGCCACCCACGGCAGTCGCTCCCGCACCCACACGTGCATGCGCGGTGCGATCGCCGTCGGGTCGTCGAGCGTCGCGAGCGTCACGTCGATCTCGCCGGCGCGCGCCTCGTGGCGGTAGGTGAGTGAGGTGCCGCAGTGCGCGCAGAAGCCGCGCCACACCTGCTGCGAGGAGCGGTACTCCTGCAGCCGCCCGCGCGTCACGCGCAGCGCCTCGCGTGCGAACGTGCCCCACGGCACCATGGGCGCGCCGCTGGCGCGACGGCAGCTCGTGCAGTGGCAGAAACACGGGTTCGCCGCCTCGCCCGCGATCTCATAACGCAGCGCGCCACACAGGCAGCCGCCCGCATACCGGGGCTCGCTCATGCCGACACGGCGCGCTCAGTGCCGGTGTCCGGGGAACAGCCGGCAGTAGATGCAGTCGGCCCCGGTCGGATTATCGAGCATGAAGTGCCGCACCCAGTAGCCATCGCTGCGGGCGGCCGCGTGCTCGAAGGACTGATGTGCGAGGTCGTGTCCCACGACCTCGACGGCTCCTTCGCCCTCGAGGATCTGCGCGGCGCGCTCGGTCTCGATGGTCCCGCGCGGATGCACGGTGATGGTGGCCGCGCCCTGATCGACGCGCGTGGCCAGCCCCTCGACGAACGGCTGTTCGTCGGCGGCGCCGAGCAGCGTGCGGAAGTACTGCACGAAGCGCTCGTGCACCGATCCGGCGGGCTCGAGGCCCGCGCGGCCCGGCTCGCAGGACGCGGTGAGCTCGACGCGGTCGGTGGGGAAGCCGTCGCTCACCAGACGGGTACGGACGCGGTCCGCGGTGGAGTACTGGTCGAACACGGCGAGAATGACGGCGCTCATGTTCCCTCCTCTCAGCGCCGCTCCCGGCGGCGCCGAAAAACTATACGCCCGGCGCGCGCGGGGGGCGTAATGGTGCGATGCGGTAGCCCCGCCCGGGGCGCCCCGCGCGGCGCCGGGGTGCGGGCGTGAGGCCCGCGGCGCGCCGCGACGCTACTTCGGGGGCGCGGCGGGCGTGGCGGCGGGGCTCGCCGCCGGCTTCGCGGCGGGTGTCGCGGCAGGCTTCGCGGCGGCGGGTGAGGCCGCCGGTGTCGCCGCGGGGCTCGCCGCCGGTGTTGCCGCGGGCTTCATCGCCGCCGTGCTCCTGGCGGAGGCCTTGTGGACCGGCTCGGGCTTGCGCTGCAGCAGCTCTTCCAGAGGCCGGAAGATCGTGCCGTACTTGTAGTCGGGGATCTCGAACTCCCAGCCGCCGAGCCGGGTGTCGAGCGCATGCGCTTCAGGCTCGGCCGCGGGTGCCGCGGCGCGCGCACTCAGTGCAATGAGCGAGCGCGTCCCGTCCTTGCGTCCGGTGACCGTCACCTCGAGGCCGTCGAACGTGCGGAACACGGCGCGGGCCACCTTGGCGTCGGGGGGCACGGCGCTCTTCTGCACGTCCTCGAGGGTGAGTGCGCCGAGGGCGCCGGCGAGCGAATCCGCCGCGCCCGGGCCGGTCAGCTGGCGGCCCTTCGGGACTCCCGTGACGCTGAAATCCGTCTGCTCCTTCTTCTCGCGCGCCGCCGCGTACGGTGCGCCCTCGAGGGGCTTTTCCTCCACCTGCCGCACGCGTGCCGCCGGCAGGTCGATGAGCGAGTTCTCGAGCCAGGTCTTCGGATCCGCATCGAGCGTGAGCAGCGGGGCCGCGAGCAGGCTCGCCGGCGTCCCCGCAACCCGCACGTAGCCGGACTTGCCGCTGGAGGTCTTGCCGACGATCAGCGCGTAGGTGTGTCCCGGGGTCACCACGTCCACCTGAGTGCCCGAGGCCTTCGGCGTGCTCACGTCCTCGACGCCGAGCTGCGGGTAGTTTTCCGGCAGCCGGGTCTTCTCCTCGACGACGTTGAGTGCGCCGAGGTCGAGGAGGAGCTTGCGCACCTTGCCGGGCTCGGCCGCCCAGTCGCGCTCGCCCACCACCCAGCCGACGCTCGCCTTCTTGAGGCTGGTGCGCGTGCCATCGCCGCGGCGCAGGTCCACCTCGGTCACCGTGTTGATGGCGGGCTCGAGGCCCGGCAGCACCAGGTCGCCGGCGAGCGTTGCGTGCTCGAGGTGCCGGCGGGAGGAGAGCCAGATCGCACCGGCGATCACCGCCAGGCCGCAGAGCAGCAGGATCGCCACGCGGCGTGGTGTCATGACACGCCTCCGCTGGCGCGCGCGCGCACGCGCCGCCGCCAGTATCCGAAGCCGAGCGCCAGCAGCGCGAACAGCGCCGGGATCACCACGATGTCGACGATCTTGATCTCGGTGCCGAGCCGGCTGATGTCCGCATCGAGCCCGGCGCGCACCGCGCGCAGCTCCTTGCGGATGCGCAGCTTCTCCTGACCGAAGTGCTCGATCTCCTGCTGCTCCTCGGGGGTCACGATCGCATTCTCCTTGCCGCCGCCGCCCTTGGACTGCAGCGCCGTGAGCTTCTGTTCGGTCGCCTGCAGCTGCCGCTCGAGCTCCTGCTCCTTGTCGCGGAAGCGGTCGTCGGCGGCGTGCCGCAGCTTCTCGACGCGGTCGAAGGGACGGGTGAAGGTGGCGCGGCCGCGCACGCTGATGAGATCGGCGCTGCCGGCGAGATTATCGAGGGCGTTCAGCACCAGGTCGCCGTTGCTGGCCCAGGCCTGCGTCAGGCGCTGGCCGAAGAAGTCCTGGCTGCGCACCCACAGGTAATCGGCCAGCAGATCGGTGTCGGCGATGACCACGAGATTCAGCGGGTGCGTCGAGGCCTTCAGGTCCGTCTCCCCCGCGGGCAGCGTCACCCCGGCCGGCGCTCCGTTCGGGAAGGCGGTGTGCACGTCGCCGCTGACGCGCGCGCCGAGCGTGTAACGGATGCCCGTCGGCTTGAAGCCGTCGCGCAGCGTCGCCGGGTCGAACAGCATGCGGAAGCGCTCCACCGGGATCAGCGCCGCATCGGTGCTCGACTCGAGCAGCGGCTCGAACTTCGTGGTCGCGCCCTTGAGCGGCTCGAGGTAGCCGGCCATGGCGACGTTGACGTTGGAGAGCCCGGAGGTGATCACGTCGTCGGTGGCGAAGCTCGACTTGTCGAGGCCGAGGACCCCTAAGTGCTCCACCGGCGGCTCGTTCTGGTGCATCGACACCGAGAGGGCGTGGCCGCGGTCGGCGACCACCTGGGTGGCGTCGAACTTCACTCCCCACGCCGTGAGCAGCGCACCCAGGTGCGAGGACTTGTCGGCGCCCATCGCGGCCATGGGATTGCGCGGGTCGTTGCCGGAAGGGTCGGCCTCGGCGAGCGGATCGACGAAGGCGAGGATGTGGCCGCCCCTGAGCGCGTACTGGTCGATGGCGAACTCGAGGGCCGGCGAGAGGTTCTTCGGGTGCACCAGCACCAGTACGTTGACGTCCGGATCGATCCGCGTGGCGCTCGTCTCCAGCGGGCGCACGTCGAAGAGCTGCTCGGCCTGCGCGTAGATCACCCACGGCTCGCGCATCTGCCCGCTCATCTGGTCGAAGCCCGGGCCCATCGGCAGCGTCGACAGCCACGCCACCACCGGCTTCTTCGGATTGGCGAGCTGATAGATGAGCTGCACCACGTCGTACTCGAGGAACTGCTCCTTGTTGGGATCGAAGAATTCGATCGCCTTGTGGCCGTCGGTGGAGTTGGTCCCGGCGAGCCCGAAGTACAGCTGTGTGCCCGCCGCCCCCACCGGCGCGCCGCGCACCCCGAGCTCGGCGGCGCGGTCCTCGTCCTCGGAGAAGGGCTGCGGGTCGATCACGTGCAGGCGCAGCATGCCGTTGGAGCGCGCGGCGAGCTCCTCGAGGAACTCGCGCACCCGCACGCCGTAGGTCTTGATCTGCGGCAGCTGGCCGGCGGTCTTCTCGGAGAAGAAGAAGTAGAGATTGATCGGCTCGTGGATGCTCTTGAGGATGCGCTCGGTACCGGGTGCGATCGTGTACAGATGGTTCTGCGTGAGATCGGCGCGCCAGCCGCGCAGCGCGTAGTTGAAGAACACGGTGAGGCCGATGAACAGCAGCGCTACCGCGAGCAGCGTGGCACCGCCGAGAGTGGAGCGTTTCATCATGGTTCAGTCCGCCTTGCGCAGCTCGAGGGCGATGGCGGTGGCGAGCAGGAAGAACCCGATCAGCATCGCGAAGTAGAGCAGGTCGCGCACGTCGATCACGCCCTTCTCGATCGACTGGAAGTGGGTGAGGAACGAGAGCGAGGCGATCGCATCGGTGAGCGCCTGCGGCGCCCAGCCGCGGAACAGGTCGAGCACCAGCGGGAACCCGGCAAGCAGGAACACGAAGCACACCACCACCCCGAGGATGAAGGCCACCACCTGGCTGCGGGTGAGCGCCGACATGCACGAGCCGATGGCGAGAAAGCCGCCGGCGAGCAAGAGGCTCCCGAGGTAGGCCGCCAGGATCGCGCCATTGTCGGGGTGACCCAGCCAGTTGACGGTGATCCACAGCGGGAAGGTCAGGGCGAGGGCGAGGGCGGTGAAGAGCCACGCGGCCAGGAATTTGCCGAGCACCGCCGCGCGCAGCGTGACCGGCTGCGTCATGAGCAGCTCGATGCTGCCGGACTTGCGCTCCTCGGCCCACAGTTTCATCGAGACCGCCGGGATCAGGAACAGGTAGAGCCACGGATGAAAGGTGAAGAACGGCTCGAGGTCGGCCTGGCCGCGCTCGAAGAAACCGCCGAGATAGAAGGTGAAGGCGTTGGCCAGCACCAGGAAGATGAGGATGAAGACGTACGCCAGCGGCGTCGCGAAGTAGCTCGCGAGCTCGCGGCGCAGAATGATGCCCACGTTGCGCATGTACGGTTCGCTATCAGGCGGTGATGGTGCGGAATACTTCGTCGAGGCGGCCGGACTCGAGGTGCAGCTCCTTCAGCTTCAGTCCCTGCCGCGCCGCCAGCTCCGACAGCGCCGGCAGGATGGTCGCGCCGGCCCGCGGCAGCGCCGTGAGGCGCGCGTCGCGCTCGCTCACCTCGAGATCGGCCACCGCCGGGAGCGCGGCGACCGCGGCGCGCGCCGCGGCGAGTTGTCCCGGATCGTCGAGCTGCATGGAGACGGCGTTGTGGTAGCGGGAGCGGGCGGCGAGCCCGGCCGGCGTGTCGTCGGCGACGATACGCCCGCGCGCGATGATGATCGCGCGGGTGCACACCGCGTCGACCTCCTCGAGGATGTGGGTCGAGATCACGATGATCTTGTCGCGCGCCATGTCGTTGATGAGGGTGCGTACCTCGTGCTTCTGGTTCGGGTCGAGGCCGTCGGTCGGCTCATCGAGGATCAGCACCGGCGGATCGTGCACGATCGCCTGCGCCAGGCCGACGCGCCGCCGGAAGCCCTTCGAGAGCGTCTCGATCGTCTGCTCGAGCACCGGACCGAGCTGCAGGTGCTCGACCACGTGCGCAAGGCGCGCGCGGCGCCGCTCCCCGGTGAGGGCGCGCAGATCGGCGATGAAGGCGAGGAAGCCGCGCACGGTCATCTCGCCGTAGCTCGGCGCGCCCTCCGGCAGATAGCCGAGCGCCGCCTTGGCGGCGAGCGTGTCGCTGCCGATGTCGTGGCCGCAGATGCTGCCCGTACCCGAGCTCGGGGTCACGAAGCCCGCGAGCATGCGCATGGTGGTCGTCTTGCCGGCGCCGTTGGGACCGAGGAAGCCGAGCACCTCCCCGGGTGCCACCTGGAAGGTCACATCGTCGACGGCGGTGAGCGGGCCGTAGCGCTTGGTGAGGTGTTCGGTCTTGATCATGTCGGCTGGGGTCTAGAGGGAGAAGGCTGCGCGAAGTTCCACCGTATTTTTTGAGCGCGCGATTTTGACGGGAGCCGGCGCGGATTGCCAACTCCGCGGCTCGTTCCGGCCTCGCCGGATGATTAATTAAATGTAATCTTGCGCTTGCCCCGACTTGCTGAGTCCGATTCTCCGGCAAGCGGCGCACGTTGCGCCGTTGCGCCGTTGCGCCGTCAGGCCGAGCCGAAGCGCCGCCGCGCGCGCCAGTAGAGTATGCACAGCGCACCCCCCAGCATGCCGCCGAGATGGGCGAAGTGCGCCACGCCCTGCTGCGAGCCGGTCACGCCGAAGAACAGCTCGACCAGTCCATAGAGCGTCACGAACAGCCACGACGGCATCGGGACGATGAAGTACACCGCCACCCGCTGCCGCGGAAAGTACCAGGCGAAGGCGAGCAGGATGCCGAACACCGCGCCCGAGGCGCCGATGGTCGCCTCGTCGGCGCCGCCGGTGAGCTGCTGCACCGCGAGCTGGGTGAGGCCGGCGCTGATCGCGCACACCACGTAGAACAGCACCAGGCGGCGGCCGCCCCAGTAGCGCTCGAGGCTGCCGCCGAACATGTAGAGCGCGAACATGTTGAAGAACACGTGGGCGACGGTGCGCGGGTCGTGCAGGAAGGCGTACGTGAGCAGCTGCCACGGCTCGAACTGCGGGCTCGCGAGCGGCCAGAGCGCGAACCACTGGATGAGGGCATCGCCGGCCCACTGCTCGAGCAGGAACACGCCGACGTTGACGAGGATCAGGGCCCGGGTGGCGGGCGGCAGCGAGGGGAACATCGGCGTTAGTTTAGCGGTTCCTCGGGCCGCGGCGCGCGGCGAGTCGCGCCGGTACCGCGGCCAAGGCGATATGATGACCGCCATGGCTGAAGCCTTCATCTGCGATGCGGTGCGCACGCCGATCGGCCGCTACGGCGGGGCGCTCGCCGCGGTCCGCACCGACGATCTGGCCGCGCTGCCGATCGCGGCGCTCCTCAGACGCAATCCGGGGCTCGATCCCGCTGGGATCGAGGAGGTGCTGCTCGGCTGCGCCAACCAGGCGGGCGAGGACAACCGCAACGTGGCGCGCATGGCGGCGCTGCTGGCGGGCCTGCCGCAGACGGTGCCGGGTGCGACCGTCAACCGCCTGTGCGGCTCGGGGCTCGATGCGGTGGCGATGGCGGCCCGCGCGGTGCGCCTCGGGGAAGTGGGGCTTGCGATCGCGGGGGGCGTCGAGTCGATGTCGCGCGCGCCGTTCGTCCTGCCCAAGGCCGAAGGCGCCTTCTCGCGGCAGGCGGAGATTTACGACACCACCATCGGCTGGCGCTTCGTCAACCCGCGCCTGCGCGCGCAGTACGGCATCGACTCGATGCCGGAGACCGGCGAGAACGTCGCCGCCGACTACCGCATCGCACGCGCCGATCAGGACCGCTTCGCGCTGCGCAGCCAGCAGCGCGCCGCCGCCGCCTATGCGCGCGGCTTCTTCGCCGGGGAGCTGATTGCCGTCGAGATCCCGCAACGCAAGGGCCAGACGCTGCGCGTCGAGCGCGACGAGCACCCGCGCGAGACGACCCTCGAGCAGCTGGCCGCGCTGCCGACGCCGTTCCGTGCCGGCGGCAGCGTCACGGCCGGCAATGCCTCGGGGGTCAACGACGGCGCCTGCGCGCTCATCGTCGCCTCGGAGGAGGCGGCGCGGCGCGGCAACCTCACGCCGCGCGCGCGGGTGGTGGCGGCCGCCACCGCGGGGGTGGCGCCGCGCATCATGGGGATGGGGCCCGTGCCCGCGACCCGCAAGGTGCTCGAGAAAGCACGGCTGGCGCTCGGGGACATGAGCGTCATCGAGCTGAACGAGGCCTTCGCCGCCCAGGCGCTCGCGGTGCTGCGCGAGCTCGGGCTCCCCGACGATGCCGCCCACGTCAATCCCAACGGCGGCGCCATCGCTCTCGGCCACCCGCTCGGGATGTCGGGGGCGCGGCTCGCGACCACCGCGACGAGTCAGCTCGCCGCGACGCGCGGCCGCTATGCGCTGTGCACCATGTGCATCGGGGTGGGGCAGGGCATCGCACTCATCCTCGAGCGGGTGTGATCCACGGCAGCGTGTCGAGATCGAGGTTGCCGCCGCTCACGACCACCCCGACCCGTTTGCCCTGAAGATCGGCGCGGCCTGCCGCCACGGCGGCATAGGCCGCCGCTCCCGAGGGCTCTACGACGATCTTCATCACCTCCCAGAGAGCACGCATCGCGCTCACGATCGCCGCATCCGGCACCGTGAGGATGTCATCGACGTGGCGGCGGATCTCCGCGAACGGGCGCACGCCGACGGTGGCACGCAGCCCGTCGGCGATCGTCGCGGGCCGCTCGCACGGGACGATCCGGCCGGCGCGCAGCGAGCGCACGGCGTCGTCGGCCCCGGCCGGCTCCACGCCGAGGATGCGCAGCTGCGGACGCAGCGTCCGCGCCGCCACCGCGATGCCGCTGAGCAGCCCGCCGCCGCTCACCGGGGCGAGCAGCACGTCGAGGTCGGCGACCTGCTCGAGGAGCTCGACCGCAACCGTGCCCTGACCGGCCATCACCAGGAGGTCGTCGTAGGGGTGCACCAGGACCGCCCCGGTCGTGGCCACGATGCCGGCGGCGGCCCGCTCCCGGGCCGCGAGCGTCGGCTCGCAGAGCGTGATCGCCGCACCCAGACGCTCGACGGCGGCGCGCTTGGCGAGCGGGGTGTTGTCCGGCATGACGATGTAAGCGGCAATGCCCTTCAGGCGGGCGGCGCGCGCCAGAGCGGCCGCGTGGTTGCCGGAGGAGTGGGTGACGACCCCGCGGCGCGCCTCAGCCTCGGCGAGGCTGAAGACCGCGTTCGAGGCGCCGCGCGCCTTGAAGGCACCGCCCTTCTGGAAGTTCTCGCACTTGAAGTACAGCTGCGCCCCGGCGCGCGCATCGAGCGTCGTGCTCGTCATGACCGGCGTCGTGTGGATGAGCGGCGCGATGCGCGCGCGCGCCTGCTCGATCAGCGTCCAGGTGAGGCCGGGTGGGGAGCTGCGCATGCGCGCGGCAGCATGGCCAGCGCCTTACAGGCCGTCAAGCGAGTGCCCGGCGAGCGCCGGGCAGCCCCGCGCATCCCCCGCACCGCTGCGCGCGGCGGTGCAGCTGCGCCGCGGCGCGCCATCGAGGCGCTCGAGCGCGACGGCGGCGTTCACCGCCCCGGCGGGGTCCGCGCCGCCGGCGGCGACCGCGGTCGGCGCCGGCCGCAGCAGCTCCAGCAGCGCAGCGGCGGAGAGGCGCGTACGCGCCGCCGACAGCACGAGCGCGATCACGCCGGTGATCTCCGCGGCGGCGACCGAGGTTCCGGACTCGAAGTCGTATTGCCCTTGCGGCCGCAGCGTCAGCACGTGCCGGGCCGGGGCAGCGAGGGTGCCGGGGGGGAGGGCACCGGCTTCGCTGCCCGCGGCCCCGATGACCCCGGGAATCGCCGCCGCGAAGCCGCCGTCCGCATCGCGGGCGCCGACGAATATGACGCCGCGGCGTATGCCGGTGGCAATGAGCGCCGTGAGCAGCGCGTCCTCGGGGCCCGCGACGCTCAGGTTGACGAGCGGTGCCCCCGATTCGAGCGCCGCGGCGAGTGCGCGCGCCAGCGTGAAGGTATTGCAGGCGGCGGCGTCGCGATCCGGCTCGAGTTGCCAGCAGGCCGCGTACACCTCGAGCTCGGCGCGTGGCGCGATGCCGACGATGCCGATGCCGTTGCCGGCCACCGCGGCGATGATGCCCGCCATCGCCGTGCCATGGCGCTGCGAGCCGCCCGCGCCGCGCCCGGCGCCGACGAAGTCGCGGCTGCGCACGATGCGGCCGGCGAGGTCGGGGTGCCGCTCGTCCACCGCGGTATCGATGAGCGCGATGCGCACGCCGGCGCCCTGCGCGCGGCGCTGCGCCTGCGGCACGCCGAGCACCGGCAGATTCGCCTGCAGGTCGTAGAGCGGGTCGTCGTAGGGTGCGGGCGCGGCGGGCGCGGTGAGCGTGTGGAACTCGTTGAGCGGCTGCGCCAGCGCCACGCGCGCATCGCGCGCCAGCGCCGCGAGCACCTCGCCGGCCGTGCGGCCGCCGCCGATCTCGTACACCACGCAGTGCATGGCGAGCTCGCGGATGGGCCAGCTTGCGACCTCGCGCAGCGCGTAGTCGGCGGCGACGCGCCGCGCCGTGAGCGCGGCGCGCTGCGACACGCCGTAGGCGCCGCCTGCATAGCGGCGCCCGGTCGAGCCGGCGGGCCCGGGGGCGCTCTGCGGCTCGTTGGCGAAGGCGACCACGATGCGCGGCAGGGCGGTGGCGCCCGCCGCCGGCGGCACGGCCGGCGCGCCTCCCCTTGCCGGCTCGCCGGCCGCCGTCGCACCCGCGGCCGCCGCGGCGGCGCACGCCAGCACGGCGATGAGGGTGCGGCGGCAGTCGCGCATTACGGACCCCGCGGCAGCGGCTCGATCCAGCGCACGCGGGCGTCGGCGCGCAGCCGTGCGGCGAGCGCACGCAGCTGCGCAGCGCGCGCGGGCGGCGTCGGCGCCGCGGCCGCCGGCGCCACGCCGAACACGCCGCTCGCGTCCGGACCCTCGACGACCCGGGCGCCGGCGGCGAGCAGCAGCCGCTCGGCATCGCCGATGGCGAGCGAGCGATCGAAGGCGAGGTGCAGCACGCCCGCGGGCGAGGCCGGTGGAGCGGTGTGCGTCAGGTACAGCGGCTGCGACCATCGATACGCGGTGAGGGCGCAGGTGCCGAGCGCCACGCACGCGAGGAAGCTCGCGGCCCAGGCGAGGCCCGGCGGACGCCACGCCGCGCGCGTGCGCGCGGCACGCGCAGCCGGCTTCGCTCCCCCGGTGCGCGCGCCGCCGGCGGCGTCGATGCGCTCCATGAGCTTGCGGAAGGAGGGGCCGGGTGCGTAGGTGACACGCTCGGGCGCGGTGAGGCCGTCGCGCCAGAGCCGCTGCAGCGCAAGCTCGCGCGCGCACGCCTCGCAGTCGCGCACGTGCCGCTCGATGCGCACGCGCTCGGCGCCCTCCAGGCGTCCGTTGACGAGCCATGGCAGCAGCCGCCAGGCCTCCTCGTGCAACCCCAGGGCGTCCGCGCTCATTCGCGCTCCGCGGCGCTGCGCGCGGGCGGGGGCGCCCCGGAGAGCTCCGTCAGCCGCTTCTGCAGCTTGGCGCGCGCATGAAACAGGCGGGTTTTGACGGTGTTCACCGGACATCCCATGATGGTTGCGATCTCCTCGCACGAATGACCGAGCTCGTAGCACAGCTCGACGGCCAGGCGCTGCTCGAGCGGCAGCTCGCCGAGCGCCGCGCCGAGCCAGTCGCGCAGCTCCGCGGCGCGCGCCGGTTCCTCGCTGGTGAGTGCCAGGGCGGGTGCCCCGAGGTTCTCGCGGGCACGCGCGCGGGCGGCGCCGCGGAACGCATTGCGCGCCTTGCGATAGGCGATCCCGAGGATCCAGGTCGAAGGCTGCGAGTCGCCGCGGAAAGCGCGGGCGCCGCGCCATACCACCCAGAAGGTGTCGTTGATGATCTCCTCCGCCAGGTCGTAGCGGCGCGTGAGCCGCGTCAGGAAGCGCGCCAGGCGGCGGTGGTAGAGGTTGTAGAGCTCCTCGAACGCGCGGCGGTCGTGCCGGGCGATGCGGGCGATGAGCTCGCGCTCGCGCGCGGCGGCGCCGCGCGCGCTCGTTGCACTCGAGTCCTGGTAGCCGCCCGCCATCGATATCACACCCTCTAGCGGTAAGTCTCCACGGCGCGCCGCCGGGTTCAAGGAGCGGCCGTCAGCCTTGCCGGCGCCTCAGAATTGCCAGCTGAGCGTGCCCGCGAGGCGATTCGCCACGGGGTAGGGAAACAGCTGCGCCGCGCGCCGCTCGGCGCCGAAGTACCCGAGATCGATGCGCCAGCGCGGCCAGGCGAGCGCCAGCCCCGCGTTGCCATAGAGGAAGCCGACGCCGGGAGCGTCCTCACGGTCCGGACGGGTCGAGTAGTAGTAGCCGGCGGCGGCGATCGCGTACAGCCCGCCGCCGAGCAGGCGCTGCCGCAGCAGCCACTGGCCGGAAGCGTCGGCACTGAAGGCGGCGCTGCGGTACACCCTGTCGGAGTACCCGGGCGGGTATCCGGGGTACGGGGAGCTCTCCGTGGTGTAGCGCGGCGCGCTCGGGATGGCACTCACGGAGAACGTATAGCGATCGAGCCAGGTGAGCGCGGCGGAAAGCTCCTGGTAGTCGTCGGAGTGATCGGCGGCACCGTCGACGAAATAGTCGGCCCGGCCGCCGACGGTGGCGCTCCAGCCCCGGCCGAGCGTGAAGCGCTGACCGGCATAGAGCTGCAGCTCCGCCGCGGTACCGGGCTCGAGATTGCGGTCGCGGCTGCTCGCCCAGATCCCGACGAAGGTGCCGCCGTCGGTGGCCGCGTGCAGGTCCGCCTGCAGCGCGCCCTGGCCGTCGCTCTGGGAGACGCCGCGATAGACGTAATCGCTGGTTGCCGCGAGGGTGCCGCCGAAGGCGAGCGGATCCGCTTCGCATGCCCCCGGCGCGAGCCACGCGACCGCGAGCACGCCCACGCACGGCGCTCGCGCCCGCCCGGGCAGCTGCGAGACGATCAAGTTTGAGCCTGCTCAACCATGCGCGGTGCGCGGACGTATACTGGTCTCCTTATTATGCAGACGCTGATTCCCGCCGGCACCGCGCCCGTGCCGCATACAGGTTCCGGGCGCCGACACCGGTGAGCGCGGCGCCTCCAGAGGCGGCGGCGGTCAGCTCCGAGGTGAGCGTCGACCGCTGGTCGCGCGGCGCGACCGAGCACACCGTCGACCAGGTCGCCGAGGAGCTGCCCGTGGCGCTCGTCTACCACGACACCCCGCACGTGGTGATGCTGGCGACGCCCGCCGACCTCGAGGACTTCGCCACGGGCTTCACGCTGAGCGAGGCGCTGGTGGCGCGCCCCGAGGAGATCCGTGGCGTCGAGGTGCGCCGCGGTGCCGCTTCCATCGACGTGCACGTCACGGTCGCCTGGGAGCGCTTCACGGCCCTGCTGCACCGCCGGCGCAACCTCACCGGGCGCACCGGCTGCGGCCTGTGCGGCGCGGAAACCGCCGCCGATGCGATTCGCGAAACTGCCGCGGTGCCGCCGGGCGTCGAGGTGACGAGCGCGGAGCTGCACGCGGCGATCGAGGAGCTCGGCGGACTGCAGCCGATCAACGCCCGTACCGGCAGCGTGCACGCGGCGGCCTGGGTAGTGCCGGGGCAGGGGATCCGTCTGGTGCGCGAGGACGTCGGGCGCCACAACGCCCTCGACAAGACCATCGGCGCGCTGGTGCGCGGCGGCGTCGACCTGTCGTCGGGCTATATGCTGATGACCAGCCGCGCCAGCTACGAGCTGGTGCAGAAGTGCGCCACCGTCGGCATCCCGTTTCTCGCGGCACTCTCGGCGCCGACCGCCTTCGCGGTGCGGCTCGCCGAGCGCTCCGGCATTACACTGGTCGCCTTCGCGCGGCGCGACCGGCATGTCGTGTACGCGCACCCACGGCGCCTGAAGCCCTGACACCATGAACACCTCCCCGGCCCGGGGCCGCGCCCTGATCTGCGGCTCGGTGGCGTACGACACCATCATGGTGTTCGGCGACCGCTTCGCCAATCACATCCTGCCCGACAAGATCCACATGCTGAGCGTGTCGTTTCTCGTGCCGCAGCTGCGCCGGGAGTTCGGCGGCTGCGCCGGCAACATCGCCTATAACCTCGCCCTGCTCGGCGACGTGGGCTACCCGATGGCGACCGTGGGGCGCGACTTCGGGCCCTATCACGAGTGGATGAAGAAGAGCGGCGTGCACGCCGACCACGTGCGCGTGGTCGACAGCGAGCTCACCGCGCAGGCTTTCATTACCACCGATCTCGACGACAACCAGATCACCGCCTTTCACCCCGGCGCGATGCAGCACTCGCACCTGAACCAGGTCGCGGACGCCCCCGGCGTCGCCCTCGGCATCGTGGCACCCGATGGGCGCGAGGGCATGATCCGCCACGCCGAGCAGTTCGCCGCCGCCCGCATCCCCTTCATCTTCGATCCGGGGCAGGCGCTGCCGATGTTCGGCGGCGAGGATCTCGAGCGCTTCGTCGCCCAGGCGACCTGGGTGACGCTCAACGAATACGAGTGGCAGATGGTGGCGCAGAAGACCGGCTGGACGCTCGCGGGTCTGGCCCGGCGGGTCGAGGCCCTGATCATCACGCGGGGCGCGCTGGGCTCTGCCATCCATACGCGCGACGGGGTGCTCGAGATCCCGGCCGCTGCGGCGCGGGAGGTCATCGACCCGACGGGCTGCGGCGATGCCTACCGGGCGGGACTGATCCACGGCCTGCTGCACGGCCTCGACTGGCGCGCCACGGGACATATTGCCTCCCTCATGGGGGCCATCAAGATCGAGGCCCGGGGCACCCAGAACCACCGCTTCACCCGCGCCGGGTTCGAGGAGAGGCTTGCCACCGCCACGGCGGGCGCCGTCCGGCTGGGTTAAAATGGTCTCTTTGGCACTCAAAGTGCAGGGAAACCCCCGGATGTCGAACGACTACCTCTTTACCTCCGAATCGGTGTCCGAGGGCCACCCGGACAAGGTCGCGGACCAGATCTCGGATGCCGTGCTCGATGCGATCCTGAAGGAAGACCCGCGCGGGCGCGTGGCGTGCGAGACGCTGGTCAAGACCGGAGTGGTGATCGTCGCGGGCGAGGTCACGACCAGCGCCTGGGTGGACGTCGAGGCGCTGGTGCGCAAGACCGTGCTCGACATCGGCTACGACTCCTCCGAGATGGGCTTCGACGGTGCGAGCTGCGGCGTCCTCAACATCATCGGCAAGCAGTCGCCCGACATCGCCCAGGGCGTCGACCGCAAGGACGAGCGCAAGCAGGGCGCCGGCGACCAGGGCCTGATGTTCGGCTACGCCACCAACGAGACCGACGTGCTGATGCCGGCGCCGATCACGCTCGCCCACCGCCTGGTGAAGCGCCAGGCGCAGGTGCGCAAGGCGGGCAAGCTTCCCTGGCTGCGCCCCGACGCCAAGAGCCAGGTGACGCTGCGCTACGAGGACCAGGAGCCGGTCGGCATCGAGGCCGTGGTGCTCTCGACGCAGCACAGCCCGGAGGTGTCCACCCGGGCGCTGCGCGAGGCGGTGATGGAGGAGATCGTCAAGCCGGTCCTGCCGGCCAAGTGGCTGGACAAGCGCACCAAATACCACATCAATCCCACCGGCCGCTTCGTCATCGGCGGACCGGTCGGCGACTGCGGCCTCACCGGACGCAAGATCATCGTCGACACCTACGGCGGTTACGCCCGCCATGGCGGCGGCGCCTTCTCCGGCAAGGATCCCTCCAAGGTCGACCGCTCGGCCGCCTACGCGGCGCGCTACGTCGCCAAGAACATCGTCGCCGCGGGACTCGCCGAGAGATGCGAGGTGCAGGTGTCGTACGCCATCGGCGTCGCCGAGCCGACCTCGATCATGATCGAGACCTTCGGCACCAGCCGCCTGTCGCGCGAGCACCTGACGCAGCTGGTGCGCAAGCACTTCGATCTCACGCCTTACGGACTGCGCGAGATGCTCGACCTGGTGCGGCCGATCTATCAGAAGACCGCCGCCTACGGGCACTTCGGACGCACCGAGGCCGAGTTCACCTGGGAGCGCACCGATCGGGCCGCCGAGCTCGCCGCCGAGGGCAAGGGAGTGCGCGCCGCCTGAAGCTTCCGAGGTATCGCCGCCGCATTCGCGGCGGACCCGGCACGCTGAGGAGCGTTGCGACGGGGCGGGTGGCCGCGAGGCGCACCGCGACCCTGCCAGGCTCAGCGGACCGGGTGCAACTCACACGGCGCTCGCTCTGAATCATGGAGTATCGAGTATGAACGCCACGTTGAAACCCGCCGGCCACAAGGCCGATCACCACGTCGCCGATCTGTCGCTCGCCGACTGGGGCCGCAAGGAAATCGCGATCGCCGAGACCGAGATGCCCGGTCTCATGGCGATCCGCGAGGAGTTCGCACCCGCGCAGCCGCTGCGCGGCGCACGCATCGCGGGCTCGCTCCACATGACCATCCAGACGGCGGTGCTGATCGAGACGCTGCAGGCGCTCGGCGCCGAGGTGCGCTGGGCCTCCTGCAACATCTTCTCCACCCAGGATCACGCCGCCGCGGCGATCGCCGCACGCGGCACGCCGGTGTTCGCCTGGAAGGGCGAGTCGCTGGATGATTACTGGGAATACACCCATCGCATCTTCCAGTGGCCGAACGCACCGGCCAACATGATCCTGGACGACGGCGGCGATGCGACGCTGCTGCTGCACCTCGGGGTGCGCGCCGAGAGCGACACGAGCGCGATCACCCATCCGGCGAACGAGGAAGAGCGTGCGCTGTTCGCCTCGATCCGCACGCATCTGAAGAGCGACCCGAAGTGGTACTCGAGCCGCATCGGCCACGTGAAGGGCGTCACCGAGGAGACCACCACCGGGGTGAAGCGCCTCTATCAGATGGCGAAGGAGGGCAAGCTCGCCTTCCCCGCGATCAACGTCAACGACTCGGTCACCAAGAGCAAGTTCGACAACCTGTACGGCTGCCGCGAATCCCTGGTGGATGCCATCAAGCGCGCCACCGACGTGATGGTGGCCGGCAAGATCGCCGTCGTGTGCGGCTACGGCGATGTCGGCAAGGGCTGTGCGCAGGCGCTGCGGGCGCTGTCGGCCCAGGTATGGGTGACCGAGATCGATCCGATCTGCGCGCTGCAGGCGGCGATGGAGGGCTACCGGGTCGTAACCATGGAGTACGCGGCCGACAAGGCCGACATCTTCGTCACCGCCACCGGCAACTTCCACGTGATCACCCACGAACACATGACGCGCATGAAGCACAACGCGATCGTGTGCAACATCGGCCACTTCGACAGCGAGATCGACGTGGCGAGCCTGAAGCAATACAAGTGGGAGAACATCAAGCCGCAGGTGGATCACGTGATCCTGCCCGACGGCCGGCGCCTCATCCTGCTCGCGCAGGGGCGGCTGGTGAACCTCGGCTGCGGCACCGGACACCCGAGCTATGTGATGAGCTCGAGCTTCGCCAACCAGGTGATCGCGCAGGTGGAGCTCTACACCAACACGCAGCAGTACCCGATCGGGGTGTACGTGCTGCCGAAGCTGCTGGATGAGAAGGTGGCGCGGCTGCAGCTGCGCAAGCTCAACGTCGCGCTCTCGCAGTTGAGCGACGCCCAGGCGCGCTACATCGGCGTGGACCGGGCCGGGCCCTACAAGCCCGAGCACTACCGCTACTGATGGGCGCCGCGACCCTGGAGGCCGTACGCACGGCCGGCGGTGCACTGCTGCTCGACGGCAAGGCGGTGGCGGCGCAGGTGCGCGCCGAGGTGGCGGTGCGCGCCGCCGATTTCACCGCGCGCCACGGCCGCCGTCCCGGGCTTGCCGTGGTGCAGGTGGGCGAGGATCCGGCATCGAGCGTCTACGTGCGCAACAAGCGCAAGTCCTCGGCAGAGGCCGGCATCGAGTCCTTCGCGCACGATCTGCCGGCGGCCACTCCCGAGGCACAGATCCTCGCGCTGGTGCACGCGCTCAATCACGACGAGCGTGTCGACGGCATCCTCATCCAGCTGCCGCTGCCCAAGGGCGTGAACGCCGACCGCGTGATGGACGCGGTCGATCCCGCCAAGGACGTCGACGGCTTCCACCCGGTCAACACGGGGCTGCTGGCGCAAAAGCGCCCGCGGCTGCGGCCGTGCACGCCCTACGGCGTGATCAGGCTCGCGCAGGCCTACGGCATCGGCCTGACGGGCCTGCGTGCCACGGTGGTCGGCGCTTCCAACATCGTCGGGCGGCCGATGGCGCTCGAGCTGCTGCTGGCGCGCGCGACCGTGACCGTGTGCCACACCGGCACGCGCGACCTGCGCGCGGAGGTGGAGCGCGCCGAGGTGCTGGTGGCGGCGGTCGGCAAGGCGGGTTTCGTCCCCGGGGAGTGGGTGCGGCCGGGCGCGGCGGTGTTCGACGTCGGCATCAACCGCGGGCCGGACGGCAAGCTCGTGGGGGACGTCGAGTTCGCGGCCGCCGCCGGGCGTGCGGGCTGGATCACCCCGGTTCCGGGGGGCTTGGGTCCCATGACCATCGCGATGCTCCTCTCCAACACGCTCGATGCCGCCAACCTGCGGGCCGGCCGCCGGGAATAAACCCGCCACGGCCAGGGTCTCATCCTCAGGCAAGGCTCGCGTGGCGTGGCCTGAGCGGAGCTGCGGGCCGTCCGAATGGATGACAAGAGGAGTCGCTTCGAGGCGCTGGTGCTGCCGCACCTCGACGCCGCGTATCGCCTCGCGCGCTGGCTGAGCCGCGCGCCGGGCGATGCCGACGACATCGTCCAGGAGGCATTTCTGCGTGCCTTTCGCGCCTTCGACACGCTGCGCAGCCAGGACGCACGCGCCTGGGTGCTGGCGATCGTGCGCAACTGTCACCTGAGCGCGTTGCAGCAGGGGCGCCGCCGCGCCGCGGAGCCCCTCGGCGAGGAGCACGAGGCGGCGCCGGACGCCGCCGCGGGCAGCGGCGGCGCGTCCGATCCGGAGGGCGCCTCGATCGAGCGCGACGAGCGGCGCAGGCTCGCGCGGCTGATCGCTGCGCTGCCGGGCGAGCAGCGCGAGGTACTGGTGCTGCGGGAACTGGAGGACATGAGCTACCGCGAGATCGCCGCCGTGACGGCGGTGCCGATCGGCACGGTGATGTCGCGCCTGGCGCGCGCGCGCGCGGCGCTGCGCGCACTCTGGCACGAGGAGAGCGCGGGAGACGGACGTGCAGTGCGCTGAACAGCTGCGCGTGCAGGCGCTGTTCGACGGGGAGCTCGACGCCGTGTCCGCCGCCGCCGTCGAGCGGCACGTCGGCCATTGCGCCGAGTGCCGTACGCTGCTCGAGGAGCTCGAGCGCACGCGGACGCGTCTGCGGCGCGACCTGGAGTACGCCGCGGCGCCGCGCGCGCTGCGCGCCGCGCTCGCGCGCGCGCTCGATGCGCAAGCCGCCGCCGACGAGCGCCGCGGGAGCCCGCCGGCGTCCTGGCGCGGCCGGCCGTTCTGGCTCGGCGCACTCACGGGCGCGGGCGCCGCGCTCGCCGCGGGTGTCGCGGTGGCGCTGCTCGCGCCGCTCTTGTTCGCGCGGCTTCCCGAGGAGCTGATCGCCGCCCACCTGCACTCGCTCGAGCCCGGGCGGCTGACGCAGGTGGTCTCCACCGACCGGCACACCGTGAAACCCTGGTTCGCGGGGCGCGCCGACGTGTCCCCGGTGGTGGCGGACTTCGGCGCCGAGGGCTATCGCCTCCTCGGCGGCCGCGCGGACTCCCTCGGGCGCCAGCGCGCGGCGGTGCTGGTCTATGCGCACGGCGCGCACGTCATCAACGTGTTCGCCTTTGTGCCGGCGCGCACCGAGCCGCCCGCGCAAGCCTCGCGCCGCGGCTACCACATCGCCTGCTGGCGCGGCGGCGATCTCGAGTACTGCGCGGTGTCGGACGCCGGCTGGGAGGAGCTCGCGACGCTGCGGCAGCTGCTCGCGGCTCTCTCCGCGCGCGACGCCCGGGAATAAATCCGGCCTCCGCCGAGTCTCCCCGGTATCCAGGTCCGAGGAGTGCCGACATGCCTGAGGAGACTGCCCTCGTTTCGCGCCGCCAGGCGCTCGCGTGCATGGCCTTTGGCGGCGCGGGGACGCTGTTCGCGCTGGCCGGTGGTGTGCTGACCCCCGTCGCGCTCGCTGCGGCCGCCGCCCGGCCGCAGGCCGCTGCCACGCTCGGCAAACCGCTGTTCGTGCAGCTGAGCGATACCCACATCGGCTTCAGCAAAGAGGCCAACCCCGACGTCGGTGCGACGCTCGAGCGGAGCATCGACCTCGTCAACGCGCTGCCGCAGCAGCCGGCGCTCGTCATCCACACGGGCGACATCACCCATCTCTCCAGGCCCGCCGAGTTCGACCTCGCGCAGCAGTTGCTGTCACGGCTGCGCGCGAGCGAGCTGCACACCGTGCCGGGCGAGCACGACACGACCGACCCGTCCGTGAGCGAATACTTCCAGCGCTTCGGCAAGGCTTCCGCCAACCGCGGCTACTACAGCTTCGACCACGCCGGGGTGCACTTCGTCGCGCTCGTCAACGTCCTCGAGTTCAAGCCGGGGGGGCTCGGCACGCTCGGAGCCGAGCAGCTCGCCTGGGTGGCGCGGGACCTCGAGGGCCGCTCGGCGAGCACGCCCATCGTGGTGTTCGCACACATGCCGCTGTGGACGATCTACGAGCCGTGGGGCTGGGGCACGGGCGATGCCCCGCAACTCATGGCGCAGCTGCGCCGCTTCGGCTCGGTGACGGTGCTCAACGGCCACATCCACCAGGTCGTGCAGAAGATCGAGGGCAACGTGCTGTTCCACACCGCGCGCTCCACCGCTTACCCGCAGCCGCAGGCCGGGGTCGGTGCGGGACCTGGCCCCCTCGCGGTTGCGCCGGGGCAGCTCGCCGCGATGCTCGGGGTGTCGGGCGCATCGCTGGTGAACCACGGCCGCTCACTCGCGCTCAGCGATGCGACGCTTGCCTGAAGTCATGCGACGCCGCAACCGACTCGGCCCGCTGCTCATCGCCCTGACACTGGCGCCCCACGCCCCGGCGCAGACCGCCGCCCCGGCGCACACCGCCGCCGCTGCGGGCGTGGTGTTCGCCCACGACTTCATGTTTGCGCCGCTGACGGTCACGGTTGCCGCCGGCACGACCGTGACCTGGACGAACCGCGACGCCGAGCCGCACACGGTCGTCAGCGACACCGGGCTGTTCCGCTCCGGCGCGCTCGATACCAACGAGAGCTTCTCGTTCAGGTTCGACGCGCCGGGCACCTATCACTACGCCTGCTCGATCCACCCGCGCATGGTGGGCACGATCGTGGTGCGGTAGCGCGCGGCGCGCGCGCCCCGGGCGCGCGAGCGCACGAGGCGCCGAAAAGTTCCGCGTTACGAGTTGTTTCGGCGGGGCGGCGCGAGCACTGCGCGGCGCTCGTTTTCCAACATGTTACAGAGCGTTCGGCGGGTGGCGCGCACCGCCGGCCATCGGTGTATGATCCCAAACCCACCCTGAGTTGGGACGACGGAGTAGAAGCGATGGCAAGACGTCCACCGAACGATGGCGCCTCCTGGAGCGCGCGTGAGTTGCAAACCCTCAAGGCCCTCGCGAAAGCGGGAACTCCCACCAGCCAGGTCGCCCGCAAGCTCGGGCGCACGGCCGCCGCGGTCCAGCAGAAGGCCATGCGGTGCGGGATTTCCTTCAGAGCGGCGAAGCGGGCCGGGGCGCGCAGAAAGAAGTAGCGCACGAGGCTCTGTGAGAGAGGTCCGGGCCGCCGCGTGGCGCGCCCGGCTGCATGGGGGGCAGCAGCATGTACCAGTTCATCCGGCTTGGCCTGATTGCGGCGGCACTCGCGCTGAGCGCCTGTGACGTGCAGGTGCACGACACCACTGCGCCCGAGTACCAGGCTAATAACGACATCGGCATGTACAAGGTCAGCGCGACCGCCTCGCCGGGTGCACTGGTGACGCCGGGCTCGCTGGTCATGTTCGCCATCGGCGAGGACAACAAGAAAGTGGAGCTGCGTCAGTACTCTGACGGCAGCTGGCAGGGCCTGTACTCGACGCGCTGCCACAACAGCTTCCCGCTGCAATTTCTCGCGGTATGGCGGCTGCAGGGGCTCTCGACCCGCGAGCTGCTGGTGCCCGCGCAGCCGCGGCAGATCAAGCTCACCGAGCCGCCGCTCACCAAGCAGGAAGGCTTCGACACCGCCAAGGCCGCCGAGAGCAAGACCGTGAAAGGCGCCCGGGGCAAGCCCGAGTGGGAAGGCGTGGTGGACTACCGTTTCGTGACCATGCCGGTGACGCAGATCCAGGCCGCCCACATCGAGCCCTCGAGCTCCTCGGCCGAGGACGTGGCCGCGGCGCGCGCCATCTCGGTGAAGACCGCGCTGCCGTTGCAGGCACCCTGCGGTGAGGACGCGAAGATCACGCTCGTCTCCACCGAGCAGCGCGCCCACGGCACGCTCGACATCGAGACCGACAATCCGGGTATGCCACGCTGGCAGACCTACGTGGAGTTCTCGCCGAAGTGAGCCGCGCGGCTGTGCGGCGGGCCGCCGCGCGCTGCGGCGCGCTCATCGTCTGCCTCGCGGCCGCCGCAGCCGCGCATGCCGCGCCCGCGGTGGCTGCTCCCGCGGCGGCGCCGCTGCGAATCGGCATCATCGGTACGGGCCACATCGGCGGCACCCTGGCGCGCCTCTGGGTCGCGGCCGGTCACGAGGTGCTCGTCTCCTCGCGCCATCCGCAGGAGCTCAGGGGCCTCGCCGCCACGCTCGGTCCACGGGCGCACGTCGGCACACCGCGCGATGCGGCGCTGTTCGGCGAGGTGGTGGTGGTATCGGTCCCCTACGGCGCGCTGCCGCAGGTCGGACGGGATTTGCAGGGCGAGCTCGCCGGCAAGATCGTGCTCGATACCTGCAACCCCTATCCCTCGCGCGACGGCGCGATGGCGCTCGAAGCGCGGCGTCTGTCCACCGGCGTCGCCGATCCGCGCTTCCTGCCGGGCACGCGCCTGGTGCGTGCCTTCAACGCGATCAACTCCGGCGACCTCTCGAGCGAGGCGCATCGGGCGGGTGAGCCCGTGGCGATACCGCTCGCGGGCGACGATCCGCAGGCGCTCGCGGTGGCGCAGCGGCTGGTGCGCGATGCGGGCTTCGAGCCGGTGGTGGTCGGCCCACTCTCACGCGCCCGCGAGTTCGACGTCGGCACCGCCGTCTACACGCGTGTGCTCACGGCGGCGCAGCTGCGCGCTGCACTGGGACTGAAGTAGCGTTTTTCCCTGAACTCAGGCGGCCGGCGGCGGCTGGCGCTCGACGCGCGGCAGCCGCTCGTCGATGCACGCCCAGCTCGGCGCACTCGCGGTCCAGATGGTGAGCGACGGACGCGCGATTTCCGGGTCATCGAGCGTGCCGGCGCGTACGAACACCAGGTGCGGGCGGGCCTCGGAGGCGCTGAAGAGGTGCGTGCCGCACACCGGGCAGAAGCGCCGGTGGGCGGCGTTGCCGCTGTCGGCGATCATGCGGTAGTCGCGCAGCTCCCCGCGCACCTCGAGCGCGGCACTCGGAAAGCAGCTGTTGACCGTGGCGCTGCCGGCGCCGATGTACTGGCACACGCGGCACCAGCAGCTGCGGGTCACGATCGGAGCGGCGCTGATCGAGTAGCGCACCGCCTTGCACAGACAGCCGCCGGTGATTTCCATGGGAGCCTCACAGCTGGTGCGGGAGGCGCGAGGATAGCGGAGGCAGGCGGGCGGGTGAAATGAAAGCACCGGTATGCCGCATGCTCAAATCCGTGCCCCGAAAAATGGTGCCCGCGCTCGATAAGGTGGGCGGCTCGGGAGCATGCGCAACCGGTGCGAGTGTGAGTATCGGGGAGCGTCGCTGAACCCGCCGTGAATGGCCGCACGGATTGCGGGCGGCCCGGTGAGACCTGTTACTCGCGCAGCCGCGCGCGCAGCGCGCCGATTTCACCGGCACTGAGGCCGATGTCCCGCAGGTAGGTGCGTACGCCCCCCGCATGGGCCAGGAATTTCAGCATGTTGTACACACCTTCTTCGGGACAACGTAAGGCCGCGAGGATGCGCGCCGGCTCCGCGTCGGCATAGCGCCGCAGGTAGCCCTCGCGCAGGTTCGTGCCCGAGAGTGCGTAGTCGCGTGCGATCGATGCGGGCACCACCTCGGCGAGCGCGAGCAGCAGGGCTGCGATGAGGCCGGTGCGGTCCTTGCCCGCGATGCAGTGAAAGAGCAGGGGCCCGGGGGGCGCGGCGGCGATGGCCGCGAGCACGCCGCGCAGCTCGGTGCGCACGCGCTCGAGCACGACGCAGTTCCACAGCTCCTTGCCGGCATCCTCACTGCGCAGCCGCCATTCATCCTCGCTCGGGGCGAGGAGCGAGACGCGCAGGTAGCGCACCGCGGGCAGCCCCCGGGGAATCGGGCTCGGGTGCCGCTGCGCCTCCTCCGGCCAGCGCAGGTCGACGACCGTCTCGACGGCCAGGTCGGCGAGCGCCTGCAGCCCGTGCGGCTCGAGCTGCGCGAGGTCATCGGCGCGCAGCAGCGAACGCCAGCGCGTCACCGCGCCGTCGAGCGTCGGGTGGCCCCCGAGATCGCGGGCGTTGAGCAGCCCCGGGAAATCGACCCGCCGGCGCACGTCGTCGGCGGTCGGGGTGGGCCCGGAAGGGGCGGGGTGGTCCGGCGCTGCCATCACCTGGCCGCGGGGGCGCGCTGCTGGCTGATGGCGACGCCGGAGAGGATGAGGACGCCCGCGGCCCCCATGGTGACCGTGAGCGGCTCGCGCAGCACGAGCCACGCCCAGATCACCCCGAAGAGCGGAATGAGGTAGGTGACCGTCGAGGCGCGCGCCGCACCGATCCGGGCGATCAGCCGGTAATAGAGGACGAAAGCCGCCCCGGTGCACAGCACACCGAGCAGCACGGCGCTCACCCAGGAGGTGGCGGGGATCGGCCGCGCCGGCCAGGAGTTGAGCGCGAAGGGCGCGAGCAGCACCGCGCCGCACAGGAGATTCGCCGCGGCCACCGCCGCGGAAGGCAGTCCGGTGAGGTAGCGGCGCACCAGGTTGATGCCGAAGCCGTAGCACACCGAGGCCGCGGTTCCCGCGAGGGCCGCGAGCGTCACGTCGGCGCCCGCGGTCTTGCCGCTCGCGAGGATCGCGACGCCGACGAAGCCCGCCGTGAGACCCACGATGCGCCGGGCGCTGATGCGCTCGCCGAACAGCAGCCAGGCCACCAGCGTGGTGAACATCACGGTCATGGCATTGGTGATGGCGCCGATGCCGGCCGGGGCGCGCTCGGCGCCCCAGGCGAAGAGGGCGAAGGGGATGACGGAGTTGATGGCGGCGATCGCGGCGATGCGCAGCCACAGCAGCGCCGTGAACTGCGCACGCGCACGCCACAGGAACGGGGTGAGCACCAGCCCGCCGAGGGCGAGGCGCGCCTCGACCAGCGGCAGCGGGCCAAAGTCCCCCGCCGCCACGCGCATGAAGAGGAACGAGCCGCCCCAGATCGCGCCGAGCACCAGCAGCTCGACGGGCGTGCGCCAGCCAGCGGCGCCGTCAACGGCGGGGGCGGGAGCGGTGCTCAAGCGAGTGCCTGCGTGAAGTCCTCGATCAGATCCTCGGTCGACTCGATGCCGACCGAGAGCCGCAGCAGTCCGTCGGTGATGCCGAGCCGCAGCCGGTCCTCGCGCGTCAGCCCCGAGTGCGAGGTGGTGGCCGGTCGGGTGAGGAGCGTATGCACGCCGCCGAGGCTCGGGGCGACGGCGGGGATGCGCACCCGGGATGCGAACTCATCGGCGCGCGCCGCGCCGCCCTGCAACTCGAAGCTCAGCACGCCGCCGAAGCCCGCGAACAGCCGCCGGGCGCGCTCGTGGCGCGGATGGCTCGCGAGCCCGGCGTAGTGCACCGCCGTCACGGCCGGATGCGCCTCGAGAAAGCGCGCGAGCCTCAGAGTGCTGTCGTTCTGGTAGCGCACGCGCAGCACGAGGGTCTTGAGGCCGCGGTTGAGGAGGAACGCCGCGTGCGGATCGAGCGTGCCGCCGAGGTGATTGGCCTTGTGGCGGATGCGCTCGATGAGATCGCCGCGGCCGATCACCGCACCGGCGACGATGTCGGAATGCCCGTTGAGGTACTTGGTGGCGCTGTGCAGCGCCAGGTCGAACCCGGCGGCGATCGGGCGGAAGTTGACCGGGCTCGCGAAGGTATTGTCGATGAGGGTCACGAGGCCGTGGGCGCGCGCGAACTCGACCACCGCGGCGAGATCGGCTACCTCGAGCAGCGGATTGGTCATCGCCTCGACGTAGATGGCGCGGGTGTTCGGCTTAAGCTGCGCCTCCCAGGTGTCGGGCCGGTCGGCATCGATGAAGCCGGCGCTGAGCCCCAGGCCGGCGAATTCGCGCGTCACGAAGTCGTGCGTGCCGCCGTAGAGACAGCTCTGCGCCAGCAGGTGATCGCCGGCGCTGAGTACGGTGAGGAGCGTGGTGGTGATCGCCGCCATGCCGCTCGCCGTGACGAGCGCCGCCTGCGCGCCTTCGAGCACGGCCAGCTTGGCATGCAGCGCCAGGTGGTTCGGCGAGTTGTTGAGACGCAGATAGCGGACGTCGTCGTAGCGCGCCTCGCCGCGATACTCGAAGGTGGCCGACTGGAAGATGGGCATTTCGACGGCGCCGTCGATGCGCGGGCGCGGATCGCCCGCGTGCACCACCTGGGTCTCGAGGCGCCTGAAGGGACCGGACATGACTCAACCTCGGTTGCGGGGCGACATTGTCATGAGCCTACGTTACCGTGTCCTTATGTCTTTATGGAGAGGCTTCTGCCCGCGCGCCGGCGCACACTGCCCGGGCATGCCGCCGGACCCGCGATGATGCTGCCCACCGAGCGCTTCACGACACGCGCCGGTGACTACGCGCGCCACCGTCCGGGTTATCCCGCGGGTGCGCTCGAGCTGCTCGCCGGGCGCTGCGGCCTCGCGGCCGGTGCGCGCGTCGCCGATCTCGGATCGGGCACCGGGATCCTCACCGGCCTGCTGCTCGAGCGCGGCGCCGAGGTGTTCGCGGTCGAGCCGAACGCGGCCATGCGCGCGGCCGCGGAGGCGCAACTCGCGGGGCGTGCGGGGTTTCACAGCGTGGCGGGCAGCGCCGAGGCGACCGGGCTGCCCGGGGCGGGCATCGACCTCGCGGTCGCGGGCCAGGCTTTCCACTGGTTCGAGGTGGCCCCGGCGCGCGCGGAGCTGCTGCGGATCCTGCGTCCCGGGGGCTGGGCGGCGCTGCTCTGGAACGAGCGACCGCCGCAGCTCACGCCATTCCTGGCCGAGTACGATGCGCTGCTCACCGCGCATGCGCCCGACTACACGCGCATCGTCGCGAGCCGCGCGGACGTGCGCGCCATGGGCGCGTATCTTGGCGCGGGGATGGAGGTCGCGACCTTTCCCAACCAGCAGATCCTCGACTTCGAGGGCCTCGAGGGCCGGCTCATGTCCTCCTCGTACGCGCCGCAGAGGGGCGCGCCCGATTACCAGCCGCTGATGGCGCGGCTGCGCGAGCTCTTCGAGCGGCATGCCGCGGGCGGCCGCGTCGTGATGCCCTACGAGACTCGCGTCTACTTCGGGCGACCCGCGGCGCGCTGAGCTGCCGATACCGGACGATGCGAATTCCCCGCTTGCTCGCATGCCTGGCGTTCCTCGGGTTCCTCGCCCCGCCGGCGTCCGCCTGGGGGCCGCAGGGACACCGCACCGTCGGCGCGATCGCCGACCGCTTGCTGACGCCCGCGGCGCACGCGGTCGTCGCGCAGCTGCTCGCTGCGGATCTCGACAAGTCCGGCAGCCCTTCCGGGCGCACCACGCTCGAAGCGGTGAGCGTGTGGGCGGACGAGATCCGCGGCACGGCGGCGGACGAGCCGCGCTGGCATTACGACAATGCGCCGCTGTGCGGGAACGCACCGCGCGAAACGTACTGCCCCGCAGGGCAATGCAACTCGGCACAGCTCGAGCGGCTGACGCGCGTCCTTGCCGACGAGCACACCCCGCTGCGCCAGCGCAACGAGGCGCTCAAGTGGGTCGTGCACCTGGTCGGCGATATCCACCAGCCGCTGCACGCCGCGGACAACGGCGATCGCGGCGGCAATGAAGTGCGCGTGGCGCTCGCGGGCGTGCACACCCGCGGCCGCGAGAGCCTGCATCGTGCCTGGGACGGCGAGCTCGTGAGGCTCGCCCTGCATACCGGCAACCACCAGCGGCCTCCGCCGGATATCGACGCGCTCGCGCCCGAGGCGCGCCGACTGGTGCTCGATGCCGGGCAGGGGACGCCGGCCGAGTGGGCGCGCCAGTCCAATCGCCTGGCGGCGAGCGTCGCCTACCGCTATCCCGGCTTCGCCTGCGGGCGCGTGCCCGGTGGCATCGTGGTGCTCGATCGCGACTATCAGCGCGAGGCTGAGGACATCGTCCGCGAACGGCTGCTGCTGGCGGGCGGCCGGCTCGCGAATCTTCTTAACGAAGTTCTCGTAACACACTGACAAAAATAGCAATCATTCACCCGGCGCCGGCATGGCGGGGGGCATGTTAGATTAAGACTCCCGGGGGAGCAGGAGTCGTGCCGTGAACGCCGTCGAGAAGAGCCTGGCAGGAGCCGCGAAGCATACCGACAGGGCGCGTGCCGCCGAATCGGCCGCCCGTGAAGACACGCCGGACGAGGCCGCCAAGACCGGGCGCTGGCTGCTGCGGCGCGTGGCCTCCATCCTCGGCGATCCACCGATCGAGTTCGCGATCCGCGGCGGTGCGCGCGTGCGCAGCGTTGCCGCGCCGATCGGTCGCGTGGTGTTCGCAAGCCGCGCGCACCTCGCCTCGATCCTCGCCGATCCCTGGGTGCGCTTCGGGGATGGCTACAGCGACGGTACCGTGAGTGTCGAGGGCGACCTGGTCGCGGTGCTCGAGGCCGTGTACCGCGCCAGCAGCATGGGGGACAAACCCTCGTGGCTGCGCCGCGCCGCCGGGCTGGCCCATCGGCCGCATGCCAACTCGCTGCGCGGCTCGCGCGACAACATCCACCACCACTACGACATCGGCAACGAGTTCTACGCGCTGTGGCTCGGCAGCACCATGGCGTACACCTGCGCCTACTACCCGACGCCCGCGGCGTCGCTCGATGAAGCCCAGACCGCCAAGATGCATCACGTGTGCCGCAAGGTGCGCCTGCAGCCGGGCGAGAGCGTGGTCGAGGCGGGCTGCGGCTGGGGCAGCCTCGCGCTGCACATGGCGCGCCACTACGGCGTGCGGGTGCGTGCGTTCAACATCTCGCACGAGCAGATCGCCTACGCGCGCGAGCAGGCGGCGCGCGAAGGGCTCGCGGGACGGGTCGAGTACGTGGAGGACGACTACCGCAATATCTCCGGCCACTACGACGCGTTCGTTTCCGTCGGCATGCTCGAGCACGTGGGCGTCAAGAACTATCCGGTGCTCGGCCGCATTGCGCGCCGCTGCCTGGGCAGCAACGGGCGCGGCCTGATCCACTCGATCGGCCGCAACCACCCGGCGCGCATGCAGCCGTGGATCGAGAAGCGCATCTTCCCGGGTGCCTATCCGCCGGCGTTGAGCGAGATGTCGCAGATCTTCGAGCCCTGGGACCTCTCCGTGCTCGACATCGAGAACCTGCGCCTGCACTACGCGCAGACGCTGCGCCACTGGCTCGCCCTGTACGAGACGGCGGGCGACAAGGTGCGCGCCATGTTCGATGAGAAGTTCGTGCGCATGTGGCGCCTGTATCTCGCCGGCTCGGTGGCGGCGTTCTCGACCGGGACGCTGCAGCTCTTCCAGGTGGTGTTCGCGACCGCGGACAACAACGACATACCCTGGACGCGCGCGCACCTCTACGGCTCCTGACGGCGATGCGTTCGGTCGACGTACTCATCGTCGGCGGCGGGCCCGCGGGCTCGAGCGCCGCGCGGCTGCTCACGCGCGCCGGCGCCGACGTGCTGCTGCTCGATCGGGAGACCTTCCCGCGCCTCAAGCTGTGCGCCGGCTGGATCACGCCCGAGGTGGTGCGTGAGCTGGAGATGGACCTCGACGCCTACCCGCATCGCCTGCTCACCTTCCCGCGCCTCAGGGTGCACTACGGCAGGTTGAGTATCCCCGTACCCTGCGTGCAGCACTCCATCCGCCGCTTCGAGTTCGACGCCTGGCTGCTCGAGCGCTCCGGGGTGCGGGTCGAGCAGCACAACGTGCGCGAGATCGCCGTCGACGGCGACGGCTTCATCGTCGACGGTGCCTGGCGCTGCCGCTATCTGATCGGCGCGGGCGGTACGCGCTGCCCGGTGTACCGCAACCTCTTCAAGGAGCTCAACCCGCGCGCGCACGAGCTGCAGATCGTCACGCTCGAGCACGAGATCGAGTACCGCTGGGAGGATCCGGACTGCCACCTGTGGTTCTGCGACGAGGGGCTGCCCGGGTACTCGTGGTACGTGCCCAAGGAGAACGGCTGGCTCAACGTCGGCATCGGGGGCTTCGCCGAGCGCATCAAGAGCGCCGGCCAGGACATCAAGACGCACTGGGCGCACTTTGCCGGCAAGCTCGATGCGGGACTGACGCGCGGCGCGCACTACGATCCGAGCGGCTACAGCTACTTTCTGCGCGGCCGGGTGGATGTGGTGCGCCGTGACAACGCCTTCATCGCCGGCGATGCCGCCGGGCTTGCCAGCCGCGATCTCGGCGAGGGCATCGGGCCGGCGATCAGGAGCGGCCTGCGCGCCGCGCAGGCGATCCTCAGCGGCGCGCCCTACAGGCTCGATGATGTGACGGGCCTGAGCGTCGCGAGTATCGCGAGGAGCATGCTGACGCGCGCGGCGCGTCCGCTCGGCCCCTACGGGCGGCGGCGCGCGGGCGAGGGAGGAACGGCGCATGGCTTACGTCACGATAATCAATGAGCACCAGCATGTGCAGCAGGTCGTCTCGGGGCATCACCGGCTGACGGCGGACGAGGCGGTCGCGGCCGGCGGCAGCGATGCGGGATTCGCGCCGCGGGAGCTGTTGCTCGCGAGTCTCGGCACCTGCACGGCGGTGGCGCTGCGCAAGCACGCCGTACAGCACGACTGGACGCTCGGGAAGATCACGGTCGGGGTCCGCTGGTCGCGGGATGCCGCGGGGGCGGAGCACATCGAGCGGCGGCTGTCGTTCGCCAAGCCGCTCACCGTCGAGCAGAAGTCGCGCCTCCTCGAGGTCGCCGAGAGCACGCCCATCACCGCCGTGCTGCGCGCCGGCATCAGGATCCAGTCGCTGGTCGTCGACTAGTAGTTGACACTCACCGTGATGGTGTCGCCGTAGGTGCCGGGCGCGGGGTCCTGCCGTGCCAGGACGCTGCCGTATACCGTCAGGGTGGCGGTCGGGGCGTTCCTGCGGATGGTGGCGCTCGCCTCCGTGCTGCCCCCGGTGCCGTTGCCCCAGATCGCGGTGTTGGCCGCATCCTGGTAGAGGTTGTAGCTGAGGGCCGCGGTCCCGGCCTTGAGCGTGCGCGTGGTGTAGACCCCGCTCGCCCCCTGGCTCAGATCGATGGTCACGGTATTGCGGCCGGTGACACCGGTGCAGCTGATGGTGATGGTGCCGGCCGAGGCCAGTACCGTCGCCTGCAGCGGCGTGTAGGTGCCGAAGGCGACGCTGGTCGCGGTGGCGGTGCACGAGGTGATGCTGGCCGCATGTGCCAGCGGCGCACTCATGAGCAGCACGGCGCCGCAGAGGCTTGCGCGGCTGGCACGCGAGGCGCCGGATGCGTCCTCTTTCATGGAGCCTCCTGTCGCCTTAGTAGGCCACCGACACGGTGATGGTGTCCATGTACGTCCCCGGCGCGGGGTCCTGCCCCGCATTGACCGCGCCGTACACGGTGAGGTTCGCGGTGGGTGCGAAGAACCACAGCACCGCCTGCGCCGTGCCGGTGCCGCCGGTGCCGTTGCCCCAGATCTGGCTGCCGTTCGCGCTGGTGTAGAGATTGTAGTCGAGTGCCGCGGCGCCGCTCCTGAGCGTGCGGTTCGTATAGGTGCCGCTCAATCCCGTGCTGAGCGACACGGTCGCCACGTTGTAGAGCACCCCGGTGCAGGCGATGGCGATCGTGCCGTTCGCCGCGAGTGCCGCCGTCTGCAGCGGCGTGTAAATGCCAAAAGCGACGCCGGTCGCGGTCACCGAGCAGGAAACGGCCGCGTCCGCCGCCGCGGCGGCGAGCAGCGCGAGCGCCGCGCCCGCGAGCCGCGCGGCGGCCCGGGCCCGCGTGCGCGTCGGCCGCCTCACGGCGCGCTCCGGCAGGCGATGACGCCGAGATCCGGCTGCGGGTCGCCGGCAGGCGGCGGCGGCAGGCGGAAGCCGCACTTGCCGCCGTTCCAGTGGGCCTCGCCCGTGGTGCCGTGGTCATAGTTGGTGATGTAGGCGAGTCCGTCGAGTCCGACGGGCGAGTCCTCGCCGTCGAAGGTGACGACGGCCCCCGAGGGCACGGCGCTGCCGTCGGCGAGACGCAGCCGGAAGAGGCCGGCGTGAATGCGCTTCACCGGGAACTCGACCAGCGTGCCGCTGCGATACGGTGGCACGACCTGCACCTGGGCGGTCGCGAGCTGCGCATCGAGCGGCAGCTGCTGCGGGTCGACGCTCAGGCGGTTGACGTCGTAGGAGCGCAGGTCGCGCACCACCGCGATGCCGTTGGCGTCGGTGGTGGCGACGGGCTGGTTCTCGAAGTACACGGTGACGTTGGGGATATCGGCCACTTCGACGGTGGCGAAGCTGTCGTTCACCGTGCGCGCGGCGCGCAGCTCGCCCGCCATCCAGGTCGCGCCGCCGCTCAGGGTGAGGGTCTCGGCGCTCTCGTCGAAGAGCCGCGCCGCGGCCGCCTGCACCAGCAGCGCGTCCATCTGGCGCTGGTACTGGAGGTTGTAGCTGCCGTCCGTTCCCGCCGAGAGCATGTAGCCGTCGCCGACTCCCGGCGGCAGGTTCTTCTGCAGCGTCTCGACGAGAGCCGCATCGGGCGAGGGCAGCTGATTGTCGTAGCGGAACTGGGTCGAGGTGCTGCGGCGCGCATCGAGCGGCAGCACGTAGAAAACCGAGAGGCTCTCGTCGCGCGTGTCGCCGGTGGTGCGGCTGGCGGTGGCACTGAAGCTCCCCGGGCCGATGTTCACCTGGTAGGTGAGGCCCAACGCCTGCTGCCGGGTGTCGTCGGGATTACGCTGCGCGACATAGGCGAGCTGCAGATTGCCGGGGCGGCCGAAGTTCCAGCCGACCTGCGCGAGGTCGCGGTCGAGGGGCGTCGGGATCCCGCCGATGCTGCTCACGTCGCGGAAACCCGCGCTGGCATGCTGCGCCTCGAGAATGATGCTCAGGCGCTCGTTCACCCGCTGGATGCTCAGCTGCTCGAAGACCCCGGAGCTCGAGGGTTGCGGGCCGCCCTCGTAGATGCCGTTGGTGGCCGACTGCCCGCCGTAGGCGAGATCGAGCGTCACCACCGCCCAGTGATCGAGCGCCTGCGCGAGGTCGATGCCGGCGGCCGCGGGCCCGCCGTGCACCGTCTCGGCGTGGATCTCGCCGGTGAGCGAGGAGCTGAAGCCGTGGCGCCAGGTGCCGGATGCAAAGAGCGGCCCGTAGTCATCGCTCGCGAGGCCGTAGTTCTCGCGCAGCGTGCCTAAGTCGACGTCGTAGAGCGAAAGGCCCGGTTGCAGCATCACCGCCGCGGAGTAGAACGGCACCGAGACGACCTGCTGCTGGCCGAGGGCGTTGCGCACCACGATGCTCACGTCGCCGCTGCCGTTGAGCGCCGGCACCTGGTTGACGACGAAGGGTCCGGCCGGCACTTCGGTCGAGCCCACCGCCTTGCCGTTGACGAACACATCCACCGTCGAGGGCACCACCGCGGTGCCGGTGGCGGCGAGGAGCGGCGTGGTGACGAGGTCCGGCCGGATGCCGTAGTTGGTGCCGAACTGGATGCCGCCGAAGCGCACCGCCTCGGCCCAGGAGCCCGGCACGCTGATCGCGTCCCCGAGGCGCAGCGTCTCGAGCGCATCCGGGAAGTCGTGACTGAAGGTGGTGCCGAGACGCACGAAGGTGCTCATGCCTTCGGTGGTCTGCTCGGAGGCGGTATTCACCAGCACGCCGAGCGGGCTGAAGAGGCCGAGCTCGCCGTAGCCGCTGGCGACGTCGGCGCCGGTGTACTGCCCCGTCTGCCCGAACAGGACGTAGTTGAAGAAGGCACCGGTGCCGCTCGGCGACATGGGCGGGCGGTTGACACCGGTGAGCGTCAGGCTCGAGCTCTGGAAGGCGCCTGCGGGCGCCGCGATGGTGGCGGCGCTGTGCACCTCGTCGAAGGCGACCTGCACGCCGGGGATCGCGCCGACCGGGAAGTAGCGCTTGCCGTGGGCGAGATGCGCGGTGGCCTGCGGGACCTTGAGACGCAGCCGCGTGAAGTCGGCTTCCTCGAGCCACAGGCCTCCGGCGGCATCGCGCAGGGCAATGACGTCCGTGTGCGAGAGCACCCCGTTGATGCGCAGCTCGAGCACCGCCTCGCGCCAGTCCGGATCAGGACCCGCGGCGCCCTCGGCGTATGCCACGGCGGCACTGCACATAAGCAGCAGCCCGCAGACCGCAGCTGTCCTCCAGTGGATTCTCCCCATGGCGCATGCGTCTTGTCAGGGCGTACCCGGCGCGCTGGTGACGGTGAAGTCGCCCGCGTCCGAGTGACCCTGGATGACGAGCTGCGCGTCGTGAGCGAGCGCGCTGCCCGGGTGCAGCTGCCAGTGGATGACGGTCCCGGGCAGCAGATAGTGCGAGGCGTCGGCGTGCACTTTGCTGCCGGGCGCACCGGCCGCCTGCACGTCAAAATCGAGGATCTGCAGGTGGGCGGTACCGCGGTTGCGCGCCACGACATCCAGAGTCCCGTCGGCGAGCCACTGGTGGCCCCAGGTGAGATCGGGCGCGCTGCGTGCCTGCGCCGCGATGAACACCGGCAGCGTGATGCGCAGCGCAACCCGCAGTCCCGTGGTCTCCGTCGGAGTTGCCGGCGGCACTTCCGACAGTACCAGGCGGTAGCCGAGCTCGCGCGTGGCGTCCACATCGCGCAGCAGTGCGACACGCAGCACCTGTGTCCCCTTACCGGGGATGGTGAAGATCGGTGGCGTGACCACCAGGTCATGCGTGTCGTCGAGCTGGTCCTCGCCCTGCGGCTGCGACCAGGCCGCCGGTCGCGCCTGCACCACCACCGGTGAGTCGTCCTGGTTGCGCACGGTGAGGACCGCCGTGCGCTTCCCGGAGCTGAGCTCGACGCGGATCGGGGCGACGCTGATCGAGCTTGCTGCGGCCTCACCGGCCGCAGCAAGCACCCCGATTGCCAGCAGCGATACCGCGATCGCCCGCATGTCGCTTTAGTACGCGACGCTGACGGTGATCGTGTCGGTGTAGGTGTTCGGCGGAACACCCTGGTTGGTCGCGTTGTCAGGCAGGTTGCCGTACACCGTGAGGGCGACCGGAGTGGCCATGCCGGCGCCGGTTCCACCCTGGGTCACCGAGCTGCCGGTACCGTCGCCCCACACCGTGGCGAAGCCCGAGGTGGTGTAGAGGTTGTACTGCAGCGTGTTGCCCGCGCCGTCGCTCATCAGGCGCTGCGCGATCGTGCCGGTACCGGTCGTGCCCTTGTTGAGCGACACCGTGAAGGTGGTGCTCTTGGTGCAGCTCACCGACACCGTGCCGTTGGCCGACACCGCGCCGCCGGTCGGGGTGTAGTTCCCGAACGCGACGTTGGTGGCGGCGACCGTGCAGTTCTTCAGAACCGTCGCCGAGACCCCGAAGGTCGTGGTGGCTGGGTTGGCGGCCTGAGCGGCGCCGGCAGAAGCCAGCAACGCGCCCGCGCCGAGACAGGCAATAAAATTACGCATAAAACTCCCGAACGTTTATGGAATTACCGAACCGAGCGCGGCATTCCTTGCCGCTTGTTGGGAGCGATCTTGCGGGAAAGAGCGTGTCAGCTTTCGGACATATGTCCCAGTTCCGGGACACGCACGCGGGGGTTCGTGCGCATGTGAGAAGCAATCGAAACTGTGCCGGGCACGCGCTAAAGTCCGGCCGGCGCTCGACTGTGCGCCAGGTCTCAGTCTTCAGTAGCTGATCGTCACCAGCACGGTGTCGGTGTAGAGCCCCGGCGGGAGCTGCTGGTTGGCGGCGCTGTCGGGGAGCACGCCGTAGACCGTCTCGGCGATCGCCTGGCCGCTCGCGAGCCCCTTGCCGAGGCCGGCCACCACCGCGGAGCTCACCGAGCCGTCGCCCCACACCGTGGTGCGCGCGGCGCTCGTGTAGATGTTGTATTGCAGATGCGCCGCGCCCTGCGCCATGAGGCGCTGCGCGAGCGTGCCGCCGCCGGCGCCGGCATCCATCGCCACGGTGAAGGCGGCGCCGCGCGAGCAGCGCACCGAGAGCGTGGTGTCGGCGTGCAGCGCGCC
>DATKPR010000162.1:0-8781 GCA_035523985.1 Steroidobacteraceae bacterium | reverse complement strand
GCCCAGGGTGTCACCCGCCGCGGCGCGAAGGCGATCCACATGAAGGCCGTGAGCCACCACAGTACCGCGGCGAGCAGGATCAGGTCGCGGCCGCCGTGACCGGCGGCGACGCGCCACGCCAGCGGCAGCAGCAGCGCCACGAACGCGACGTAGGTGAGCCGCGGCGCGGGGGCCGAGAGTCGCAGGAACGCCGACCACTCCCAGGCTCCCGCGAGCAGCAGCGCCGTGAGCGCGATCACCGTGGCGGCCGGCGGCAGCCACAGGAGGATGACGAGCAGCGCCACGGCCAGCACCACCGCGGTGATCACGCGCTTGCGCAGGGAGTCGTTCATCGGCTAGGCGCTCGCCGCCGCCGGCCGCTGGCCGAAGCGCCGTTCGCGGCTTGCGAAGAAGCGCAGCGCCGCGGCGAGATCCGCGGCGGTGAACTCCGGCCACAGCCGCTCGGTGAAATAGAGCTCGGCATAGGCGAGCTGCCAGAGGAGGAAATTACTGATGCGGTGCTCGCCGCCGGTGCGGATGTGCAGGTCCGGATCCGGGACGCCGGCGAGTGAGAGCCGCGCGGCGAACTCAGCCTCGGTGATCTCCTCGGGACGCAGCGCCCCGCTGGCACACTCGCGCGCCAGCGCCTGCGCCGACTGCACGATGTCCCAGCGCCCGCCGTAGCTCACCGCCACCTGCAGCGCGAGACCGCCATTGCCGGCGGTGCGCTCCTCGGCGACGGCGATGCGGGCCTGCAGCCGTACCGGGAGGTTGCGGCGCTCGCCGACGAAGCGCAGCCGCACTCCTTTCTCATCGAGCTCGGCGACCTCCGAGTCGAGCGCCTCGAGAAACAGACCCATCAGGCTCCCCACCTCTTCGGGCGGCCGGCCCCAGTTCTCGCTCGAGAACGCGAACAGCGTGAGGGCGCCGATGCGCAGCCGCGTGCATTCCTCGACGCACATGCGCACGGGCTTGAGCCCCGCCTTGTGGCCGGCGGCGCGCGGCAGGCCGCGGGCGGCGGCCCAGCGGCCGTTGCCGTCCATGGTGATGGCGATGTGGCCGGGAAGATTGGCGGCGGCTTCAGCCATCAGACCTGCATGACCTCCTTCTCCTTGGCGCCAAGCGCCGCGTCGATTTCGGCCACGTGCCTGTCGGTGAGCTTCTGGATGTCGGTCTCGGCACGCCGCTCGTCGTCCTGCGAGAGGTGCTTGTCCTTCATCTGGTGCTTGATCTCGTTCATCACGTCGCGGCGCACGTTGCGCACCGCGACGCGGGCGTTCTCGGCGTCGTGGCGCAGCATCCTGGTGATTTCCTTGCGCCGTTCCTCGGTGAGCGGCGGCATGGGAATGCGGATCACGGTGCCGGCGGTCATGGGGGTCAGTCCGAGGTCGGACTTGAAGATCGCCTTCTCGATCGCCTGCACGATGCTCTTCTCCCAGGGCGAGATCACCAGCGTCCTGCCCTCCTCGACCGCGATGCCCGCCACCTGCTGCAGCGGCACCTCGCTGCCGTAATAGTCGACCTTGAGATGCTCGACCAGGCTCGGGTGGGCGCGCCCGGTGCGCAGCTTCTTCAGGTCCGCCTGGAAGGTCTGGACGCACTTGGCCATGCGCGTGGCGGCGTCTTTCTTCAGTTCTTCGAGCATAGTGTCTCCTCGCAGTCCGCGGTCAGTCGTTGCCGACAGCCGTGCCGACGTCCTCGCCGCGCACGATGCGGGTGAGGTCGCCCGGATTGTTGAGATTGAACACCCGCAAAGGCAAGCGGTTGTCGCGGCACATGACGATGGCCGTGGCATCCATCACGTTGAGCTTGTCGGTCAGCACCTGGTCGTAGGTGAGGCGCGGATAGCGCACCGCGGCGGGGTTCTTCACCGGGTCGTCGGAATACACGCCGTTCACCTTGGTGGCTTTCAGCAGCACGTCGGCGTTGATCTCGATGGCGCGCAGCGCCGCGGCCGTATCGGTGGTGAAGAACGGGTTGCCGGTACCGGCGGCGAAGATCGCGATGCGTCCCTTCTCGAGATGGCGCACCGCGCGGCGGCGGATGTAGTCCTCGCACACCTCGTTGATGCGGATCGCGGACATGACGCGCGCGTGCAAACCTAAGCTCTCGAGGGCGTCCTGCAGGGCGAGCGAGTTCATGACCGTGGCGAGCATGCCCATGTGGTCGGCGGCCACGCGGTCCATGCCGGCGCGCGCCAGTCCCGCACCGCGGAACAGGTTGCCGCCGCCGAGCACCACCGCCGTCTGCACGTTCATCTGCACGATGTCCTGCAGCTCGCCGGCGATGCGCTTGAGCACCGCCGGATCGATGCCGTAGTCGCCCGAGCCGAGCAGCGCCTCGCCCGAGAGCTTCACCAGGATCCGCGACCAGCGGGCTTTCGCTTGCGTCATCGTTTCACCTCCGCCGATGGAAAAAACCCCGCGCGCGGCGGGGTTCATCCTGTGGCAACGGCACGCGCCCTCAGCTCCCGGTCGCCAGGCGTGCCACCTCGGCGCCGAAGTCATCGGCCTTTTTTTCGATACCGGCGCCGACCTCGAAGCGTTCGAAGGCGAGCACCTCGGCCTTGGCGCCTTTCACCAGCTTCTCGATGCTCACGTCCGGGTCCTTGACGAAGGCCTGGCCGTAGAGGGTGATCTCGCTCAGCGACTTGCGCAGGCGGCCCTCGACCATCTTGGCGACGATCTCCGGCGGCTTGCCCTCGCCGCGCGCCTGCTCGGTGAGGATCTCGCGCTCCTTGGCCACGACGTCCGCGGGCACCTGCTGTGCGCTCAGGTACTTCGGGCTGCTCGCCGCGACGTGCATGGCCAGATCGTAGGCGAGGCTCGGCTCACCGCCCCGGACCGCAACCAGGGCCCCGATGCGCGTGCCGTGAGCGTAGGCGCCGAGCTGGTCCGCAGAGGCGAGCACGGCGAAGCGCCGCACGCTGATGTTCTCGCCGATCTTGGCGATGAGCTCGCGACGGCGCTGCTCGATGCTCTCACCGGAGGCGAGCGAGACCGCCCCGAGAGCGGCGAGGTCCGCCGGGCGCGCGGCGAGTGCCGCCTGGGCGACGCCGTCGGCGAAGGCGCGGAACTCCGGCCCGCGCGCCACGAAATCCGTCTCGCAGTTCACCTCGACCATGGCGGCGCTGCGCGCATCCCCGGCCTTGGCGATCACCACCACGCCTTCGGCCGCGACCCGCGCGGCCTTCTTGTCGGCCTTGGCGAGGCCCTGTTTGCGCATGAGCTCGGCGGCGGCGTCGAGATCGCCCTTGGTCTCGACCAGCGCCTTCTTGCATTCCATCATGCCCGCGCCGGTGCGCTCGCGGAGCTGCTTGACCGTATCGGCCGTGATGTTCATGGGGCCTCCGTGGCCTTATTCACTGGCGCCATCGGCGCGGCCCTTGCGGCGTGCCGGAGCCGGACCGCGGCGCGCGGCATTGGCGGCGCCCGCCGCGACCACCTCGACCTCGGCGGTCTCGGCATCGTCGCCCTCCGCCTCCAGATCCGCGGCGACCGGCTCGGCACCGGCCGCGGCCGGCGTCGGCGCGACCACCGGGCGGCGCCGCGCCGGGGCCTTGCGGCGCACCGCCGGGGCGGGCCTGCGGCCCGCGCCGCGCGGGGACTTGCGCCGCGGATTGCCGGCCTCGTCGAGCTCGACGAACTCGTCCTCGCCCACGGCCACCTGCGGCACGGACTCCTTGCCCTCGAGCACCGCATCGGCGATGCCGCTGGTGTAGAGCTGGATCGCGCGCATGGCGTCGTCGTTGCCGGGGATCACGTAATCGATGCCGTCGGGCGAGCAGTTGGTGTCGACGATCGCCACCACCGGAATGCCGAGCTTCTTCGCCTCGTGGATCGCGATGTTCTCGTGACCGACGTCGACCACGAACAGTGCGTCCGGGAGCGACTCCATGTTCTTGATCCCGCCGAGGCTCCTCTCGAGCTTGTCCATCTCGCGGCGCAGCTGCGTCGCCTCTTTCTTGCCGCGCTTCTCGAGCGCGCCGGAGGCGGCGAGCTCGGTGATCTCCCCGAGCCGCTTGATCGACTGGCGGATGGTCTTGAAGTTCGTGAGCATGCCGCCGAGCCAGCGCTGGTTCACGAAGGGCTGGCTCGCGCGCTCGGCCTCCTTCTGGATGGCCTCGCGGGCCGAGCGCTTGGTGCCGACGAACAGCACCGTGCCGCCGTCGGCGATCACGCCCTTGATGAAGCCCGCAGCCTCCGCGTACATCGGCTGCGTCTTCTCGAGATTGATGATGTGGATCTTATTTCGCTCGCCGAAGATGAAGGGGGCCATCTTCGGGTTCCAGAAGCGGGTCTGGTGTCCGAAATGGACTCCCGCTTCCAGCATCTGTCGCATGGACACGCCGGCCATGAAAAACTCCTATACGGGTTAAGCCTCCGCGCATCCCCGTGACCATCCCCGGGGGGCCGGGGAAGCCAGAGCTTCAGCGGCGAACCTAGGGACACCCAGCCAGCGGGATCGTGATGCGCGTGTGGGTTTCGTTGCCAAAAAAGGCCGCGCTTTATACCATGAAGACCCCGTCGGAACAACGTCTTAGGCAAGGCCTCCCGGCCCCTTGGCAGGAAGCCCCTCCGCCCCCATTTTCATAGACTTATGCACGTGACGATCAAGACCCCCGAAGAGCAGGAAAAGATGCGCACCGCCGGGCGCCTGGCGGCCGAGGTGCTGGACATGATCGGGGAGCACGTGGTCCCCGGGGTGACCACCGAGGAGCTGGACCGGCTGTGCCACGACTACATCGTGAACGTGCAGCGCTCGGTGCCCGCCAACCTCAACTACCGGGGCTTCCCCAAGACCATCTGCACCTCCGTGAACCACGTGGTCTGCCACGGCATCCCCAATGACAAGCGCCTGAAGGCCGGGGACATCGTGAACATCGACGTGACCGTCATCCGCGAGGGTTTCCACGGTGACACCAGCCGCATGTACTTCGTCGGCAAGCCGGCGGCCCATGCCCAGCGCCTGGCGGACACCTGCTTCAACGCCATGTGGCGCGGCATCTCGGTGGTGCGTCCCGGGGCGCACCTGGGCGACATCGGCCATGCCATCCAGAGCTTCGTCGAGCAGAACGAGTACTCGGTGGTGCGCGAGTACTGCGGTCACGGCATCGGGCGCATCTACCACGAGGACCCGCAGGTGCTGCACTACGGCGAGCCGGGCACGGGGCTGGAGCTCAAGGCCGGCATGACCTTCACGATCGAGCCGATGGTGAACGCCGGCAAGCGCCACGTGCGCCTGCTGCCGGACGGCTGGACCGTCATCACCAAGGACCACTCGCTCTCGGCGCAGTGGGAGCACACCGTGCTGGTCACCGACGACGGGGTCGACGTTCTTACCCTGGGCGCCAGCGGGCGCCCGAACTGAGCCCGGTTCCCGGAGGCCGCAACGGCATGGGTGGCGGTGAGGATCCAAGGCCGCAGACCCGTGCCACGGTGAACTGGCCGCTGCTGGCCCGGGCGCCCGAGCAGTTCGCCTCGCTGAGCGAGCCGGCCGCCTGGCGCGAGCTCCTGCGCCAGGCCCACGAGGAACTCAAGGAGCGCTTCTTCGCCGAGGAACCGGTCGAGGACCTCGTCCACGCACGCGCCGCGCTGATCGATGCGGCACTGCGCGCGGCCTGGGCACGCCACTGCGCCGCGCACGCCGACTGGGCGCTGGTCGCCGTCGGCGGCTACGGGCGCGGCGAGCTGCACCCCGCCTCCGACATCGACATCCTGCTGCTGGTGCCCGGCGCCCCCGACGCCGCGGGCAGCGCCGCGGTGGAGCGCCTGGTGACCTTCCTGTGGGACATAGGACTCGAGGTCGGCCACAGCGTGCGCACCGTGGCGCAGTGCGCCGAGGAGTCGGTCGGCAACGTCAGCGTCATGACGACGCTGCTCGAGTCGCGGCTGCTCGCCGGGAGCGCGGCGCTGCTGGCCGCCATGCGCACGGCGCTCAGCCCCGAGCGCATCTGGCCGGTGAAGCAGTTCTTCGAGGCCAAGGTCCACGAGCAGACCGAGCGTCATCTCAAGGCCAACGACACCGCCTACAACCTCGAGCCCAACGTCAAGACCGGCCCCGGCGGCCTGCGCGACATACAGACCATCGCCTGGGTGGCCAAGCGCCACTTCGGCGTCGACACCCCCGATGACCTCGCGACCCGCGGCTTCCTCTCGGAGGCCGAGCTGCGGCGCCTGAAGCTCGCGCAGGCATTCCTGTGGCGGGTGCGCTTCGCACTGCACCTGGTGAACGGGCGGCGCGAGGACCGCCTGCTGTTCGACCACCAGCTGCGGCTGGCGAAGATGTTCGGCTACGAGGACGCCTCCTACACCCTCGCGGTCGAGCAGTTCATGCAGCGCTACTACCGCACGGTCATGGACGTGAGCCTGCTCAACGAGCTGCTGCTGGAGCTGTTCCGCGAGGCCATCCTCACCGAGAGCGAGCCGCCGCGCCCGCTCAACGCACGCTTCCAGGTGCGCGCCGGCTCGCTCGAGGCGGTCAGCGAGGAGGTGTTCGCCCGCAACCCGTCGGCGCTGCTGGAGATGTTCGTGATCCTGCAGCAGAACCCGGACATCCAGGGGGTGCGGGCCGCCACCATGCGCGCGGTGGCCCGCAACCTGTGGCTCATCGACGAGGAGTTCCGCCAGAACCCGCGCAACCACCGCCTGTTCCTGGAGATCCTGCGGGCCCCGGTCGGGGTGACCCACGAGCTGCGGCGCATGAACACCTACGGCGTGCTCGGCCGCTACATCCCGGCGTTCGGGCGCGTGGTGGGACGCATGCAGTACGACCTGTTCCACGCCTACACCGTCGATGCGCACACGCTGTTCGTGGTGAGCAACCTGCGCCGCTTCATGATCCCGCGCTACGACCACGAGCTGCCGGACGCCTCGCGCGTCATGCAGCAGCTGCCCAAGAGCGAGATCGCCTACCTCGCGGCACTGTTCCACGACATCGCCAAGGGGCGCGGCGGCGACCACTCGACCCTGGGCGCGGTCGATGCTGAGGCCTTCTGCCTCGAGCAGGGGCTGTCGCCCTACGATGCGCGCCTGGTCGCGTGGCTGGTGCGCAACCACCTCGAGCTCTCGATCACCTCGCAGAAGCAGGACATCGGCGATCCCCAGGTGATCAACGCCTTCGCCCGCAAGGTGGGCGACGAGAGCCACCTCGACTACCTCTACGTGCTCACCTGCGCCGACGTGCGCGGCACCAACCCCAAGCTGTGGAACTCGTGGAAGGCCTCGCTGTTCCGCGACTTCTACCAGCGCGTCAAGCGCGCCCTGCGCCGCGGGCTGGAGAGCCCGATCGACGCCGAGCACCTGGTGCGCGAGACCCAGGATGCCGCCCGCCGCATGCTGCTCGAGCACGGCACCGCCGAGGCGGCGATCCTCGCGGCCTGGACGCGCTTCACGCCCGGGTACTTCCTGCAGCACTCCCCCGAGGAGATCGCCTGGCACACGCGGCTGCTCGCCGAGCGGCCGGCCGGCTCCGACGAGCCGCTGGTGGCGCTGCAGCCGCGCAGCGTGCGCGGCACCACCGCGGCGCTGATCTACGCACGCCAGCGCCGCCACGGCTTCGCGCGCACCACCGCCGCGCTCGACCAGCTGGGGCTCAACATCGTCGATGCGCGCATCACCCCCACCGGCGATGGCTTCAGCCTCGACCTGTACCACCTGCTCGAGGACGACGGCGCACCGATCACCGACAGCGACCGGCAGCAGGAGATCGAGCGCGCGCTGTGGCGCTCGCTGCAGGGGCCGGCGGATGCCCCGTTCGCGGTCTCCCGGCGCGCGCCACGCCAGGCGCGCATGTTCAACACCCCGACGCAGATCGGCGTGGCAGTGGACGAGCCCAACCGCCGCTCGGTGCTCGAGCTCACCGCGGGGGACCGGCCGGGGCTGCTGTGCGAGGTCGGCAAGGTGCTGATGGCCGAGCAGGTGGAGCTGCACGCGGCCAAGATCATGACCGTGGGCGAGCGCGCCGAGGACGTCTTCTACGTCACCGACTTCGACAACCGGCCGCTCGCCGCCGCGGCGGCCGAGCGGCTCAAGGAGCGCATGATCCAGGCACTGGATGAGCGCCAGGCGGCGCTCAAGGCACCGCCGGGCGGCCGCGTGCCGGCATGAACCCGCAGCTCGCGAAGCTGCACGCCTACCCCTTCGAGCGGCTGGCGCATCTGAAGGCCGGCATCACCCCGCCGGCGCAGCTGCCGCACATCGCCATGTCGATCGGCGAGCCGCAGCACGCCCCGCCGCAGTTCGTGCTGGAGACCCTGCGCGCCGCGCTGGGCGAACTGGGAAGCTACCCGACCACCGCGGGCATCGCGCCGCTGCGCGCGGCGTGCGCGGCGTGGCTCACGCAGCGCTACCGGCTGCGGGACGGGAATCTCGACCCGGAGCGCATGGTGCTGCCGGTGAACGGCACACGCGAGGCGCTGTTCGCGTTCGTGCAGGCCGTGGTCGACCCGCAGCGCACGCCGCTGGTGGCGATGCCCAACCCCTTCTACCAGATCTACGAGGGCGCGGCGCTGCTGGCAGGCGCCGAGCCGTACTTCCTCGACACGCTGCCCGAGCACGGCTACCTGCCGGACCTTGCCGCGGTCCCGGCCCGGGTGTGGCAGCGCTGCCAGGTGCTGTTCCTGTGCAGTCCCGGCAACCCCACCGGCACGGTGCTGCCGCTGGAGTTCTTCGCGCAGGCGCTCGAGCTCGCCGAGCGGCACGACTTCATCATCGCCAGCGACGAGTGCTACGCGGACATCTACCTGGATGAGTCTGCCCCGCCCCCCGGGCTGCTGCAGGCGGCCGAGGCCGCCGGGCGCGG
>DATKPR010000161.1:0-10048 GCA_035523985.1 Steroidobacteraceae bacterium | reverse complement strand
CGAGTCGGCCATGAAATACTTCGTGCTGGGCGCGATCGCCTCGGGGGCGCTGCTCTACGGCATGTCGCTGATCTACGGCCTCGCCGGCACGCTCAGCCTCCCGGAGATCGCCGCGCGGCTGCACGGGCCCGCCAGCCCCGGAGTCATCCTCGGTCTCACCTTCGTGGTAGTCGCCGTGGCCTTCAAGCTCGGCGCCGTGCCCTTCCACATGTGGCTGCCGGACGTGTACGAGGGCGCGCCGACCAGCGTGACGCTGTTCATCGGCACCGCGCCCAAGATCGCCTACTTCGCGCTGGCGCTGCGGCTGCTGGCTTACGGACTGTCCGGTGAGGTCGGCGAGTGGTCGCGGATGCTGGCCGTGCTGGCGGTGCTCACCCTCGTGGTCGGCAACGTGGTCGCCATCGTGCAGACCAATCTCAAGCGCATGCTGGCGTACTCCACCATCGCCAACGTGGGTTTCATCGTGCTCGGCTTCGTCGCCGGCACGCCGGAGGGCTACAGCGCCGCGCTCTACTACACGCTGGTGTACGTGCTGGTCGCGCTCGGCTCCTTCGGCGTGATCCTGCTCGCGGCCTCCAAGGGCTTCGAGGCCGACCGCCTCGAGGACTACAAGGGCCTCTACCAGCGCGATCCCATGCTCGCGCTCGCCATGATGATCCTCATGTTCTCGACCGCAGGCGTTCCGCCTTTCGTCGGCTTCTGGGCGAAACTGCGGATCTTCCAGGTCCTGTGGGAGAGCGGTCACCTGTGGCTGGTGGTGATCGCCGCGGCGATGTCGGTGGTCGGCGCCTACTACTACCTGCGCGTGATCAAGCTCATGTACTTCGATCAGCCGGCCGAGCGGCTGCCGCCGACGGCGAAGTCCGCCGGCGTGCGCCTCGCGCTCGGCCTCAACGCGCTCGCCGTGCTGGTGCTGGGACTGCTGCCCGGCCCGCTGCTCGACCTGTGCGCGCGGCTCATCCACTGACGGGACGCGCCCCGCGGCCGGCAGCCGCGCGCGCGGCCCTGCGATCCCCAAGGAGCGACCCGCCATGAAGCGCATTCTTCCTCAGCTGCTGCTGTCACTCGCGCCGCTCGCGGCCGCACAGGCGGCGGTCATGCCGCACTATCACATCACGCACCAGCTGCCGCTCCCCGGGGACGAGGGTTGGGATTATCTGCTCTACGAGCAGGGCGGCAACCGGCTGTTCGTCTCGCACGGCACGCGCGTGCTGGTCGTCGACACCGACAAGCTCGCCGTCGTCGGCGAGATCCCCGACACGGCCGGAGTGCACGGCATCGCGCTCGCGCCCGAGCTCGGCCGCGGCTACGTGAGCGCCGGACGCGCCGGCACGGTGGTGGTGTTCGACTTGAGGACGCTCGCGCGCCTCAAGGAGATCAAGGTCACGGGCGAGAACCCGGATGCGATCCTGTACGATCCGGCGACGCAGCGCGTGTTCACCTTCAACGGCCGCGGGCGCAACGCCACCGCCATCGACGCGCGCACCGACGGGATACTCGGCACCATTCCGCTCGATGCCAAGCCCGAATTCGCCGCCACCGACGGCAAGGGCCACGTGTACGTGAACCTCGAGGACCGGAACGCCCTCGCGGTGCTCGACCCGCGCAAGCTCAGCGTCTCCTCCGTGTGGCCGCTCGCGGGCTGCGAGGAGCCCTCGGGCCTCGCGCTCGATGCCGTACGCGGGCACCTGTTCCCGGTGTGCGCCAACAAGGTGATGCCGGTGGTCGATGCCTCCTCGGGCAAGCTGCTCGGCAGCGCCGCGATCGGCGGCGGGCCGGATGCCGCGGCCTTCGATCCCGGCACCGGGCTCGCCTTCGCTTCCTGCGGCGAGGGCGTGCTCACGGTCGTGCAGGTCGCGCGCTCCGGACGCCCGGCGGTGGTGCAGTCGGCGCCGACGCAGCGCGGCGCGCGCACCATGGCGCTCGATCTCGCCCGGCACCGCGTGTACTCGGTCACCGCGGACTTCTCGCCGCCGCCGCCGGCGAGCGCCGCGCAACCGCATCCCCGCGGCGCCATCGTGCCGGGGTCGGTGCGCCTCCTGGTCCTGGAATCCGCTTTCTGAACGGGGTCCTCATGCGTATCGCTCTCCTCTGTGCGGCGCTCGCCGCGTCGTCGCCATGGGACGTGGCGCAGGCCGCCGCCGCCGCGGGCGACGCGGCCTATGACGGCCTCGCCCATGACATCTTCAAACAGCTGATCGAGATCGATACCAGCGACTCCACCGGCAACGTCACCACCGCCGCCGCCGCGCTCGAGAAGCGCTTCATCGAGGCCGGCTTCCCGCCGGCCGATGTGCAGCTCCTGGGGCCGAACGAGCGCAAGAAGAATCTCGTCGTGCGGCTGCACGGCAGCGGGGCGAAGAAGCCGCTGCTCCTCATCGGGCATCTCGACGTGGTCGAGGCGCGGCGCGAGGACTGGAGCAGCGATCCCTACAAGCTGATCGAGAAGGACGGCTTCTACTACGGCCGCGGCACCATCGACATGAAGGATGGCGATGCGGTCATGGCCACCGCCCTCATCCGCCTGAAGAAGGAGGGCTATCACGGCAGCCGCGACCTCATCGCCGCGTTCACCGCGGACGAGGAGGGCGGCTGCTGCAACGGCGTCACCTGGCTGCTGAGGAATCACCGCGCGCTCATCGACGCCGAGTTCGTGCTGAACCAGGACGACTGGTCGGTGATGGCGGTGCACGGCGTGCCGCGGGTCGCGCGCCTCATCGCCACCGAGAAGCTGTACGCCGACTATCAGCTGTCCGTAACCAACCGGGGCGGCCACAGCTCGGTGCCGCGCCCCGATAACGCCATCTACGAGCTCGCGCACGCGCTCACGCGCCTCGGGCACTTCCAGTTCCCCTTCGAGCTGAACGCCGTCAATCGCGCCTACTTCGAGCAGATGGCCGACGGCGTCGCGCAGGGCCAGGAGGCCGCCGACATGCGCGCCATCCTCAGGGACCCGCCCGACGCGCAGGCGGTCGCGCGCCTGTCGCGCGATCCGGACAACGTGTCGGTGACGCGCACCACCTGCGTCGCGACGCGCCTCGCGGGCGGCCATGCCAACAACGCCCTGCCGCAGCGCGCCGAGGCGGTGATCAACTGCCGCATCTTCCCCGGACATTCCAAGGAGGACATCCGGCAGCTGCTGGTGAAGGTGATCGACGACCCGCAGATCACCGTGCGCTACATCGCCGACGACGGTACGGTGTACGACCGTGGGACCGACGAGCAGGCGGTGCCGCCGGCGCCGCTGCGCCAGGACGTCATGCGTGCGCTCACCAGTCTCGCGGCCGGCGCCTGGCCCCATGCCAGGGTCATTCCGTTCCTCGACCCGGGCGCAACGGATGCCAAGTACACGAACGCGGCGGGACTGCCGACCTACACCTTCGGCGGCGTGGCGGTGGAACGCGACGACGTGCGTGCCCACGGGCGCGACGAGCGGGTCGCGATCGCGGAGTTCGTGAAGTGGAACCGCTTCTTCTACCGCTACGTGACGCAGCTCACGCAGCCGTAGCGGCGGGTGCGCCGCGGGTCTTCAGGACATGCGGCGCGAGACGGCGATGACGCCGATCAGCACGATGACGACGTTGAGGATCCACCACGACATCTGCTTGTGGATCAGCGCGCCGAGCGTGCCGCCGCCGCCGCCGCCGCTGCCGGCGCCGGCAGCCGGCGGGCCGGCAGGCAGCTGACCGTCGAGGGCCTCCAGCGTACCGTCGTGGGCGACGATGATCTCGAGCTTGCCCGGCGCGTGCGGCGGCACGTCCTTGAGCGGTGCCGCGTAACTGCCATCGGTGCGTGCCATCACGGGGAGCGTGCGGCCGTCGAGCCGCACCGCGAGGTCGGTCACCTTGAGCGGCTGCGGATCGCTCGTGCGGCGCACGCGCAGCGTCAGCACACCGCCCGCGACGCCACCCTCGACACTGAGCCCCGCCGAGTGCGCGACCGCGGTCATGGGCGGCTCGACGGCCGGCGCCGCCGGCGTGCCCGCAATGCCGGGCTGCGCCGACACGGTGGCCGTGTACGCGAGCGCGGCCAGGAGGATCCATGCCGGGAATCTCACCATGCATTTCATGTTAGCAGGGTGGGGCGCCTAACCGCTCGGCGGCGGCCCGGTGCAGAATAGCGGCCGGGGCGCGCGGCGTGTGCGCCCGGGCAACGGGGGGGCGATGGCGGCAAAGAGCAGGGCAGGCGGCGCGGGGGCGGCGGGGGCGGCGGCGCCGCTGCGCTACCAAACGGGCTTCGGCAATCACTTCGCCACCGAGGCGCTCGCGGGCGCGCTGCCCGTGGGGCGCAATTCTCCGCAGCGCTGCCCCTACGGCCTCTACGCCGAGCAGTACTCGGGCAGCGCCTTCACCGCGCCGCGCCACGCCAACCGGCGCAGCTGGCTCTACCGCATTCGTCCCGCGGCGGTGCACGGGCGCTTCGTGCCGCGCGCGGCCGGGCGGCTCGTCAGCCGCTTCGATGCAGTCGCGCCCTCGCCCAATCAGCTGCGCTGGGATCCGCTGCCGCTGCCGCGGGCGGCGACCGACTTCGTCGCGGGGCTCGTGACCGCGGCCGGCACCGGCGCCCCGGACCAGGGAAGCGGCTGCGCGATCCACTGGTACGTCGCCAATCGCTCCATGGAGAAGCGCTTCTTCTGCGACGCGGACGGCGAGCTGCTCATCGTGCCGCAGCTCGGCGCGCTGCGCTTCGCGACCGAGCTCGGGGTGATCGAGGCCGGGCCGCAGGAGATCGTGGTGATTCCGCGCGGGCTGCGCTTCCGGGTCGAGCTCATGGAGAGCGCCGCCCGCGGCTATGTCTGCGAGAACTACGGCGCGCCGCTGCGGCTGCCGGACCTGGGCCCCATCGGCTCCAACGGCCTCGCCAACCCGCGCGACTTCGAGACACCGCTCGCCTGGTACGAGGACCGCGAGGGGGACTTCGAGCTCATCGAGAAGTTCGCCGGGCAGCTGTGGTCGGCGCCGATCGGCCACTCCCCGCTCGACGTCGTCGCCTGGCACGGCAACCACGCTCCCTACAAGTACGACCTGCGCCGCTTCAACACCATCGGCTCGGTGAGCTACGACCATCCGGATCCCTCGATCTTCCTGGTGCTGCAGTCTCCGAGCGACACCCCCGGCGTCGATGCCATCGATTTCGTGATCTTTCCGCCGCGCTGGCTGGTGATGCAGGACACCTTCCGTCCCCCCTGGTTCCACCGCAACGTGGCGAGCGAGTTCATGGGCCTCATCACCGGCGTCTACGATGCCAAGGCCGAGGGCTTCGTCCCGGGCGGCGCCTCGCTGCACAACGCGATGAGCGGCCACGGGCCGGATGCGGCCACCTTCGCCAAGGCGACGCGCGCGGACACCTCGCGTCCGGTGCACGTGACCGACACCATGGCGTTCATGTTCGAGACGCGCGCCCTGATCCGGCCGACGCGCTTCGCGCTCGCCGCGCCGCAGCTGCAGCGCGACTACCAGGACGTGTGGCAGGACCTGCCCAAGAGCTTCACGCCCGGGGAGCGGCGCGCGGGCGGGCGCCCCGCGACCGGCGGGCGGCGCCGTGCCTGAGGCGGCTGGCACACGGGCGGGCATGGCGGCCGTCGACGCGACTCACGATCCGGCGCTCTCGAGCTGGGTGGCTTCCGCCAATCGCGACGGCGGCGATTTCCCGGTGCAGAACCTGCCGTTCGCCGCCTTCCGCCGCGCCGGGAGCCGCGAGGCGTTCCGCGGCGGCGTAGCGATCGGCGATGAGATTCTCGACCTGGCGGCGCTCGCCGCCGCCGGGGTCTTCGAGGGGGCCGCGGCCGCGGCACTCGCGGCCGGCGCGCAACCCACCCTCAACGCACTCATGGGCGCCGGACCCGATGCCTGCGCCGCCTTGCGCGCAGCGCTGTCCCAGGCGCTGCGCACCGGGAGCCCGCACGCGGCGCGTCTGCGCGGGCTGCTGGTGCCGCAGACCGCCGCCGAATACCGCCTGGCCGCCGAGGTCGGCGACTACACCGACTTCTACGCCTCGATCCATCACGCCACGGCGGTCGGCCGCCTGTTCAGGCCGGACAACCCGCTGCTGCCGAACTACAAGTGGGTGCCGATCGCCTACCACGGCCGCGCCTCCTCGCTGCGCGTCTCGGGTTACGACTTCGTGCGTCCGCGCGGTCAGCTGCTGCCGGCGGGTGCGACCGTGCCGGAGCTGGCCCTCACGCGCCGTCTCGACTACGAGCTCGAGGTGGGGATCTTCATCGGCCGCGGCAACGCGCTCGGGGCGCGCGTGCCGCTCGCCGAGGCGGAGAGCCACGTCTTCGGGCTGTGCCTCCTCAATGACTGGTCGGCGCGCGACCTGCAGTCCTGGGAATACCAGCCGCTCGGTCCCTTTCTCGCCAAGAACTTCGCCACCTCGGTGTCGCCCTGGGTGGTGACGCTCGCGGCGCTCGCGCCGTTTCGCGCCGCGTGGACGCGCCCCGCGGGCGAGCCGCCGCCGCTCGCCTACCTCGACGGCGCCGCGCAGCGCGCCGCGGGCGCTTTCGACGTCGAGCTGGAAGTGTGGCTCGAGACCGCGCGCATGCGCGCCGCGGGGCTCGCGCCGCAGCGCCTGTCGCACGCCAACTTCAAGGACTCGTGGTGGACGGTGGCGCAGATGGTGACGCACCACACCGTGAACGGCTGCAACCTCGAGCCCGGCGATCTCTTCGGCAGCGGCACCCAGTCGGGACCCGGGCCGCAGCAGGCCGGATCGCTGCTGGAGCTCTCAGCCGGCGGCAAGCGACCGATCGCGCTCGAGAATGGCGAGCAGCGCACCTTCCTCGAGGACGGCGACCGCGTGACCTTCCGTGCCTGGTGCGAGCGGCCGGGATTCAGGCGCATCGGCTTCGGAGAGCTCGCCGGTACCGTGCTGCCGGGCACATGAAGACCTATCGCTACTACGACCTGATCCTCGGCGCGTACGTGTGCGTGCTGCTGTGCGCGAACCTGATCGGTGCCGCCAAGGTGTCGGTCGTGACCCTGCCATGGCTCGGCCCGCGCACCTACATGGCGGGCGTGCTGTTCTTTCCGATCTCCTATCTCTTCGGCGACATCCTCACCGAGGTCTACGGCTACGCGCGCGACCGGCGCGTGGTGTGGAGCGGGTTCGCCGCGCTCGCCTTCGCGGCGCTCATGTCGGCGGTGATCGTGCATCTGCCGCCGGCGGACTTCTGGGCGAGCCGTCAGGGAGCCGTCGAGCAGATGTTCGGCAACACGCCGCGCATCATCGGCGCCTCGATCACCGCCTTCTGGTGCGGCTCGTTCGTCAACAGCTACGTGCTGGCGAAGATGAAGATCTGGACCAATGGCCGGTGGCTCTGGACCCGTCTCATCGGCTCGACCGTATGCGGCGAGCTGGTCGACACCGCGCTCTTCTACAGCATCGCGTTCGCGGGGCTCTGGAAGATGAGCGATCTGGTGACCGTGGCCACCGACCAGTATGTGCTGAAGTCGCTGTGGGAAGTGATCGCGACGCCCCTGACGTACCGGATCGTCGCGTTCCTCAAGCGCGCGGAGCAGGAGGATTACTACGATCGCGACACCGACTTCACGCCCTTCTCGCTGCGGGCATGAGCCGTGCCGCAAGAATCGGGTCGCCGGGGCGCAGCGTAGTCCCTACGCTCGCCCCGATGACACCCCGGCCCCGGCCTTACTTGCCGATCTGCTTGCTGACCTGGTTTTCCTGCTGGTTGAGCGACTTCTGCTCGGCCTTGGTGATGTGGCCGCCGTTGGTGCTCGCCATGGTGCGCTCTTCCTGACGCAGCGCATGGTCCTCGCTGTGCAGCTGCTGAGCCTGCCCCTTGGTGATCTCGCCTTCCTTGCGCTCCTGCTTGATGCGCTGGTTCTGGTTCTTCAGCCGGCTGTTCACCTGCGTGCGGCGCGGGTGATCCTTCTGCCACTTGGTCTCATCGGCCATGGCAGGCGCGGCCAGCGCGCCGAGGGTCACGGCGACGATCGAAGCCATCAGGACGGTACGGGTCGACTTGTTCATGGACATTTCCTCCCGAGCGGTAGGTTGAGTGTTCGCTATTCAGCCGGAAGCCCCGGCTTCCTGGCGTTAACAACGTCGCAGCCCGGGGGGCGCTGACCTTTGTTACGGAAAGTTAACCACAGGCACCGTGTGACGCACTTCACAACACGGGTCTCGCTGTGCGCGGCGCTGCTCGCGCTCGCGGGTGCCGCGCGCGCCGACGATGCGGCGCCGGCGATACCGCGCGAGGCGCTCGCCGATGCCTGGTGGACCGGGCCGCTGCTCGCGCCCAATGCATCCTCCTTCCCCGCCGGTCACGCGCTCATCGAGCCTTACGTGTACGACGTGATCAACAAAGGGCAGTACGACGCGAGCGGCCATCACGAGCCGGCCGCGGGCGGTCACGAGGTCGGCTCGCTCACCTATCTCATCTATGCGCTCACCGACCGCGTCTCGGTCGGCGTCCTGCCGCGCTTCGCCTACGACTCACCCGCGGGAGCGCCGGGCAGCTCGGCCCCCGGCATCGGCGATTTCGGGGCGCAGGTGCAGTTCGGGCTCACCAGCTTTCACGAGGGCAGCTGGGTACCCTCGACCGCGGTGGTGGTGGGCGAGACCTTTCCCACCGGCCGCTACGACCGCCTGACGAACACGGCCGACGGCTTCGGTGCCGGTGTCTACACCACCGCGTTCTCCTGGTACTCGCAGGATTACCTGTGGATGCCGAACGGGCGGATCCTGCGGGTGCGTCTCGATCTCACCTACGCGATCTCGAGCTCGGCGAACGTCGCGGACCAGAGCGTCTACGCCACCCCGGTGGGATTTCGCGGCCACGCCTCTCCCGGCGATTCCTTCACCGCCGATGCGGCCGCCGAGTACAGCGTGACGCGCAACTGGGTGCTGGCGAGCGATCTCATCTGGGTGCACAACTCGAGCACCCGTGTCGCCGGCAGCGAGCCGGCGGCAACGGGCCCGCCGCTGCTCTTCGACACCGAGAGCGGCTCGAGCGAATACCTCGCGGTGGCCCCGGCAATCGAGTACAACTTCACCGGCGCCGTCGGCGTCATCGTCGGCGCGCGCATTTTTGTTGCTGGACGTAACACCGGCTCGAGCGTCACGCCGGTCGCGGCGGTCAATCTCGTTTTCTGAACGGCCGCTGAAGGGCGACTGCGGAAAACCCCTGTTCCGGGGCCCCGGGGAACGCATCGCGCAGATGCGTTCTGACAAACCGTCAACGCCGCGGGAGGGGGTCGCGTTTTAATCACTGACGGCTTGAACGACCCGGGCAAGCGGGAGTCTAATTCGACAAGGAAAGGACCTCGGACTGCCGGCGTCGCAGCCGCGATCGAACTGAGGTAACAGCTGTGAACAAAATGAGCGTTTTGCGAGCCCTGGGTACCCTGCTGGTCGGCATTGCCGTGGCGGGTGCGCCGGCGATGAGCTATGCGCAGCACAGCGGCGGCGGCCACGGAGGCGGGGGTGGTGGCGGTGGCGGAGCTCACTTTAGTGGGGGCGGTGGCGGCGGCGGCCACTTCGGCGGCGGCCACTTCGCCGGCGGCGGCGGCGCGCACTTCGGCGCGGGGCACTACTACGGAGGCCGCGGCGGTTATGCCGGCGGCTATGCCGCAGGCGGCGGTCGCTATGCCTACGGCGGCGGACGCTATGCCTACGGCGGCGCGCACGGCTATGCAGCGACCCACTACGGCGCCGGCTATACCGCGGGTCACGTCAGTGCGCCGGTGTACGCGCACGGCACGGGCTTCGCCGGGGGCCGGGGCGTGTACTACGGACATGGTGCGTGGGGTGCGGGCCGCGCCTGGGGTGGCGGCTACTGGCACGGCGTGTTCTGGCCGCGCTGCTGGTACTACCCGGGCTACTCCTGGTGGCTGGCGGCGCTGCCCTTCGGCTACGCGACCTTCTGGTGGGGCGGCGTTCCCTATTACTACTACAACGACCTGTACTACACCTACAGCCCGGCGGATAACGGCTATGTCGTGAGCGAGCCGCCGCCCGCGGGTGGCGATGACCCGAGCCAGGCCGGCAGCGCCGCCCCTGCGGATGCTCCGGCGGCGAGCTCCGC
>DATKPR010000160.1:0-2415 GCA_035523985.1 Steroidobacteraceae bacterium | reverse complement strand
CACCGGGCAGTGCGCCGCGGCGCGCGGCCGGTAGACGTACGCGGGCAGCAGCCGCTGATGTCCGCCGACGCGGTCCCAGGTGGGGTAGCGGATGAGCTCGGGCGCGAGGAAGCCGCGCGGATCGACGGGGCCGGGCTCGCTCTTGGTCCAGCGCTCGAGGCGCTGCGCTGCGAGGTCGAAGGACCAGACATCGCGCGGCGCCTGCGGCGACTCGACCTCGAAGCCGAGGCGCCGCCCGGCGCGGTCGAAGGCGATGCCGCTGACGATGCCGGCGGGAAGCCCGGCGGGCGTGACGTCGGCGCCCGTCACCGCGTCGAGGAGCCGCAGCACGCTCTTGCCGTCCTGGTTCACGAGGTAGGCCACGTAGCGCCCGTCGGCGCTGACGTCGAACGCCTCGACGTCCCACTCGAGCTCGGGCGTCACCGCCTTCGCGAGGTGATTCACCGGATCGAGGAGTTGCAGCCGCGCGAACTCGCCGTCCGCGTCCGACAGCACGTACACCCCGCGCCCGTCCGGGGCGAAGCGCGCCGCGCGGACGGCGGCCGGGCGGCCGCCGCTGTCGAGCGCGGTCAGTGCCCCGGTCGCGAGGTTGGCGATGCTGAGGGACCCCTCGCCCGCGGCAGCCGTGCGCAACACCAGCAGCCGCTCGTCGTCCGCCGACCAGTCGAGCGGCACGAGCGGCGCCTGCGCGCCGCTCACCACGAGCTGCGGCGCCGCGCCCGAGGTCGCGTCCATCACGTAGATGTCGTTGCTCGCGCCATCGCGGTCGTTGCCGCAGAAGGCGAGCCGCCGGCCGTCGTGCGCCCACACCGGGTTGCCGTGGACGAAGTCTCCATGGGTGAGCGCGCGCACCGCGCCATCGGCAGCGCGGTAGTAGACCTGGGCCTTGCCGTCTCCCCCGCGATCCTCGAGGAAGGCGAGTCCGCCGCCGAGCGGCGCGGCGCGCGCGACCGTGATGGGCTCGGCGTCGAAGGTGAGCTGTTCGCGCGCCTGCAGGGGCGCTGCGACGCGATGCAGCTGCGCGGTCTCGGCGAAACGCGTCGCGATGAGGATCGAGCCATCGGGCAGCCAGTCGAGGAGGCGCGCCTCGCGCGACGCGAGGTATGGGGCGAGGCGCGCGGCGAGCGCCGCATCGACCGGCGGAACGTTGTCGTAGAGCACACTCCCCTGCGTGCGTCGCGGCAGCAGATGCAGCGGCGCGGCGGGTGCCGTGGCGGGCGGCGCCGCCGCCGGCGCGCCGGGCTGCGGCGGCGGCTCGGGCCGGGCGAGCGCCGCGCCCGCCAGCAGCGCCGCGAGGAACGCCGCCGGACACGCCGCGTGCGCGCGGCCGGGGAGGGCAGGCAGCCGGATCATGTGTCTAAGCTAGCGCACGGGTTACGATGTGTACACGTGACCGAGCCCCGCGCCACACCGACGATCCACCGCCACCCGCACGGCATCTTCGCGGTCGATGCCGAGTACCTCTATCCGGGGCACGCCGCCGCGCACCTGATCGTCGATTCCGGACGCGCCGCCTTCGTCGACGTCGGCACCAACGACTCGGTGCCCTACCTCATCGCGGCGCTCGGCGAGCTCGGGCTCACCCCCGCCGCGGTCGATTACGTGCTGCTGACGCACGTGCACCTCGACCACGCGGGCGGCGCCGGGCGGCTGATGCGCGCGCTCCCCGGCGCGCGCGCCGTGCTGCATCCGCGCGGCGCGCCGCACATGCTCGATCCCGGCAAGCTCATCGCCGGATCGAAGCAGGTCTACGGCGCGGAGCGCTTCGAGCGCCTCTACGGCGAGCTGCTGCCGATCCCGGCGGAGCGGCTCGAGGTGGCCGCCGACGGCGCGCGCCTGCGGCTCGGCGGCCGCACGCTCGAGCTCATCCACACGCCCGGCCACGCCATGCACCACCTGTGCGTGGTGGATGCGGCCCACGCCAGCATCTTCACCGGCGACACCTTCGGCATCTCCTACCGCGCGCTCGACACGCCGCGCGGCAACTTCATCACGCCCTCGACGGTGCCGACGCAGTTCGACCCCGTGCAGCACCTCGCCTCCATCGACCGCCTGCTCGGCTACCGGCCCGAGTCGATGTATCTCATGCACTTCAGCCGCGTCACGGGCGTGCCGCGGCTCGCGGAGCTGCTGAAGGCGCAGATCGCCGAGCTCGCGGCCATCGCGCGCCGGCACGCGGCGGCCCCCGGGCGCGCCGCGGCGATCCGCGCCGACATGCTGGCCCTGTGGCTGGCACTGGCGCGCCGCGAAGGCAGTCCCCTCGACGATGCGGCGCTCGAGAGCGCCCTCGCCGGCGATCTCGAGCTCAACACCCAGGGCCTCATCGCCTGGCTCGACCGCGACACGGAGCGAAAGTCATGAAACCCTTCAAGGCGTTCCGCATCCACCTGGAGGGCGGCAAGATCGCCGCACGCT
>DATKPR010000159.1:0-6328 GCA_035523985.1 Steroidobacteraceae bacterium | reverse complement strand
CGCGAGATTCAGGCCCTGCGCCGAGAACAGCTCCCTGAGGCGCGGCAGCGCCTGCTCGAGCGCCGTGCGGGTCTCGGGCTGCGCGGCGTTGAACCAGACGCTGGCGGCGTTCTCGTGCATCGAGATCTTCACTTCCACGGGTCCGAGCTGCTCGGGTGTGAGGCGCAGCGACGCCGAGCTGATACCCGCTCCCGCCATCCAGTGCAGCCGTGCGCCGAGCTCGTTCGCCCAGGCGCCGGTGCCGACCGCGCCGTGCAGCTGCGCGGTGACGGTGCCCGCACTCTGTGCCGCGGCACTGGCGGCCGCCGCCGTGCCGGCGTCGGCGGATCGCGTGGTGGCTGCCGCGGTCGCGGAGCCGTTGATGGCGAGCAGGGCGCCGGCGCTATCGGCGGAGCCGCCGGGCGCGCCGTCGCTCCCGCCTGAAGCGGAGCCGGAGGTGCCGTTGCCTGCGGCCCGTGCGGCCGCCGCCAGGGCGTCGGGAAGCGCGGTGCGCAGCGCGCCCGCCGGGGTGCCGGCCGGAGCGCCGGCCGGGTGGGCGTCCGTCGGGGCATCGCTGTCGCTGTCGGTTCCCTCCGCGGCATCGTCCGCGGCGGCGTGCGCCGCGGCGAATGGCGTGGCGAGTGGCGCTGCCGCAGCCGCAGGCGCCGCACCCGGAGCGGCCGCAGCGGCTGCCGCCACGGGGGTGGGGCCGGAGGCTCCGGGCGCGCCCTGCGCGGAGGTTTGCGCGGCGTTCACCTCCGCGCCGCCGTCCGCCGGGGGCGCGTTGCCCGCGATCAGAAGCTGCATGGCGCTCGCGGCGCCCCCGCCATCGGGTGCCTCGTGGGCGGTCTTCGGATCGGCGGGCTTCGCCTTGGGACCGCGGGCCGCGGGAGTACCCGGGCGCTGCGCGGGGGCGGTGGACGCCGAGGACGTCATGGACGCCGCGAGGGTCTGGCCGAAGGAGGGCGGCGCGCTGCCCGCGGCGGCGCTACCGGCGGCCGCGGCGGTCGTGTTCGGGGTGGTCGGGGTGTTCGCCGGGGTCGCGGCGTTCGTCGGGCCCGCCGCGTCCGCGGGGGATGGCGGGTGTCCCGCGGCCGCGCCATCGGCGGGCGCGCCCTGGGCCGGGACGGGAGCGCGGGCCGGGACGGCCTCCGATCCGCCCGGGGCCGCCGCGGGGCTCGCCGCCGGGAGGATCGCGCTCGCGGCCGACATGCCGCTAACCGCCACGACGGGTGCCTCCGGAGGACCAGCGGCCCTGGGCGCGCTCGTCGGACTCGACCTGCTCGCGCCGCTCGAAGCGGCGCTGCTCCTCGCTCAGGCCGCGCTTCAGCGCGCGATCGACGGTCGCCGAGCGCCGTGCCGCGCCGCGCCAGCGGGCGAGGAGCTCGGCGCGCTGCGCGCGCGCCTTGCTCACGACCTCGGTCTGCTCGCGCAGCGCCTCGTCGAGCCGCGCGAGGAAAGCCTGGTAATCGCGGGCGCGCACGGCGCTCATGCCGCCGCCGGCGCGGCTGGCGAAGTCGCGCAGGTACGCCTCGCGGTAGCCGCCGAGCTCGGCGAGCTTCGCCTCGCTCTCGTGCACCGCGCGCTCGCTGTGCGCGAGCGTCTGCGCCTTGCGCTGCTCGTCGCTCGCCATGATCCCGTGGGCCGTCTTCAGCTGTCGGATGCGGGGCACGAATTATCCTTTCGTTGCGGCGGGCGCATCCGTTGCGCCCGCGGGTTCGGCCATGAGCGCCCGGAGGGCGCCGAGACTCGCGGCGAAATCGACGCGGCTCTTCATGTCCTGCTGCAGGAAGTGCTGGATCTGCGGCCACAGCGCGATCGCCGCGTCGACGCGCGGATCGCTGCCGCGCACGTAGGCGCCGAGGCTGATCAGGTCGCGGTGCTGCTCGTAGACCGAGAGCACGCGGCGCAGCTGCTGCGCGAGCTGCACGTGCTGCGCGCTCGCGATCTCGTGCATGGCGCGGCTGATCGAGGCGCCGACGTCGATCGCCGGATACAGGCCGTTCTCCGCGATGCGCCGCGACAGCACGATGTGCCCGTCGAGGATCGCACGGGCGGCATCGGCGATCGGGTCGCTCTGGTCGTCGCCCTCGGTGAGCACGGTGTAGAAGGCGGTGATCGAGCCGCCGCCCGCGGGCCCGTTGCCGGCGCGCTCGACGAGGGCCGGCAGCCGCGCGAACACCGAGGGCGGAAAGCCCTTGGTGGCGGGGGCCTCGCCGATCGCGAGTCCGATCTCGCGCTGCGCCTGGGCGAAGCGCGTGAGCGAGTCCATGAGCAAGAGCACGCTCTTGCCCTGGTCGCGGAAATACTCCGCCACCGCGGTCGCCACCCAGGCGCCGTGCAGGCGCATCAGCGGCGGCGCGTCCGCCGGGGCGGCGACGATCACGGCGCGCGTGCGGTCCTTCGGTCCCAGGATCCGCTCGACGAATTCCTTCACCTCGCGGCCGCGCTCGCCGATCAGCCCCACCACGATCACGTCGGCGCGGGTGTAGCGCGCCATCATGCCGAGCAGCACGCTCTTGCCGACGCCGCTGCCGGCGAAGAGCCCGATGCGCTGGCCACGGCCGATGGTGAGGAGCGAGTTGATCGAGCGGATGCCGACGTCGAGCGGCTCGCTGAGCGGCGCGCGGGCGAGCGGATTGATGGGCTTGCCCGCGAGCCGTACGCGCGCCTCGCAGTCGAGGGGGCCTAAGCCGTCGAGCGGCTGCGCGGCGCCGTCGATGATGCGGCCGAGGAGCTGGGGACCGGCCGGCACGAAGCCCGCGCCGGGGCGCGGAATGACGCGCGCCTGGGGTCCGAGCCCGTGGCTGTCGCCGGTGGGCATGAGGAAGAGCCGATCGCCGGCGAAGCCGACGACCTCCGATTCGATGCGCGAGCCGTCGCGCGCGATCAGCTCGCAGTGATCGCCGATCGAGGCCTGGCAGCCGACCGCTTCGAGCGTGAGGCCCACCATGCGGGTCAGCGAGCCCTCGACCGCGAGCGGCGGGGTGTGCTCGACCCGGCGGGTGAGGCGGTGCAGGCGCGCGCGCCAGGCGCGCGTGCGCTCGAGTGTGAAGTCCGTCACAGTCACCCGGCCTCGCCGGGGGCGGCGGGCGGCGTGCCGGTGCGCTCCGGTGCGCGCGCTTCGCCGAGCGCGCTCGCGAGCACCGCGTACACGCGGCTCTCGAAGCGGGCGTCGATCTGCGAGGTGTCGCTCCTGACCAGGCAGCCGCCGCGGGCCAGCGTCGGATCCTCGACGATCGACCAGGCGCGCTCGGCGGAGGGCGCGGCGAGGCGCTCGCGCACGATGGCCGCATCCTCAGGATGCAGGTGCACCCGCACGTCGCGGGCCGCCGCCGGCAGCTGCTCGAGGCATTCGCGCAGGATCGCCACGACCTGGGTGGGGGTGGCGGAGAGCTCGCGCCGCGCCAGCTGCTTGCCGACCGCGAAGGCGAGCTCGAGCAGCTGCTTCTCGACCTCGTCGTCGAGCGCGCGCAGCGGCTGGGACAGGAGCCTGAGGATCCCGTCCAGGCGCTGCACACGGGCGTTGAGCTCGGCGATCTGCGCCTGCATCTCGATGCCGGCGCGGGCGACCCCGGCCTCGTAGCCGCGCTGCGCGTCGTGTCCGGCGCGGCGGTCGGCGGCGGCGCGGGCGCGCTCGTCGCGGGCGTTGCTCGCCAGCGGCCCCTCGACCAGGGGCAGGCTCCAGCGCTCGATGGGTTTGGCCCGCGGCTCAGACATGGGGGTCGTGCTCCGTCACGCGAAGATTCGCTCTCCCTGCTCTGCAAGTTATGTTCCTGGAAAACGCCGTCGCAGAACTGTGAAGTGGATCGTGCCTTTGGACTAAAGGATTCGCGCCGGGTGTCGAGGAGGGCTGCGCGGCGTGCGCCCTGCCCGCGCCGCGGAAAGACTCTGCCGCCCGCGCGGTGAAGGCCTGCCGGGCGGGCACGGCGCGTGCCCCGGCAGCGGCCGCGGGCGGCGCCGGAAGCGTCGGTGCGCCGTCACAAACGCGCCTGCGCGCAACTCAAGATTCCCCTATGCGAGCCGATGCTTCAGTTGCGCGACATCGCGGCCGCGCGTTTTGTTTGAACGGCGTCACAGAGAGTCCCGGACGACACCTGCGGCGCCGCCTTTTAGTGAGGATCTATGAAAAAGGACTTGCGGTTCCTCGTCGTGGACGACTTCTCCACCATGCGGCGCATCGTGAAAAACCTGCTGCATGACCTCGGCTACGCGAACGTGCAGGAGGCCGACGACGGCAAGACGGCGCTGCCGATGCTGCAGGCCGAGCCGTTCGACGTGCTGATCACCGACTGGAACATGCCGGGGATGCCCGGACTCGACCTCCTCAAGGCGGTGCGCTCGGACCCCAAGCTCGCCAAGATCCCCGTGCTGATGCTGACGGCCGAGGCCAAGCGCGACCAGATCGTCGAGGCCGCGAAGGCCGGCGTGAACGGCTACGTCATCAAGCCCTTCACCGCGCAGGTGCTCGCCGAGAAGCTCGAGAAGATCCTGACGCCCGCGGCCGCCGGGGCATGAGTGCCGCTCCCGTGCCTACCACGCTGCAGCAGCGCTGGGGCGAGGTCTGCCTCGCCCTGAGCCTGGCCCTCGAGGCCGGCGACGAGGAGCGCTTCCTCGCCGCGGTCGATGAGCTCACCGGCATGCGCGAGCGCGGCCTGTGGGACTCGCTGCGTCAGCTCGACGCGCGGCTGCGCGCCGCGCTCGATCAGTTCCGGCTCGACCCGCGGCTGCTGCGGCTCGCCGGCAAGGACATCCCGGACGCCCGCGCGCGGCTCGACCACGTGCTGCGGCTCACCGACGAGGCCGCGCACCGCACGCTCGACCTGGTGGAGAGCTCGACGCCGCTCGTGGCGCGCACCGCCGCCTCGGCCGCCGCGCTCGCCGGCGAGTGCCGCGAGGCGCGCGACAGCGGCGCCGCCTCGCCCTACTGGGCGGACCTCCTGGTGCGGCTCGAAGGCCATTTCGCCGCGGCGCACACCGACGGCGAGCAGGTCAAAGCGAATCTCGTCGAGGTGCTGATGGCGCAGAGCTACCAGGACCTCTCCGGGCAGATCATCCGCCGGGTGATCGAGCTCGTGGCGCAGCTCGAAGACGAGCTGGCACGGCTCGTGCAGGACAGCGCGGGCGCCGCGCCGGGATACCGTCACGCCGCGCACGCCGACGAAGACACCCGCCGCGGCCTGGGTCCCGCGATTCCCGGAGTCAGTGTCAGTACCGTCGACGGACAACAGGACGTCGATGCGCTGCTCGCCATGGGCGTAGCGATGAAAGGTTGAGTATGAGCGCCGCCAGCGACCGAAGCTCCGCCGCCACCATCGGGCCGACCGCCGCCATCAAGCCCGATGGCGTGCTGCGGCTGCCGCCGCAATGCACCATCCGCGATGCGGCGCAGCTGCTCGGGCAGCTGCTGCTGCATATCGAGCACTCCTCCCCGGTGTACATCGACGCCGCCCAGGTCGAGCGGGTCGACACCGCGGCGCTGCAGCTGCTGGTGGCTTTCCTGCGCGACCGCAAGGCCGAGCAGCGCGCCGTGGTGTGGCTCGACTGCAGCGACGCCATGGTGCGCGCCGCGCGCGCCCTCGGGCTCGCCGGCGCGTTGTCGCTGTCGGCGGCCGGCTGACGCGCCATGGCCATGGACCTCGCACAATTCCACGAAGCTTTCTTCGAAGAGAGCTTCGAGGCCATCGAGTCGATGGAGGCGGCGCTGCTGAAGCTCGACGTCGGCGCCCCCGACCCTGAGGTCATCAACACCGTGTTCCGCGTGGCGCACTCGATCAAGGGTGGCGCCGGCATGTTCAATTTCGCCGATATCGCCTCCTTCACCCACACGCTCGAGACGCTGCTCGACGGCGTGCGCGCCGGGCGCACGCGGCTCTCGACGCCGGTGATGGATCTCCTCCTCAAGTCCGTGGACGTAATGCGCGAAATGCTGCGCGCCACGCAGAAGAAGGAGACCTTCGATCCGCAGCGCGTCGCCGACCTGCAGTTCGATCTCGAGGTCGCGGTCGCGAAGACTGCCGCCGAGGCACCCGCAGCTGAAGCGCCCGCGAGCGCGGCCGCGATCCCCGCCGCTTCAGCCGCTGCCCCCGCCGCGGCCGCCGCAACGGCAGCGCCCGCCGCCGCCGGCGCGGGCGAGTGGTGCATCGGCGTCAAGCCGCTCGAGAACATGCTGTCGCGCGGCAACGAGCCGCTCGCGCTCTTCGCCGCCCTCGCCGAGCATGGCGAGCTCGCGGTCGAGGCCGCGGTCGATGAGATACCGCCGCTCGCGACGCTCGACCCGCACCGCTGCTACGTGCGCTGGCAGCTGCGCCTGCGCAGCGCCGCATCGAAAGAGCAGATCGCCGAGGCC
>DATKPR010000158.1:0-27015 GCA_035523985.1 Steroidobacteraceae bacterium | reverse complement strand
CTTTCGACGGCCCGGTTGCGTGCGTAGCGGCTCACGAAGCACTCGCGCGCCCGCGCGCCCATCCCTGAGCGCACCTGCGGTTGCTCCTTGAGCAGGCAGATCGCACTCACCAGGTCTGCGGCTCCATCGACCGCCACGGTGATGCCGCATTCAACCTCGCGCAGCACCCGTGCGATCTCGCCGTCCGCATCGCCGACGAAGATGAGCGGCCGGCCGGCGGCCATGACGGCATAGAGCTTGCTCGGCATGATGAGCCCTTCGAGCGACGGCAGCAGGCTCGCCAGGTGCACATCCGCCGCCGCGAGGCTGTCCTTGAGCTCGGCGCGGGGCTGGTACGGCAGGAAGAGAAAATTACCCAGGCCGCGCGCCTCCACGGCCCGCCGCAGCGGCTCCATCCGCGCGCCCCCGCCGATGATGAGGAATACGATGGCAGGCTCGTGGCGCAGCCGGTCGGCGGCGGCGACCAGCGTCTCGAATTCGTGCGCCCGTCCGAGATTGCCGGAGTAGCACACGACGAATTTCCCCTTGAGCCCGAGCTGCGCACGCAGCGCGCTCGCCTCGACCGGCTTGGGCGCGATGGCATCCCCGTCCGCCCAGTTCTCGATGACGCGCAGCTTGGCCCGCGGGATGCCGCGCTGCGCGAAATATTCGAGCATGCGGTTGCCGATCAGGACGTTCGCCGCCGCGCTGCGCATCGACCAGTCGCGCAGCCGGCGCAGCATTGCGTCGAGCCACCGGGGCAGGGGCCTGGTCAGGATCGTGGCCACTTCCGGGAAGACGTCCTGTTGCCAGTTGACGAGCCGGGCGCCCTTGAGCCGCGCGCACAGTGCCACCGGAATGCAGATCAGCGGCGGATCGGTCTTCGACACCACCACATCGCCGCGCTTGAGCTGCCCGAGCAGCGTCCAGAATGCCGCCGCGTAGAAGGTCGCATAGTCGATGGAGCGCCCGAGGAGGCCTGCGCGGCCGTAACGCGTGGTGGGCAGCCGATGGATCGTCACACCGTGCAGCTGCTCGCGCCGCTGCAGGCACGCCCGCGGATTCGTATAAAGCTGGCGCGAGCAGAAGACGTGAACACGCAGAGAGGCATCCGCCAGGCCACGGGCGAGGTCCGTCAGCAACAAACTCGTGGCTGACTCGTCCGGATCGAAGAAGCGATTTACAAACACCAGTTTTCCGGGCGGGGCGTTCACGGGCGGATTGTACGAGCAGCGCCCGGCGCGCCGCTGGCCGAATTCGCCGGCCGCGCAGCCGGGGCCGCTGTAACCAATCTGCAACACGATGCCGCTATGAACTGCGGTCGGCATCGCCGCCATACGGACGATTCGTTGAGCGCACCCGCCTTTCACATCGTTCAGGTGCGGCCGCCCGGCCTCGCGCACGCCGAAGCCCTGACGGAGTTTGCCCAGTGCGTGCACTTCGGGTTGCGGCGCCTCGGCTTCGACTCCGTCTACGGCGAGCGCCCCGCGGGGCCGTCGCGGCAGATCGTCTTCGGCGCCCACCTGCTCGATGAGCGCGGCCTGGCCGCATTGCCGCCGGATGCCATTCTCTACAACTCCGAGCAGATCCTGGCCGATTCCGCCTGGCTCTGCGGCCCCTATCGTCGCGCACTGCAGAGCCATCCGGTCTGGGATTACAGCGCCGAGAACGTGCGGCGCGCCGCCGAGCTCGGGATCGGGACGCTCCGCCACGTCCCGCTCGGCTACGTGCCGGAGCTGGCCCGCATCGCCCCGGCGAGCGAGGACATCGACGTGCTCTTCTACGGCTCGCAGAATCCGCGCCGGCAGGCGGTATTGCGGGCACTGGAGGCGGCGGGCCTCAAGGTCGAGGCGCTCTTCGGTGTCTATGGCGAGGAGCGCGACCGTGCCATCGCGCGCGCGAAGATCGTCCTCAACATGCACTTCTACGACGCCCGGATCTTCGAGATCGTGCGCGTGGCTTACCTGCTCACCAACGCCAAGGCCGTGGTCGCCGAGTGCGGTCCCGACACGGCGATCGAGCCGGACCTGCGCGCCGCCATACTCGGCGTCCCCTACGACGCGCTGGTGGAGGCCTGCCTGCAGCTCATCAGGCATCCGGAGCGCCGCGCGGCGCTCGCCGCCGCGGGCCGGCGCCAGTTCGAACGCCGCCGGGAGGAAGACCTGCTGGCGCGCTGCGCCGACATCGCGCCGGCACTGGCGGCCGCATCGCGCCATCCTCCCGATGCGTCCCTCGCGGCTCTGCCGGCCACCCTGCACCTGGGCAGCGGCAAGGACTTTCGCGCGGATTGCTTCAATGTCGACGTGAACCCGGCCTGGGGGCCGGACGCGGTGTTCGACCTCGCCGCCCCCGACCTGGTCGGCTCGGTGGTCAAAACGCAGCGCTTCGGCCGCGTGCAGCTGCTGCCCGACAGTTTCGAGCTGGCGATCGCCAATGACGTGCTCGAGCACATCGTCGCGCTGACCGCCGCGATGACCAACGTACTGCGGCTGCTCAAGCCCGGCGGAATCTTCGAGGTGCTCGTGCCCTACGACCTCAGCCACGGCGCGTGGCAGGACCCGACGCACGTCCGCGCTTTCAACGAGCGCAGCTGGGCCTACTACAGCGACTGGCACTGGTACCTCGGTTGGACGGAGGCGCGCTTCGACATCCAGGACCTCAAGCTGCAGTTGAGCCCCTATGGGCAGTCCCTGCGAGATGCCGGCAGCACGCTCGAGGAGATCGCACGCACTCCGCGCGCCGTCGACTCGCAGCGCGTGCGGCTGCGCAAGCGCTATCTGCAGGAATCCGAGCGTGCCCACGCCCGCGCCTTGCAGCCGGGACGGCGCCAGTTGAGCGAGCAGGCCGCAGACCCCTCCGGGGCGGGCGTCACCGGGCTGCAATAGGATCGCTATATGAAGGGAGGTCTGGAATTCGGCTGTAACCGTAGCCGAGCAGGTCCCGTGTCCTGAGGCGTTTGATGCTCGTTGAGTCCTGACATGCCGGGCACACTGGCATTCATCCTCGCGCTGGTCGTCACCATGACGATCCTGCCGCTGCTCGCCCGCATGGCGGGCAGCCTCGGCGTATTGGACCCGCCGGGAGGCCGCAAGCTGCATGCGGCGCCGGTGCCGCGTGTCGGGGGACTCGCGATGGCCCTCGGCGTGGTCATCGCCGCGGTGGCGACGCTGCAGCTGCGCGGGCCCGACGGCTGGTTCCTGCTCGCCGTGGGCGTGCTGGTTGCATTCGGCGTCTGGGACGACCGCATCGATCTCGACTACCGCATCAAGCTCGTCGGACAGCTGCTCGCGGTGGCGATCGTCGTGCTGTGGGGAGACGTGCGCATCCGCACGGTCACGCTCGACGACTCGATCGTGCTGCCCGACTGGGTTTCGCTGCCGCTGACGGTCGTGTTCCTGCTCGGCATCACCAATGCCATCAACCTGGCGGACGGGCTCGACGGGCTCGCCGGCGGGACGACCTTCCTCAGCCTGTGCGCCCTGGCGGTCCTCTCCCACATGACCGGCGCCGCGGGCAGTGCGCCGCTGCTGCTCGCCTTTGCCGGAGCGGTCCTCGGCTTCCTGCGTTTCAACACCTATCCGGCGAGCGTCTTCATGGGAGACGCCGGCAGCCAGCTGCTCGGCTTCAGCCTCGGGGTGCTCGCCATCCGCGCCACTCAGAACGACGCCACCCAGATGAGCGCGGCGATTCCGGTGCTGGTGCTCGCGCTGCCGATCCTCGACACGCTGAGCGTCATCGTCCACCGCATCAACGAGGGCCGCTCGCCCTTCAAGGCGGACAACAATCACATCCATCACAAGCTTCTCGCGCTCGGCTTCGCGCATCACGAGGCCGTGATGGTGGTGTACGCCGCGCAGGCGGCGCTCTTCATCGCCGCCTACCTGCTGCGCTACGAGTCGGACCTGCTGATCCTCGCCGTCGTCACCGGCTTCTTCGCCGTCACCGTGGCGGCGCTGCAGCTGGCCGCGAGGGCGGGCTGGCGCGTCCGTCCGGCCGGAGTGGTGCGCGAGCGCCGCGATCCGCTGGGCCGCGCCGCGCAGCTGGCGTCGCTCGCCAAGGCGGCGATCGCCGCGGCGCTCGCCGGTTACGCCGTGCTCGTGGTCTTCGAGATGTCGCAGCCCTCGAACGACGTACGGCTGCTCGTGGCCGGGTTGCTGTGCGCGATCGTGGGCTTTGCCGCCATCATGCGCGTCGCTCCGCTCGGGCTGCCGGAGAAGTGCGTGCTGTTCGTGACCGCGGCCGTGCTCGTGTACCTGGATGCCTCGCAGGCGCATCCCGATCCGCTGCTCTCGTGGGCGCGGTGGGCTTGCATCGGTGTCGCGGGGCTCGCGACCGCCATCCGGCTGCGGCTCCTCAACGACCGGAGATTCCAGGTCACGCCGCTCGACCTCATCATTCTTTTCATGGCGCTGGTCGTGCCGAACCTGCCCGGGTCGCTGGCGCTGCCGAGCGGGGGCTCCGCGGCCATCGCCAAGCTCATCGTGGTCCTGTACGCGATCGAAGTCCTGGTCAGCCGTACCGACCGGCGCGTCCTCTGGTTCCGCGTCGGCGCCGCCTCCGTGCTCGCCGGTCTGGCCGTTCGATCGCTCAGCTTCACCTAGGGATAGGCATGGCGAAGAGGCTCCCCTGGCAACCCCCCGCACTCGCGGCCGGCCTGCTGGCGTGCCTGTTGGTGGGCTGCGGCAGTCCCAAGGAGCGCGAGGCGCGCCATCTCGAGCGCGGCATGCGCTACCTGGCCGCCAACAACCTCGAGAAGGCGCGCGTCGAGTTCCGCAACGCTCTGCAGAACATGCCCACCGACGCGGTGGCGCGCTACGAGAACGGCGTCGTCGAGGAGCGGTTGCAGCGCTACGTCGAGGCCGCCGGCTTCTATCGAACCGCGATCGAGGCCGATCCGGGCCAGGTGCCGGCGCGGGTCGCGCTCGCCAAGCTCACCCTGCTCGGCGGTTATCCGCAACAGGCCCTCGAGTTCATCAAGCCCGCTCTCGTCAATCACCCGGAGGACGCCCAGCTGCTCGTGGTGCGTGCGGCGTGCGAGAGCGCGCTCAAGGACCCCGCCGCAGCCCTCGAGGATGCCCGGCACGCCGTGCGGCTCGAGCCGAGGAACCTCGATGCGGTCGGGGTGCTGGCCGGGCTCTACCAGGGAAGCGGGGATGCGCAGCAGGCGCGCGCGCTGCTCGAGTCGACGCTCCGGCAGATCCCGGACAGCGTGGAAGTGCGCCTCATGCTGGTCCACGTCTACGACAGCCTCAACCTGAACTCGCAGGCGGAAGCGACGCTCATCGAGGTGACCAAGCTGCGGCCGGCGGAGAGCGCGCTGCGCATTCAGCTGGCGCAGTACTACACGAAGATGCAGCAGCCCGATGCCGCCGAGGCGGTCCTGCGCGATGCCATCAAGGCGATTCCCGCTGACCCGGGCCTCAAGGGCGCGCTGATCGATTTTCTGGCGCATACGCGCGGCCGCGACGTGGCGGAGCGCGAGATCACGCGGCTCATCGCTGCGGAACCGGACAACCCCGCCCTGCGCTTCGCCGCGGCGCAGTTCTACGAGCAGGCCAGGGATTATGTGCAGGCCGAGCGCCAGTACCGCGAGGTCATCGCGCGCTCGAAGTTCGCGGCGCCGACCGTCGTGGCGCGCGACCGGCTGGCGGCCCTGAAGCTCACGCAGGGCGATTTCGCCGGGGCGCGCAAGCTGGTGGAAGAGGTCCTCGCCGGCGAGCCGCGCGACGCCGATGCGCTCATCCTGCGCGGCAACATCACCCTCGCCGAGGGCAAGGATCCGAAGGCGGCGATCGCGGATCTGCGCATCGTGCTGCGCGATCAGCCCAACGCCCTCGGCGTCATGCGCAGTCTCGCCCGCGCCCACGTCGCCAACGGCGAGCCGGACCTGGCGGCGGAGATCCTGCGCCGCGGCGTCGAGGCGAACCCCAAGGACCCGGGGGTGCGCCTCGATCTCGCGCAGCTCATGGCCGAAACCGACGGCGCGGTGCAGGCCAAGCCGCTGATCGATCAGCTCGCCCGCGAGCAGCCGCGCAACCCACAGGTTCTCGACACGCAGTTCAAGATCGCGATAGCCACCGCCGACATGGCGACCGCCAGGAGCGCGGCCGATGCGCTGGTGGCGCTGCAGCCGAACTCGAGCACCGGCTACGTCTACCAGGGCATGCTGGCAGAGGCCGGCGAGCGGCCCGAGGAAGCCGCGAAGCTCTACGCCGCGGCGCTGGAGCGGGAGCCGGACGCGGCGGAGCCGCTGCACAGGCTCGCCCGGGTGCTCGTCGAGTTAAAGCGCCTGCCCGAGGCGGTGGCGACGCTCGACGCGGCGATCCAGCGCTACCCGCAGGGTGCCGAAGCCGCGCTCATCGAGGGCGATGTCTATCTCGGCGTGCAGCGGCCCAGGGACGCCGCCGGCGCGTTCCGCATCGTCATCGCGCGCGACCCGAAGTCCGCCGTCGGTTACGGGCGGCTCGCCACCGCGCAGCTGGCTGCGGGCGATGTCAGCGGGGCCATTGCGACCCTGAACGACGGAATCGTCAGGTCCGGCGACCCCGATCCGCTGCGCATCTCGCTGGCGGCGCTCTATGAGACGCGCGGCCGGACGGATGAGGCGGCCCGCATCTACGAGGACATGTTGCAGCGCAATCCCAACGCCGACGTCGCGGCCAACAACCTCGCCATGCTGCTCGTCAACAACCGGTCGGACGCGGCGAGCCTCGACCGCGCGGCGCAGCTGGCGGCGCGCTTCTCGCAGTCGACCGATCCGAACTTCCTCGATACCTACGGCTGGGTGCTCTACAAACGCGGCTACGCCGCGGCGGCGGTGGTCGCGCTGCGCGGCGTGGTGGCCAGGGCGCCGGAGGCGCCGCTCGGGCTCTATCACCTCGGGATGGCGCAGGTGCTGGCGGGACAGGCCGACGGCGCTCGCGACAACCTCGCCCACGCCCTCAGGAGCGGCAAGACCTTCCCGGGCATGGACGATGCCCGCATGGCCCTCGCGCGCCTCGGCGGACGCAGCGCCGCGAGCTCCACGGCGCCGAAGTCCTGAAGGGGCACTGCCTAGCGCAGCCGCTCGCGCAGGTCGGCTGCCACGCGAGCGAACACCGCCGTCCATTCGCCGCGCACCCGCTGCCGGTACAGCCGCACCGTCGGGTACCAGGGACTGTCGTCGCGCTCGAGCAGCCACCGCCAGTCGGCCATCCGCGACAGCAGCACCCAGGTCGGCCGGCCCAGGGCGCCGCCGAGGTGGGCGATGCTGGTACAGACGCTGACCACGACGTCCATGCACTCGCACAGTGCCGCGGCATCGCCGAAGTCGGTCTGCTGCGCTGCGAGATCGCGCACCGCGCCGCCGCGCAGCGCCGCGCGGTCCTCGTCGCGCACGAAGCGCTGCAGGCTCACGTACTCGAATCCGGCCGGCAGGTGCGGCAGCCAGTCGGCCAGCCGCAAACCGCGGAAGCGCTCGATCGGGTTGTCGGGGTTGCCGTTCCACATGAGACCGACCCGCGGCGCGCGCCGCTCGCCGAGGCGCTGCTGCCACGCGGCCACGCGCTGCGGATCGGCGCGCAGATAGCGCGCCGGCGCCGGCACGCTCTCGAGGCGCGTACCGAGCGCCAGCGGCAGCGACATCAGCGGACACTGGCAGTCGCAGGGCGGCGGGCTCGCGTCGCTGCCGACGATCTCGCTTACTCCCGCGAGCGTGCGCAGCAGCTCGACGAGCGGCGGCTGAACCTGCAGCACCACACGGGCGCCGCGCTGCGCCACGAGGCTGGCATAACGGCAGAACTGCAGCGTGTCCCCGAGGCCCTGCTCGCTGTAGAGCAGGATCCGCCGGCCCGCGAGGCTCTCGCGCCCGAGCCACAGCGGTTGCGCCAACGTGCGCCGCTCGAGGCTGCTCGGGGCAAGGCCGCTGTGCCAGCGCCACTCGTGCTCGCGAAATCCGCGCTCGTAATCCCCGCTGGTGAGCAGCGCGAGCGAGCGCAGGAAGTGCGCGTCCGCGGATGCAGGGGCGAGCTCGACCGCCCGGTCGAGGCTCGCGATGGCCTGTGCCTGACGCCCCAGCACGCCGAGCACGGCACCCCGCTGGCGGTGGGCTTCGGCACTGTCCGGCTCGAGCGCGAGTGCCGCCTCGAAAGCGGTCAGCGCCTCTTCCATCCGATCCTGCATGGCCAGCATGTTGCCGCACTGGATGCGGGCGGCCGCATCGCGCGGCGCGAGCGCCGCCAGGCGCCGGTAGCCTTCGAGGGCCGCATCGAAGCGGCCGATGGACTTCAGCAGATCGGCGCGCAGGCGCTGCGCCTGCAGCAGCGTCGGGGCCTCGCGCGCGGCGATCTCGACGGCGGCCAGGGCGGCGTCGGCGCGTCCGAGGCCCGCGAGCGTCGCGGCGAGGTTGAACTGGATGATCGGGTTGCGCGGATCGAGAAGCGCCGCACGCGTCAGCAGCTCGAGCGCCTCGGGCAGGCGGCCGCGGCCCACGGCCACGGTGCCGGCCCGGTGCAGCGTCTCGGCGGTACTTGCGGATGGCACGGCCGGAACCTATACAAGCGCCCGTGACGGCGCCACCCCGCGCGGCGTCACACGCATGTCACCTCCTCGACATACATTCCCCGTCCCTTCGCTGGTGCGCGGGTTTTTACAGATGACCGGTCGGATCGTGGTGATGCGGGGCCTCGCCCTGGGTATCCTCGCGGCGATGCTCGTCGGCCTGACGGGCTGCGGCGGCGCGGTGGCCCGCAAGAGCGCCCACATGGAGAAGGGCCGCCAGTATCTGGCGGCGCAGAACTACGAGAAGGCGCGTGTCGAGTTCCAGAACGCGCTGCAGATCGATCCGAAGTCCGCGCCGGCCTACTACGAAGTGGGCGTGGCCGAGGAGAAACTCGGTCATCTGCCGCGCGCGGCGCAGGCCTACGAGAACGCCGTCGAGCTGACGCCGCAGCACGACTACCTGCAGGCGGCCATTGCGCTCGCGAAGCTCATGGCCTTGAACGGAGCGCCGCAGCGCGCGACCGAGCTCCTCAAGACCGCCGTGCAGCAGCACCCGGACGATGCCGAGCTGCTCGCGGTGCGCGCCGTGGCGCGCAAGCAGCTCAAGGACCTGGCCGGTGCCGCGGCGGATGCCCACCGCGCCGTCGAGCTCGCGCCGCGCAACGAGGATGCCATCGCCACGCTCGCGGGAATCTACCAGGCGCAGGGCGAAAGGGATCAGGCCCGGGCGCTGGTCGAGGGCGCGGTGCGCGACATCCCGGGCTCGGTGGATCTGCGCTTCATGCTCGCGCAGATCTACACCGCCAGCGGCCGTGCCGCCGATGCCGAGACGCAATACCGCAAGCTCATCGAGCTGCAACCCGCCAATCCCGCGCATCGGCTGCGTCTCGCGGAGTTCTACTCGAATTCGAACCAGCTGGATGCCGCCGAGGCGACGCTGCGCAGCGCGGTCCGGGACTTCCCCGACGACCGCACCGCCAGGCTCTCGCTGATCGAGTTTCTGGACGCGCGCCGCGGCCGCGAGGTGGCCGAGGCCGAGCTCGGCAAGATGATCGCAGCCGAGCCGAAGAATTACGATCTGCAGTTCGCGCTCGCACGGATTTACCACGGCGCCGGCGACAACCAGAAAGCCGAGGCCGTGTACCGCGGCGTGATCGGCCAGGAGGGCACCGATCCCCCGGGGCTGGTGGCGCGTGACGGGCTCGCCGCGCTGCGCCTGCAGCAGAACGATCCCGACTCCGTGCTGCGCCTCGCCAACGAGGTGCTCGCGCAGAACCCGCGCGACAACGACGCGCTCATCATGCGCGCGGACGTGGAGCTCGCGCGTAAGGATGCGCGCGACGCAATCGCGGACCTGCGCACCGTGCAGCGGGACCAGCCCGCCAATCCGGGGGTGCTGCGCGCGCTGGCCCGCGCGCATCTCGCCAACGGCGAGCCGCGGGTGGCCGAGGAAGTCATGCGCCAGGCGGTGGAGCTGAATCCCGGCGACGCGACGCTCGAGAGCGAGCTTGCCGAGCTGCTGGCGAGCCTCGGCAAGTCGGATGAGGCCAACACGACCATCGCCCGGGCCGTGGAGCAGCTGCCGGGGAACCTGCAGGCGCTCGGCACGCAGTTCAGGCTCGCCATGGCAAGCGGCGATCTGCACGACGCCAAGGCGGCCGCCGATGCGATCGTCGCTCACGCTCCGAAGCTCGCCCAGGGCTACATGTGCCAGGGGCAGGTGGCCGAGGCCGAAAAGCACTACGACGACGCATTCCGCCTCTACTCGACGGCGGCCAGTCTCCGGCCCGACGCGCTCGAGCCCTTCGCGGCCGTGGTGCACGTGCTGTCGGTGAGCAGTCGGTTGCCGGAGGCGTTGAAGCGCCTCGACGAGGCCGCGCAGAAGCATCCGCAGGATGCGATGCCGCTCGACCTCAAGGGCGAGCTGCTCATCGAGAACGGCCGCTTCGCCGACGCGGAGCAGGCGTTCCGGCTGGCCATCGCGCGCGCTCCGGCCTGGTGGCCCGCGTACCGGGGCCTGGTGAAGGCGCAGCTGCTCGCCAGGGAGGATCCGGCCACGGTCATCGACGGACTGCGCCGCGCGAAGGCCGTCGTCAATCCGAGCGAGCGCCTCAGCGAGGTGCTGGCGAGCGTGCTGGTGCGCGCCGGGAAGCCGGGCGAGGCGATCGCCGAGTACGAGGAGGCGCTGCACAAATATCCGCACTCGGATCTCGCCGCCAATAACCTCGCGATGCTGCTCGTGACCTACCGGTCGGATGCGGCGAGCCTCGACCGGGCGCGGGATCTGACCGCGCGTTTCGCCGACTCGCCGAACGCCGACTACCGGGACACCTACGGCTGGGTGCTCTACAAGCGCGGCGAGGCGGCCGCGGCGGTGCCGGTATTTGCGCGCATCGTGGCGGAATCGCCCGATGCCGCGGTGGCGCGCTACCACCTCGGCATGGCCCAGGCGCTCGCCGGCAATCGCGCCGATGCACGCGACAACCTGACGCGGGCGGTGGATTCGGGCAAGCATTTTCCCGGCTTCGCCGAGGCGAAGTCGGCGCTCGAGGAGCTGAACGGCGGAACGCCCGCACCGAAGTCCTAGCGGCCGTGACTGCGTGCGGCACGCGTCATCGTGCCGTCACGTCCGGCACGTAGGTTGTTACATCCCCGGATAACGACACGATCAATGGCGGGTGCCCTGCATGTGCAACGGGTCGAGCTTGCGTGCGCTGCTGATTTCGGCCGGCCTCGTCATTGCCTGCGCCGGCGCCGCCGCGCAGGCCGCGACCGACCCCTTGCCGGCCACCACCAGCGTGGTGGCGAGCACCGCCGCCGCGCCGCCCACGCAGAGCACCTTCACGATCGCCGGTCCCGAGGACCTCACGATCACGCTGACCGATCTGGCGCAGCCGCAGGCGCTGACCGCCCTCAACGTCGCGATCACGCAGGGCGGAACGCTTGCCGCGAGCTACACACTCTCGGCGCAGACTCTCACGACCTCCCTCGCCGGCGCCAACGGCACCTACACGATCTCGGTGTTCGGCGTGCCCAACGCGAGCAGCGGAGCCGGGACTTTCTCGGTGTGCGTGGCGCCGAGCTCCGCGCCGGCCAACTGCCTGCTGCCCGGGGCGCCATCCCTCGGCGGTAACGTCGCTTCCTTTGCCGGCAGCATCAGCGCGCCGAGCGCGGCCGCGAATGCCGCGCTCTCGACCACCGCCTTCACGCTGGTCGTGCCGGCGCCGGGCGGTAGCTACACGGTCAACTACGCCGATCTCGGGTTCCCCGTCGCGCTGAGCTCCTCGAACACGCTGCAGCCGAATCCGAGTCTCGGCTTGTTCTCGGGCTCGACGCCCGTGAGCGGCGGCCTCGGGTTCGCCTCCGGCACCAGCTTCACCCTGAGTCCCGGTACCTACACGCTGCTCGCGGTGGCGCTGGCGGATGCCACCGCAAAGGCGGGCAGCTACGGTCTCACGGTGAGCGGCCCCGCGGGCACGCTGCTCGCGGTGACCGTGCCCGTCGGACAGCTCGCAACTCCCACCGCGGTGACCAACCCGGCACAGCAGTCGGTGACGCTCACGGTGACGGACTACGGTTTCCCGGGCGCGCTCGCGCAGGCGAGCGCCATGCTTACGGCGGGCGCAGCCCGGCTGGCCGGCACGAGCGCCGCCGGCGGCCCGGTGACGAGCTCCATCGGGGCAGGTACGTTGCAGCTGTGGACTTACGCGGCGCCCGGCGCGTCCGCCGGCACCTATGCGGTGGACGTTGCCGCGGGCACGACCGACCTCGCGTTGAACGCCTACGGCGTCGCGCAATCGGCCAGCAACTACGCCTACGCGTTCGTGACGCCTGCGCTGACCGCCAGCACCGCCTACCAGGCCGCGGCGGTGGACCTGCAATTCCCCGCGGCGCTCTCCGCGCTGTCGTTCGCCGTCGCAGTCGACGGAGCGGTCACGCCTCAATCGGGCGGCGGCCCGTCGATCAGCTTCACGCCGGCCAGGGCGGAGCCGGCGGTCGTGCTGGTGGCGGCGAGCACGCCCGCGAGCGGCGCGATCACGGGCAACGGCCTCTTCGATGTGAGCGTTCAGTCCACGGCAAACCCGCCGCAGCTCGTGTTCGACCAGGCGCAGGCGGTGAGCAGCACACCGGGCTTCTTCAGTACCCGGGCGCTCACGATCGCCAGCGCCGGCAACTACGGCGCCACGCTCACCGATCAGATGTTTCCCGCGCCTTTCGGCAATCTCGCGCTGGCCGTCACGCAGGGCTCGCTGATCGTCGGCAAGATCTTCGGTAGCGGCACCTTCTCGTTCGCGGCCACGCCGGGTACCTACCAGCTGACGTTCATCGCGACACCGGCAGCGTCGCAGCAGTTCGGGCTGTACACCGTCGGCGTGACCTACGGGGCGCCGAGCGTGACCCTCACCTCGAGCGCCAGCTCGACCACCGCCGGCTCATCGGTCACCCTCAGCTGGACGGTGACGAATGCGACGGCGTGTACTGCATCGGGCGGAGCCTTCACCGGCAGCATCGCCCCTGCCAACGGCAGCCAGTCCGTCGCGGTGAGCGCGACCACGACCTACATGCTGCAATGCTCGGGTCCGGCCGGCACCGATTCCGCCACGACCACCGTCACGGCGACGCCCGCCTCGGGCGGCGGCTCCGGCTCGGGCAGTGGCGGTGGCGGCGCGCTCGACCTGACGGCGCTCGCCTTCTGGAGCCTGGCCGCGGCCGCCGCGGTGCGCCGGCGCTGGCACGGCGCTGCGGTGCGCGCTGCGGCCTGAAGACGTCCGGCCCGCGCAGCGGCCACTCTCAGGCACGTCGATGAGTGACTTCGGGCAGGTCATGACCTTCTGGCGCGAAGGTCATCGGGCTCCGGCCGAGGCCGCCCTCGCCGAGCTCCTCGACCAGGATCCGGATCACCTCGATGGGCTGCGCTTCCTCGCCGAGCTGTGCAACAGCCAGGGCCGCGCGGCCGAAGAGCTGCGGGCACTGCGGCGGCTGGCGCAGCTGTGTCCGCAGGACGCCTCCGTACGGCGGCAGCTCGGCGCCGCGTTGCTCGCGACGCGCGCCTACCCCGAGGCGATCGCGGCGCTGCGGGCGGCGATTGCGCTCGACGGCGCCAACGGACGCGCCCACAACAACCTCGGCCTGGCGCTGCTGCGCGCCGGCGATGCCGCCGCGGCGCTCAGCGCGCTCAGCGCGGCGATCGCCGTGGACCCGCACAATGCACACGCGCACCTGAACCGCGGGCTGGCGCAGGAGCTCGGCGGCGCGGCGGCAGCGGCCGAGGAAAGCTACCGCAGAGCGCTCGCGCTCGAGCCGCATCTGGTGCAGGCGCATCTGCGCCTCGCGGCGCTCCTCGAGCAGTCCGATCCGGCGGCTGCGCGGCTCGCGCGCTGGCATGCCGAGGAGAGCGTGGCGATCGGCCTCATGACGGCGGGCCGGCACGCCGAGGCGCGCGCGCTCCTCAATCGCCTGCTCTACGCGCGGGCCCGGCTCCCCTACCTCGAAGGTCTGCGGTTTCACTGTGAGCTGTGGGAGTGCGACTGGAGCGAGTACGGCGCGCGGCGCGCCTCGCTCGAGGCGCAGGTGCAGGAGGGTCTGCCGGTGGAGCGGCCGTTCTCCTACTTCGTGTACTCGGACTCGGCCGCGGGGCAACGCCGCTGCGCCGAGGCGTTCGTAGCCGAGCGTCATCCGCCCCGCACGCCCGCGCCCGCGATCGCAACGCCCGCCGCGAGCGAACCGCTCACGATCGCCTACCTGTCGCCCGACTTTCATCGGCACGCCACGGCCTACCTGATCGCCGGGCTCCTCGAGGCGCACGACCGCGAGCGCTTCCGCGTCATCGCCGCTTCCTACGGGCCCGACGATCCGAGCCCGCTGCGTGCGCGCCTCGAGCGCTCGGTGGATGAGTTCATCGACCTGCGCGGCAGCTCGGACGAGGAATTCGTCCAGGTGCTGCGCTCGCGGGGCGTGCACATCGCCGTCGACCTCAAGGGTCACGCCGGCGGCGCGCGCACCGGCGTGCTGGCATCGAGGGCCGCACCGGTACAGGTCAACTTCCTCGGCTACCCGGGCACGCTGGGCGCTCCCTACGTCGACTACATCGTCGCGGACCGCCAGATCATCCCCGAGCCGGATCGGTGCTTCTACCGCGAGCAGGTGGTCGAGCTCCCGGGCTGCTACCAGCCGAACGACCGCCAGCGGCCGCATCCGGCGGCGGGGCCCGGGCGCCAGGCGTGCGGTCTCCCGGACGAGGCGCTCGTATTCTGCTCCTTCAATCACGTCTACAAGATCGCGCCGATGATGTTCGAGACGTGGCTGCGGCTGCTGCGCGCCGTCGAGGGCTCGGTGCTGTGGCTGCTGATGGGCTCGCACCAGGCGCGGCGCAACCTGCGCGCGCGCGCGGTCGCGGCTGGCCTGGCGCCGGAGCGGCTGGTGTTCGCGCCGCACCTGGAGCTCGAGCCGCACCTCGCCCGCTACCATCACGCCGACCTGTGTCTCGACACCTGGCCCTGCAACGGGCACACGACGACCAGCGATGCCCTGTGGATGGGCGTGCCGGTCGTCACGCTGACGGGACGCTCCTTCCCGAGCCGTGTCGCAGGCAGCCTGCTGCACAGTCTCGGGCTCGACGAGCTGTGTACGGCGTCGGCCGGGGACTACGAGGCGCTCGCGCTGCGGCTCGCGCGCAGCGCGCCTGAGCGCGCGCGTCTGCGGTCGCGGCTCGGAACGGCGCACGCCACCGCGGAGCTGTTCGATCCGCAGCGCTACTGCCGGCGGCTCGAGCGCGCTTACCTCGAGATGTGGTCGCGCCATGCGCGCGGCGCGCCGCCGGCGCCGATCGTGGTGAGCGACCGATGAGCTCCGCGACGGGCGGCTACGTCTCGGGCATCGACTATCTGTATGACTTTCAGCCCGAGACGAGTCCCCTGCGGGTCGAGATGGCGCTGCTCGGCGCCGGGATCGCGCCGCCGCGGATCGCGACTGCGTGCGAGCTCGGCTTCGGCCAGGGTCTGGGTGTGAACATCCACGCGGCGGCCCAGGACGTGCGCTGGTACGGCACCGATTTCAACCCGGTCCAGGTCGGCTTCGCGCGGCAGCTGGCGGCGGCCTCCGGGGCCGACGTGCAGCTGTGCGATCAGTCGTTCGCCGAATTCTGCGCGCGGCCCGACCTGCCGGACTTCGATCTGATCGTCCTGCACGGCGTGTGGACCTGGATCAATCACGAGAATCAGGCGCTGCTCGTCGATTTCCTGCGGCGCAAGCTGGCGGCGGGCGGCGTGGCCTGCATCAGTTACAACGTGCAGCCGGGATTCTCCGAGCTGATCCCGCTGCACGCGGTGCTGATGGGCCATGCGGCGGCCTTCGGCCGCAGCGGCGCGGCGCTCGCGCCGCAGGTCGGCGCGGCCCTGGAGTTCGCGGAACGCGTGCTGGCGGTCAGCCCCGGCTATATGGGAGGCCACCCGCGCGTCCTCGACCTGCTGCGCTCGATGCGCGCCTACGACCGCCGCTATCTCGCCCACGAGTACCTCAACGCAAACTGGGCCCCAACCTCGTTCGCGCGGGTGGCGGAGGCGCTGGCGGGCGCCGGACTTAAGTTCGCCTGCTCCCCGGGCGTCCCGCAGAGCCCCGCGAGCCTCGAGCTGAGCATGGAGCAGCGGGCACTGCTCGCGCAGATCCCGGATCAGAGCTATCGCGAGGTGGTGCGCGACCTGATGGTGAATCGCAGATTCCGGATCGACTACTGGGTGAAGGGGGCGAGGCGGCTCGACGCACCGGAGCGGATCGAGCGGCTGCTCGGGCGGCGCGTGATGCTGGTGCGGCAGCCCGCCGAAGCGCAGGCGGGTTTCGCGAAGGCCTATTCCGCGCCGTTCCACCCGGCGCTCACCGCGGTGATCGGGGCGCTCGCCGATCATCGGCCCCGTCCGCTCGCCGAGCTGTGCGATGCACTCGCTCCCGCGCTCGATGCGGCGCAGCTGTGCGCGGCGACCGTCGCCCTGGTGGATCTCGAGGCGGTGGCGGCGGTGCAGGGCGACGCGCCGGCGCAGGCGGCACGGCCGCGGACCGATGAGCTCAACGCGCTGCTGCGCGCCACGGCGTTGCGCGGCGCTGACGTGCGTGCGCTGGCGAGCCCCGTGACCGGCACGGGATACGCCGCGGACGGCGGACGCATCGCGCTGTTCTTCCTCGACGCCATGGTTCGCGGGCTGCGCGAGCCGCGCGCGCTTGCCGCGCACGCCCTCGGGATCTTCCGCGCGCTCGGCATCGGCCTGTTTCGCGACGGGCAGCCGATCGGGTCGCCGGATGAGAGCCTCGCGCTCGTCACGGCGCAGTCGCAGTACTTTCTCGACCGGCAGCTGCCGCTGCTGCGCGCCCTTTGGATCGCATGAGTCACGCCGCGGCCATCGACGCACTGAAGCGCGCGGTGCTGCTGCAGCCGGCCGCGCCGGATGCCTGGCTGCAGCTGGCCGCCACGCTCACGGCCGCGGAGCGCCCGGGAGATGCCGCGATGATACTCGACGCCGCCCAGTCCGCCGCGACGGCGTCGGCCGAGATGCTGCGGGCGCGCGGCTGGGCGCTGCTCGCGGTGCGCCGCGATCGCGAGGCGCTCGAGTCCTTCGAACGCGCGCACGCGCTCGAGCCGCAGGATCGCGGCGCCCGGATCGGCCGCGCACGCAGCCTCGCGCGGCTGCGCCGCTTCGCCGAAGCCTTTGCCGTCATCGATGCGCTGCTCGCGGAGCGCCCCGATTGCGCTCGGGCGCTCGCGGTGCAGGCGCTGCTCCTGCACCTGAGCGGGCGCGCGCCGGAGGCGCTGCCGATCGCCGCGCGTGCCGCGACGCTCGATGAGCGGGAGGCGCTGCCGCTCGTCGTGCACGGTCTCGTGCTGTTGCAGCGCGGCGAGGCGTCCGCGGCGCTCGAGCTGTTCGAGGCGGCATTGCGGCGCGCGCCGGGCGATGCCGCCGCGCGCGTCGGCCGGGCCCGCTCGCTCGAGGCCCTCGGGCAATTCGCGGCGGCGCTCACGGCAACCCAGGATGCCGCGCGCGCGGATCCCGAAAACATCGATGTCTACCTGCTCGCCGCGCGGCTCCTGATCCATGCGCAGCGCTTCGCCGAGGCCGTCGAGTGCTGCGCGCAGGCGCTGCAGCGCGATGCGCGCAATGTCGAGGCACTGCAGGGCCGCGCCCAGTGTCTCGGTGCCTTGCGTCGCCCCGAGGCGCTCGCCGCGTATGACGCGCTGCTCGCCGTGGCTCCGGAGGCCCCCTACATCGCCGGCGAGCGCTTTTACGTGCAGCTGCAGAGTTGCGACTGGTCGGACTACGAGGCCCGCCGCCGCGAGCTCTCGGCCGGGGTGCGGCGCGGCGCGCGCGTCGATTTCCCCGGCAGCTTTCTCGCCCACAGCGACTCCCCCGCCGAGCAGCTCGAATGCGCGCGCATCCACGCCGCCGATCGGCTCGCTGTCGACGTCCGGGTCGCGCCGCGCATGCCCGCGCCGCCCGGCGGCCGCATTCGCGTGGCGTACGTATCTGCCGACTTCCACTCTCACCCGACCGCGTTTCTCGCGGCGGGCCTCTTCGAGCGGCACGACCGCTCACGCTTCGAGGTGATCGGCGTTTCGTACGGCCGCGACGACGGCAGCGACATGCGCCGGCGGCTCGAGCGTGCCTTCGACCGCTTCCTCGACGTCCGCGACGCCGCGGATTTCGACATTGCGCAGCGCATCGCCGATCTCGGCGCCGACATCGCGGTCGATCTCAAGGGGCACACCCTCGGAGGCCGGCCGCGCATCTTCGCGTTCAGGCCCGCGCCTGTGCAGGTCTCCTTCCTCGCCTATCCCGGCACCATGGGGGTCGGGTTTCTCGACTACCTCGTGGCGGACCGCCACGTGGTGACCGAGCGCAGCCGCGCGCATTATGCCGAGCACATCATCTATCTGCCCGAGAGCTACCAGGTCAACGACGGCGCGCGCGCGCAGCTGCCGCGCCCGGGTCGGGGCGCGGTGGGTCTCCCCGAGAGCGGCTTCGTCTTCGGCAGCTTCAACGCGCTGTACAAGATTACACCGCCGATGTTCGACGCCTGGATGGAGATCCTGCGCGCGGTACCGGGGAGTGTGCTGTGGCTGCTCGACGGCGGACCCGTCGCGACCGGCAACCTGCGCCGGGAAGCGCGCGCGCGCGGCATCGACGCGGGCCGGCTCGTATTCGCGCCGGGCCTTGCGCCCGAGCAGCACTGGGCCCGCTGCGCCCTGATCGATCTGTTCCTCGACACGCTGCCGACCAACGCGCATACGACGGCGAGCGATGCGCTCTGGGCCGGCGTGCCGGCGCTGACGCTCGCCGGAGAGACCTTCACCTCACGCGTGGCGACGAGTCTGCTCAATGCCGTGGGGCTGCCGTCCCTCTCGGTCGCGAGCCGCGGGGAATACGTGCGGATGGCCGTGCAGCTCGCCACCGATCCCGCAAGGCTCGCTGAGCTGCGCGCACACCTCGGGAACGTGCGCGCACACGCCCCGCTCTTCGATACGGCGCGCTATTGCCGTCACCTCGAGGACGCCTATCTCGAGATCTGCGCGCGGCAGCGGCGCGGCGCGCCGCCTGCCGATATCCGTGTAACGCCGCGCCCGAGCCGTGCCGCCGCCCGTTGAGGACCCGAGAGTCATGCACAAGACAGCGCTCGATCATGCCGCCGCGTTCTACCAGACCTACGGCACGCACTTTCCGGCGCCCGCGATCGTCGAGGTAGGCTCGGCCGATGTGAACGGGTCGCTGCGGCAGGTGGCCCCGGCCGCGAGCCGCTACATCGGTCTCGATTTTGCCGCCGGCCCCGGTGTCGACGTGGTGCTGACGGACCCGTACCGCTATCCGCTCGAGACCGCCTCGGTGGACATCGCGGTGTCGAGCTCGTGCTTCGAGCACGCGGACTTCTTCTGGCTGAGCTTCCTCGAGATTCTGCGCGTCGTGAAGCCGAACGGACTGGTCTATCTCAACGTCCCGTCGAACGGCGCCTACCACCGCCATCCGCTCGACAGCTGGAGGTTCTATCCGGACGCCGGGATCGCCCTCAGCCGCTGGGCGCAGCGCAGCGGGGTCCCGACACTCTTATTGGAAAGCTTCATCGGATGGCAGGACACCCACATGTGGAACGACTTCGTGGGCGTGTTCGTCAAGGATCGCAGACACGCGCCCGCCTACGCCGACCGCATGGTGCGGCGGGTCAGGAACCCGACCAACGTCATCATCGACGAGCAGCCCGAGCCGCAGAACCGCGCGGACATCCCCCAGGACATGCGCCGCACGCGTTATCTCGCGGCGGCCATGGCACAGGCGCTGCAGGGGCTCGACGGCGTGTGACGGACGCGCATCACCGGCGCGAGTGCGTACCGTTCTCCAGGTACCAGGCGTAGGTGCTGCGCAGCCCCGCCTCGAGGCCGATGCGCGGCTGCCAGCCCAGAGCGGCGATGCGCGCGGTATCGAGCAGCTTCCTCGGCGTGCCGTCGGGCCGGTCCGCATCGAAGCGCAGCGCGCCGCGGTACGCGACGATGCCGCGGATGGTCTCGGCGAGCTCGGCGATGGTGAGATCCCGTCCCCAGCCTACGTTGATCGGCCGCTCGTCCGCGTAGCGCTGCATCAGCACCAGGCAGGCATCCGCCAGGTCGTCGACGTGCAGGAACTCGCGGCGCGGCGTGCCGGTGCCCCACACCACGACCTCCGGCGCGCCGCGCGCTTTGGCCTCGTGGAACTTGCGCAGCAGCGCCGGCACCACGTGCGAGGTCTCGAGGCTGAAGTTGTCCCCCGGTCCGTAGAGGTTGGTCGGCATGAGCGCGATGGCATCGAAGCCATATTGCCGGCGGTAGGCCTGGCACATCTTGAGGCCGGCGATCTTGGCGATCGCGTACCACTCGTTGGTGGGCTCGAGTGCCCCTGTCAGCAGGTAATCCTCGCGCAGCGGCTGGGGCGCGAGCTTCGGATAGATGCAGCTCGAGCCGAGGAACAGCAGCTTCGCCGCGCCGTGCCGCCAGGCTGCGTCGATGACGTTGGTCTGGATCGCGAGGTTGTCGTGCAGGAACTCGGCAGGCTGCGTGTCGTTGGCGCGGATGCCGCCCACCCTGGCCGCCGCGAGGAACACGTACTCGGGGCGCGCGCCGCGGAAGAAGTCCTCGACCGCGGACTGACGCCGCAGATCGAGCTCGCTGCGCTCGCGCAGCAGCAGATTGCCGAAGCCGGCCGCCCGCAGCCGCCGCACGATGGCAGCGCCCACCAGGCCGCGATGCCCGGCCACGTAGATCGGCGAATCCGGCTTCATTCGCGGTAGCTATAGACCTTGAAGCCCTGGCGCGCCACTGCGGCGTCGCGGCGGGCGAGCTCGAGGTCTTCGGCGACCATTTCCTCGATCAGCGCGTCGAAGCCGATCTCGGGCTGCCAGCCGAGCCGGGTGCGCGCCTTGGTGGCATCGCCGAGCAGCGTATCGACCTCGGTGGGGCGGAAATAGCGCCCGTCCACCCTGACGACCGTGCGGCCCGAGCGGATATCGACGCCGTGCTCCTCGGCCCCGGCGCCTTGCCATTCGACCCGCATGCCGAGCACGGCCGCGGCACGCGCCACGAACTCGCGCACCGAGTGCTGCTCACCCGTGGCGATCACGAAGTCCTCGGGCTCGCTCTGCTGCAGCATCAGCCATTGCGCCCGCACGTAGTCGCGGGCGTGACCCCAGTCGCGCAGCGACCCGAGGTTGCCGAGGAACAGGCAGCTCTCGAGCCCCTCGTGAATGCGCGCCAGGCCGCGCGTGATCTTGCGCGTCACGAAGGTCTCGCCGCGAATCGGGGACTCGTGATTGAAGAGGATGCCGCTGCAGGCGTACATGCCGTAGGCCTCGCGGTAGTTGACCGTGATCCAGTGTGCGTACGCCTTCGCCACACCGTAGGGCGAGCGCGGGTAGAAGGGCGTGGTCTCGCGCTGCGGCACCTCGTGTACCTTGCCGAACATCTCGGAGGTCGAAGCCTGGTAGAAGCGCGTGCGCTGCTCGAGTCCGAGGATGCGGATCGCCTCGAGCAGCCGCAGGGTGCCGAGCGCATCCGCGTTGGCGGTGTACTCGGGCGTCTCGAAAGAGACCGCCACGTGGCTTTGCGCGGCGAGATTGTAGATCTCGTCGGGCTTTACCTCCTGCATGATGCGGATCAGGTTGGTGGCATCGGTGAGGTCGCCGTAATGCAGGTGCAGCCGCACGTTGCGCTCGTGCGGGTCCTGGTAGAGGTGATCGATACGGTCCGTATTGAAAGAGGAGGAGCGGCGCTTCACGCCGTGCACCTCATACCCCTTGCCGAGCAGCAATTCGGCGAGGTAAGCCCCGTCCTGGCCGGTAATACCGGTGATCAACGCGGTCCTGGTCATATCCGGCCATCATCGACGATGGATATGTCATTTTTGCGTCTTGGCGGAGACTAGAGGTTCATCTTTCTTTAAAATAAACAAAGTCTTATGAGATAGCCGACCGGGTGCCGTGCGCGCGCCGCAGGATCAGGCAAACTGACCGGCCGGCCGGGCGGGTGCCGCCCCGGCGTCGACACGAGAGTCTGGCAAGCATGTGCGGAATCGTCGGAGCGGTCGCGGAGCGCGACGTCGTCCCCATCCTGATGGAGGGCCTGCGCAGGCTCGAGTACCGCGGCTACGACTCGGCGGGCATCGCCGTGCTGAACGGCTCGCAGCACCTCACGCGGCTGCGTACGGTGGGCAAGGTGCGCATGCTCGATGAAGTCCTGGCGCACAACCCCACCTCCGGCCGCATCGGCATCGCGCACACCCGCTGGGCCACCCACGGCGTGCCGAGCGAGCGCAACGCCCATCCGCACGTCTCACGCGATGGGCTGGCGATCGTTCACAACGGCATCATCGAGAACCACGAGGAGCTGCGCGCGGATCTCGAGCGGCGCGGCTACCGCTTCGAATCCGAGACCGACACCGAGGTCATCGCGCACCGCGTGCACCTGCACCTGCAGACCGTGCCGGATCTGTTCAAGGCAGTGCGCGCCACGGTCGCCGAGCTCGAAGGGGCCTACGCGCTGCTGGTGGTCAGCGAGCACGATCCCGACCGGCTGATCCTCGCCCGCGAGGGCTGCCCCGTGGTCGTGGGACTCGGCGTGGACGAGAACTTCGTCGCCTCGGATGTCGCGGCGCTGCTGCCGGTCACGCGCCGCTTCGTCTTCCTCGAGGAGGGCGACGTCGCCGAGGTGCGCCGCACGGCGCTGCGCGTCATCGACCGCAACGGCGCCTGCGTCGAGCGCGCGGTGCGCGAGAGCGAGCTGTCGGCGGACGCGGCCGAGAAAGGCCCGTTCGCGCACTACATGCTGAAGGAGATCCACGAACAGCCGCTCGCTTTAGCCAACACACTGCAGGAGCGCGTCGCCAACGGGCGGCTGCTGGAGGCGGCCTTCGGTCCGGCGGCCGCCGAGATGCTCAAGCGTACCCGCAACGTCCACATCGTCGCCTGCGGCACGAGCTACCACGCCGGGTGCGTTGCGCGCTATTTCATCGAGCAGATCGCCAAAGTGCCGTGCGCGGTCGACATCGCGAGCGAGTACCGCTACCGGAGTCCGCTGGTACCGCCCGACTCGCTGTTCGTCACCATCTCGCAGTCGGGCGAGACCGCCGATACGCTGGCGGCGCTGCGTCTGGCGAAGCAGTCGGGTTACCTTTCGCAGCTCGCGATCTGCAACGTGGCCGAGAGCTCGCTGGTACGCGAGTCCGAGCTGGTGATGCTGACGCGCGCGGGACCTGAGATCGGCGTCGCCTCGACCAAGGCGTTCACGACGCAACTGGCCGCTCTCGGCATGCTGGTGGTGGCGCTGGCGCGCCATCGCGGCGCCGACCCTGAGCGCGAACGCGGACTCGTCACGCGCCTCATTGAGCTGCCGTCGCTCGTCGAGAAGACCCTGCAGCTCGATGCGGTGATTCGGCGCCTGGCGCAGGAGCGCTTCGCCTCCAAGCATCATGCGCTGTTCCTCGGGCGCGGCGCGCTCTATCCGATCGCCATGGAGGGCGCGCTCAAGCTCAAGGAAATCTCCTACATCCACGCCGAGGCCTATCCCGCCGGCGAGCTCAAGCACGGACCCCTGGCGCTCGTCGACGCCGATATGCCGGTCGTCGCGGTGGCGCCCAATAACGACCTCTTGGAAAAGCTCAAGGCGAACCTCATGGAAGTGCGGGCGCGCGGCGGCGAGTTGATCGTGTTCGCCGACCCCGAGGCCGGCATCCGCCCGAGCGACGGCGTCACCGTGATCGAGATGCCGCGCCACGTGAGCTACGTGCAGTCTCCGGTCGTCTACAGCGTGCCGCTGCAGCTGCTCGCCTACCATGCGGCCGTGCTGCGCGGGAGCGATGTCGATCAGCCGCGCAACCTCGCCAAGAGTGTGACGGTCGAGTAGCCCGCTACCCGATCGTATGACGACTGTAGAGCGTCCGTAGCACGACCGGGCGGCAGCGCGTCAAAACACGCGTCGGCCGCCGCGCGACCCGGCGGCGGGCGGTGTCGCGGTCACACTAGCTTCTCCCCCCTGCAACATAACTCCCCTAGCTTGGCACCCAGGCAGTTCGGGATTGGTTTGGGTCTCAGGGCGTATAACCGAGCAAGGGAGACGAGCTTTTATGTCAAGCGTCCGCAGGATCATCGCGCGTGCCGCCGTCGTGGCGGTGCTCGCCGCGGCCGGTACGGCACAGGCCTACACGGTTCCGCCATTCACCGCTCCGGGCATCAACAACCCGGGCTATCCGGATTTCAACTTCGGCGTGCTGCAGGCCAACCTGTGGGACGCGGACTTCACGAACGTGGGTACCAAGTCGTCCCCCGTCTGGGAGCTGACGATCAATTCCCGGGCGCAGAACGTCGGCGTGTTCAACTTCCAGAGCGGCGCCTATACGGTCGGGAGTGAGACCATCACGCTCACCGCGTTCTTCAACAACAGCGGGCAGCTGATCACCAGCGATCCGAACAGCATCAAGATCACCGGCTCGTTGCCTCCCTCGAGCTGCCTGCCGACCTCGTCGCCGTCCCCGACGGCGGCCTCGTGCGGCTATGGCACCCGCCCGACGGGAGTCAGCTGGGGTGCGGTGAAGAACCAGACGCTGTGGAGCGCCACGCTCACCAGCTTCGGCGTCAACACCACGGACGATGCGCTGGGTTTCAACACCTCGAGCTTCGGCGGCTGGGCCGATCAGCCGCAGTTCGTCGGTAACTCGACCTCCGAGAGCCTGTGGCTGTACGCGCTGATCAACACCGGCAACCTGTACTGCGTCGGTCCGCGGCCGGGCAACAATTGCAACAACGCCCCGTCGCAGACCGGTACCCTGCCGTACTCGACCAGCAACACTGCCTGGAACACCTTCCTCAAGGACCTGGCGAGCGGCAAGGGCCTCTCGGCAGCCACGTTCTACGGCATCGGCGGGATCGCGACCGTACCGCTTCCGGGCGCGCTGCTGCTGCTCGGCAGCGGACTCGCGGGCCTCGGCGGAATGCTGCGTCGTCGGCGCCAGCAAAGAGCCCTCGAAGCCTGATCACGCTCCGATCCTCGTCTCTTCGCTAGCGGCGCCCCGGTGACCCCGGGGCGCCGTCGTTTTAGGATGGCCGGATGGCCGCCATTCGCGCCGCGCCCGCCGCGGATCTCATCGCCGGGCTCTCGATCGCCGGTCTCCTGCTGCCCGAGGCCGTGGCCTATTCACATCTCGCGAACCTGCCGCCCCAGGCGGGCGTGATTGCGCTCTTTGCCGGGCTCATCAGCTACGGCCTGATCGGCCGCAGCCGCTTCGCCATCGTCTCGGCGACCTCCTCCTCGGCGGCCGTGCTGGCCTCGGCGATGCTGGCGCTCAACCTCACCGACGCCACCGAGCGCCTCGCGCTCGCTTCGATGCTGGTGGTGGGGGCGGGCGTGGCGTTCGCGCTGTTCGGCGCGCTGCGGTTCGGGGCCATGTCGAACCTGATCGCGCGCCCGGTACTGCGCGGCTACGCCTTCGGGCTCGCGCTCGTGATCGCGGTAAAGCAGTGGCCGACGATCTCCGGGCTGCATACCACCGCGACCGATTTCTTCGCGCTCGGCATCGAGCTGCTGCGCGGCATCGCTTCCTGGCAGCTGCCCTCGATCGGTTGCGGACTGATCGCGCTGTGCGGCCTCTTCTTACTCGAGCGGCTGCGGCGCGTACCCGGCGCGCTGGTGGTGATCCTGGCCGGAATCCTCTGCGCCCCGTGGCTCGCCGCGCACGGCGTCGCGCTGACCGGCGAGATCGATCTCACGCCATCGATGCCACACTTTACCTTGCCCGAGGGCACGCGCGTCCTGCCGCTGGCGGAGTTCTCACTCGCCCTCATGTTCATCCTCTATGCCGAGTCCTACGGCTCGATCCGCACCTACGCGCTCAAGTACGACGACCCGGTGCAGCCGAACCGCGATCTGCTGGCGCTCGGACTGGCCAACGTGCTGGCGGGACTCCTGCAGGGTACTCCGGTCGGTGCCGGCTACTCGGCCACCTCCGCCAACGAGGCGGCCGGCGCCACCTCGCGGCTCGCCGGGCTCATCGCCGCGGCCAGCGTGCTGGTACTGGTGCTGGCATTCCTGCGCTTCATCGAGCGCATCCCGGAGCCGGTGCTCGCGGCGATCGTCATTCACGCGGTGAGCAAGTCGGTGCGCTTCTCGGTGTTCGCCGACTATTTCCGCTGGCAGCGCGACCGGCAGGTGGCGCTGGCGGCGGTGCTGGCGGTGCTGGTGTTCGGCGTCTTGAATGGGCTGCTGGCGGCGATCGCCTTCTCGCTCGCCTGGCTGCTGAAGTCGCTCGCGAGCCCGCGTCTCTCGGTCCTTGGACGCGTCGGCGAGCATGACTATGTGGGTGTCGAGCGCTTCCCGCAGGCGCACACCGTGCCCGGCATGCTGGTGCTGCGGCCCGAGGAGCCGCTGTTCTTCGCCAACGCGGAGCCGCTGTTCGCCGCGGCGCGCGCGCTGGTGCGCGCGCAGGGCACGACGCGCCTCGTGGTGCTCAGCCTCGAGGAATCGCCGGACCTCGACAGCACCGCGCTCGAGACGCTCGGGGAGTTCTCGGCCTGGCTCGGCGCACGCGGCGCCGGCGTGCGCGTGGCGCGCCTCAAGGAGCGCGCGCGCGAGGCGCTGCTGCGCGCCAGGCTCGCCGGGCTGCCCCCCGGCGAGCTCGACTACTCGAGCGTCGATGACGCGGTGCGCGGCGAGTGCGTGAGTCCGGCGGCGCCCAAGCCGCCCTGAGGGCCCCGGCGGGCGATTCGTGCTACTCTCGCGCACGGCCGCGGCTCGCCGTGGCCCGCCATCATCCGCGACGAGGGGTAACAATGAAGAAACAATCCATCTGGTTGCTGGCCGCACTGACGGCCGTGCTCATCATCGGTTGCAACACGCAGAAAGGCCCGGCCGAGCAGGCCGTGGCCAGTGCCCAGGCGGGGCTCGATGCGGTACGCGACTCGGCGATGAAGTACGTGCCCGAGCAGCTCGGCGGCGTCGATGCGCAGCTGTCCGATCTCAAGGGCAAGTTCCAGCAGGGCGACTACGCCGGCGTGGTGAAGGACGCGCCC
>DATKPR010000157.1:0-5859 GCA_035523985.1 Steroidobacteraceae bacterium | reverse complement strand
AGCGGCGCGACCCACAGCGCGCGATGCTCCCAGAGCTCGCGGCGCACGAGCGCCATCACGGTGTCGAGCGGGCCGGCGCGGCGCAGCAGGGCGGGCGCGGCAGCAGGTGCGGCGGTTGCGGCGTTGGCGTTCATATGAGTGCGGCCCCGCAGTTGGCGGCCATGAGGTAGGTGGCGAGCAGGAACACCGCGCCGGCGAGCAGCGGCGCCAGCCAGTGCGCGCAGCGCGCCCAGATCCCGGCGGGGCGGGCGCGGCGTGCGCCGAATTGGGCGGCGTGGCTGCTCATGCGGCGGACACTCCCTGCATCTTGGCCACGAACAGGTCGGCGATCGACGGCGTGCACAGCTCGCCGTAGGGGCCGAGCTCGGCCGCCGTGCGGCCCTCGAAGAACATGGCCACGCGGCCGAAAATCTCGCGCTCGTAGAAGGGCTTGAGCTCGCGCGCGCGCGCGGCCTGCTCGCCCGTGACGGTGAGCTGCTGGTAGCGCGAGCCGAGCTCCTCGACCGGGGAGTTGAGGGCGAAGCGGCCGTGGTTGATGAAGATCACGTCGGTCAGCAGCTGCTCGACCTCCTCCACCTGGTGCGTGGTGATGAGGATGGTGCGCTCCTTGTCGAAATAGTCGTTGAGCAGCGTGTCGTAGAACTGCCGGCGGTAGAGCAGATCGAGGCCGAGCGTCGGCTCATCGAGCACCAGCACGCGCGCATCGATCGCCAGGATCAGCGCCAGGTGCAGCTGCGTCACCATGCCCTTGGAGAGCTGGCCGACGCGGCTCGGGCGCTTGATGTCGGTCCTGGCGAGGAAAGCCTCGGCGACGCTGCGATCGAAGCGCGGGTGCACGTGCTCGACCAGGTCGAGCGCCTGCGCCACCCGCAGCCAGCGCGGCAGCACGGCCACGTCGGCGATGAAACACACATCGCGCATCAGGGCATCGCGCTGCGAGCGCGGGTCGAGCCCGAGCACGGAGAGCTCGCCGTTGAAGGAGGTGAGCCCGAGTATCGCCTTGAGCGCGGTGGTCTTGCCGGCGCCGTTCGGCCCGATGAGGCCGACGATGCGTCCCGGCTCGACGCTGAAGCTCACGCCGTCGAGTGCGCGGGTCGCGCCGTAGGCCTTGGTGAGGCCGCGCGCTTCAATTACCGCTGTCATTGGGGTCCCCTTTGGCGGACGTCGCCGGGAAGGGCGCGGCGGGTGCCGCCTTGCCGGCGGCGAGCAGCTCTTCGCCCGAGAGTCCGAGGCGCTGAATGGTCTGGTAGACCTTCGGCCACTCGTCCTCGAGGAAGCGCTGCCGCTCGTCCTTCATCAGCGCCTTGCGCGCGCCTGAGCTCACGTACATGCCGCGGCCCCGGCGCTTCTCCACCAGCTGCTCGTCGACCAGCTGCTGGTAGCCCTTGAGCACCGTCAGCGGGTTCAGGCGGAAGTCGGCGGCGACGTTGCGCACCGAGGGCAGCGGGTCGCCTTCCTTCAATACGCCCTCCAGAATCATGGCGACGACGCGGTCCCGCAGTTGCCGGTAAATCGGCAGGCTGTTGTCCCACTGTGGATCCATGATGGCGGTCGCTGGCGTGTGCGCGGACTAAAGTACCGTTACGGGAGGCTAGCGAACTAATCTACCAAAACGGCCGGCTCGGGCTTGCCGAACCAGGAGGGCGCCGTCACATGGGCCACGGTGTTCATCTCGGGCTGCATTCCGGGGGCCACGGCGGTCGACTCGACGAAGGCCATGCTGCACACCACGCAGATGACGGCGGCGGCGGCGGCGCAGGTCAGGTTCCGATACAGGGTTGCAACGGCGTTCATGGTCATCTCCTCTTTGGCTTCTCTCTGCGGCTCCCTGCACCATGCAGGTCGCCTTCCTTGGTGTTGTACTCTACTAGCACACTACCCTAGTGTCAAGCTATTTCAGTAAATGACCTGGCAGGGGTCCGGAGGGGTCGAAAAGGAGGGCTTCAGGGCGCCGGGGTCCGGGGCGTGGCGACGGGTGAGCCGGACCGGGAGCGCCGTTTTTGCGGGCTGCGCGGGGCGCACAGGCTAGAATTTCCGGCCATCCCCCGTTGGCCGGAAAGTCACCCCCCATGAAACCCGTTGTGAATGTCGCGATCACCGGTGCCGCCGGCCAGATCGGCTATGCGCTCGCCTTCCGTGCCGCTGCCGGTGCGCTGCTCGGCCCCGACACCCGCGTGCGGCTGCACCTGCTCGAGATCACCGCGGCGCTGCCGGCGCTCGCGGGCGTGTTGATGGAGCTCGCGGACTGCGCCTTTCCAACACTCGAGAAGGCCGTCGCGACCGACGATGCCAGCGTGGCCTTCCGCGACTGCCAGGTGGCGATGCTGGTCGGCGCGCGCCCGCGCGGGCCCGGCATGGAGCGCAAGGACCTGCTGCTCGCCAACGCGCAGATCTTCTCCGCGCAGGGCAAGGCGCTGAACGCGGTCGCCGACCGCAACGTGCGCGTGCTGGTGGTCGGCAACCCCGCCAACACCAACTCGCTCATCGCGCAGCACAATGCGCGCGATCTGAATCCGCGCAACTTCACCGCCATGACGCGCCTCGATCACAACCGCGCGCTGGCGCAGCTCGCCGACAAGACCGGCACGCACGTCACCGACATCCGCCGCATGACCATCTGGGGCAATCACTCCGCCACGCAGTACCCGGACCTGACGCACGCGCTCGTCAACGGCAGGAGCGCGCCGGCGCTGCTCGAGCGCAAGTGGATCGAGGAGACCTTCATCCCGACGGTGCAGCAGCGCGGCGCCGCGGTCATCAAGGCGCGCGGTGCCTCCTCGGCCGCCTCGGCCGCCTCCGCCGCGATCGATCACGTGCACACCTGGGTGCACGGCACGCCCAAGGACGACTGGGTCAGCATGGCGGTGCCCTCCGACGGCAGCTACGGCATCCCCGCGGGCGTCATCTACTCCTACCCGGTCACGATCGCGAACGGCGAGTACCGCATCGTGCCCGGGCTCGCGATCGACGATTTCAGCCGCCAGCGCATGGACGCGACTCACCGCGAGCTGCTCGAGGAACGCGACGGAGTGAAGAACCTGCTCGGTTGAAAGGAATCGCCATGTTGGGTGCGGTCGTCTCGCTGCTCGTGGTCCTCGCCGCCGCCTACGCGCTGACGCAGGTGGGGGGCGTCATCACCCTGGCGTTCGTCGCCGCGGTGCTGTTCCTCGCCTACCGGCGGCTGTCGCTGCTCGCCTTCACGGTCACCTTCACCGTGCTGCTCGCGCTCTACACCACCGCGGGCGCGCCGGCGGGCCTGTGGAAGGGACTGCTGTGGGTGCTGCTCGCGGGGCTGTGGCTCCTCAACGTGCGCGCGCTGCGCAAGGCGCTCATCACGCGCCCGTTCCTCGGCGCGTATCTGCGGCTCCTGCCCTCGATGTCGCAGACCGAGAAGGAGGCGCTCGAGGCCGGCACGGTGTGGTGGGACGGGGAGCTGTTCACCGGCGCGCCCGACTGGCGCAAGCTCCTCAGCGCCAAGGCGCCGCAGCTGTCCGCGGAGGAACAGGCCTTCCTCGACGGCCCGTGCGAGGAGCTGTGCCGGCTGCTCGACGAGTGGAACATCACCCATGAGCGCGCCGACCTTCCGCCCGAGGCCTGGGAGATGCTCAAGACGCGCGGCTTCTTCGCGATGATCATCCCGAAGAAGTACGGCGGCATGGAGTTCTCCGCCTACGCGCACTCGTGCGTGCTCGCCAAGATCTCGAGCCGCAGTCCCACCGCCGCCTCCAATGCCGCGGTGCCGAATTCACTCGGTCCCGCCGAGCTCCTCAATCACTACGGCACCGAGGCGCAGAAGAACTACTACCTGCCGCGGCTCGCGCGCGGCGATGAAGTGCCGTGCTTCGCCCTCACCGGTCCGCGCGCGGGCTCGGATGCCGCCGCCATTCCCGACACCGGCATCGTGTGCCGCGGCCTGTGGCAGGGGTCGGAGATCACCGGCATCAGGCTCAATTTCTCCAAGCGCTACATCACGCTCGCGCCGATCGCCACCGTCATCGGGCTCGCCTTCCGCCTGTTCGATCCGGACAAGCTCCTGGGCGACAAGGTGGACGTCGGCATCACCGTCGCGCTCATCCCGCGCCATACGCCCGGCATCACCATCGGCCGGCGGCACTTTCCGCTCAACGTCCCCTTCCAGAACGGTCCGATCCAGGGGCACGACGTGTTCGTGCCGCTCGATACCATCATCGGCGGTCCCGCCCTGGCCGGCAGCGGCTGGCGCATGCTGGTCGAGCAGCTCTCGGTCGGCCGCTGCATCTCGCTGCCTTCCAACACCACCGGGGCGTCCAAGGCGGGCGTATGGGCCACGGGCGCCTACGCGCGCATCCGCAGCCAGTTCAATACGCCGGTGGGGCGGTTCGAGGGTGTCGAGGCGGTGATCGCCCGCATGGTGGGCCTCACCTACACCATGGATGCGGGACGCTCGGTCACCGCCGGTGCGATCGACGGCGGCGAGAAGCCCTCGGTCCCCTCGGCGATGCTCAAGTACCACATCACCGAGATGGGCCGGCAGGTCGCCAACGACGCCATGGACGTGCATGGCGGCAAGGGCATCATGCTGGGACCGAAGAACTACCTGGCGCGCGGCTATGAGGTCACGCCGGTCGCGATCACCGTCGAGGGCGCCAACCTCCTCACGCGCAATCTCATCATCTTCGGCCAGGGCGCCATCCGCTGCCATCCGTTCGTGCTGCGCGAGATGACCGCGGCGCGCAACCCCGACCGCGCCGCCGGCGTCGACGAGTTCGACAAGGCGCTGTTCGCGCACATCGGCTTCACCCTCTCCAACGCCGTGCGCTCCTTCCTCATGGCGCTCACCCACGCGCGCTTCACGCGCGCCCCGGTCGCGGGCGGGACCGCGCGCTACTACCAGCACATCGTGCGCTTCAGCGCCTCGTTCGCCTTCGCGGTGGACGTGGCGATGCTGACGCTCGGGGGGTATCTGAAGAAGAAAGAGGGACTCTCGGCGCGGCTCGGCGACGTGCTCTCCGCGATGTACCTCGCCTCCATGGTGCTCAAGCACTACGAGAACCGCGGGCGCAACGAGGAGGAGCTGCCGGTGGTCGAGTGGGCCTGCCGCAACCTCCTCTACCACGCACAGGAGCAGCTGCACGGCTTCCTGCGCAACTTCCCCAACCGCCTGCTCGCCGGCCTCATGCGTGGCCTCATCTTCCCGCGCGGCCTCGTCTACTCGGCTCCCGACGATCGCCTCGGCCACCGCGTCGCCGCGCTGGTCACCTCCGCCACCGTGACGCGCGAGCGGCTTTGCGAGGGCATCTACTGGACACTCGAGCCCAGGAACCCGCTCGGGCTGCTGCAGGAGGCCATGCTGCTCGCCGAGAAGCTCGAGCCCTTGCTCAAGCGCATCCGCGTCGAGGGCGTGAAGACCGGCCGCGTGACCGCGCTCGATCTGCCCGGGCAAATCGGCCAGGCGCTCGCCGCACAGATCGTCTCCGAGACCGAGGCGGCGGCGCTGCGCGACTACGACAGGAAGACCCTCGATCTGATCAACGTCGACGACTTCGCCTCCGAGGAGCTCGGCACCCGGGCGCAGCCGCTCGAGGCCGCCGAGCCCTCCGGCGAATCGCGGCCCCGGGTCGCATGAGCACACCGGCGGGCGCCGCGGTGCCGCAGGCTCCGGCGGGCGCCGCGCCGGCGGCCGCCGTGCCCGCTGCCGTGCCGCCCGCTGCCGTGCCGGCCGCGCCCACCGCCGCGCCGCTGTGCGAGAACTGCGGCGCGGCCCTGACCGGCCGCTACTGCGCCGCCTGCGGCCAGCGGCGCGAGCCGCCGGTGCACTCGCTGTGGCACTTCCTCACGGTGGCCTTCGAGGACGTGACGCACGCCGACTCGCGGCTGTGG
>DATKPR010000156.1:0-5598 GCA_035523985.1 Steroidobacteraceae bacterium | reverse complement strand
CGAACGCGGCGCTACTCAAGATCGCAGCTACGGCGTAGGAAACCTTCGAACGAAAAGCGTGCGGACCTTGCACGCCCAAAGAAATGCCCATGCGCATGAACGACTCCCCATTTATCGCCGTCGCAATCGTGTCAACAGCGTCCGGCCGCACGACCGGTTGTTGGCATTAGATCCGACGCCGCCGCTGTTTCGATTGAACGGAGGCGCCATCCGCCCGTAAGGTTTTCGCCTATTCGAAGACGCGCCCGCGCGCCGCGTCGCCATTCAACTGCCGATCCGGTTGCAGTCGCCGTGTTGAAGGCGACAGCCCGTAAGCATCTTTGAACTGCCGGGAGAAATGCGCGCAGTCCGCGAAGCCGGCCTCGATCGCAATCTCCGTCACGGACCTGTCGGTGTTCTCAATGAGCCAGTTGGCGTAGCGCATGCGCAGTTGGCGATACAGGGATGCCGGACCCAGGCCGACGTGCTCGCGGCACAGCCGCTCGAGCTGTCGTACTGACATGCCGAGCTCGTCGGCGACAGCGGCGATCGCGATGGGGCGCGTCAGGTTCTGCTCCATCAACAGCAACGCGCGGCGCACGCGCGGCTCGCTCACGGTCTCCGAGAGGGGCGGGTGCGGCTGTGCATCGCTGCCGGAGCGCGGCTTATCAAACAACAACACCTGGCTGGCCTTCTGGGCCACCGCCGAACCGAGGTGCCGCTCGATCAGGTGGGTCGCCAGGGCGGCTGCCCCGGCGCCGCCGGCGCAGGTGATCCGGGGCCCGTCGGCCAGGAACAAGCGATCCGCCACCACGTCGTGATCCGGAAACGCCTCGAGGAAATCCTGGTAGTGGTACCAGCTCACGCAGGAGCGGCGGCCGCGCATCAGGCCGGCGCGGCACAGAATGAAGCTGCCGGTGCAGATGCCGATCAACGGCACCCGGGTTTCGGCCACCTCGCGCAGGTAGCGCGTCGTGGCATCGTCGATCTGGGGGCCGGCATGCAGAAGTCCGCCGATCACCACCACGTAGTCGAGGGATTCAGCGGGCAGGAAACGGCTGGTGGGCTCGATCAACACCCCGCAACTGGCGGGGACCGACTCCTGGCGGCTGGACATGATCGACCACTGCACGTGCAGCGGCCGGCTGCGGTCGCCCTCGTCGGCGGCGAGGCGCAGGTGGTCGATGAAGACGGCGAAGGCCGACAGCGTGAAGTGATGGGCCAGCACGACGCCGACCCGCAGCGGCGGCCGCGCGCGCTCCCCTGAATGCGCGCGCTGAGACCCGGCTGAGTGCGTCATTGAACGCTCGCTCAATCTCTTCGCTCCTCCCCTGTGGCTCGCATCTTCCGCCAAGGCATTGTGGGAAGCAAGAGTGTTGCGTGCACGCAAAAATCCTCGCAAAAACAGCCGCAGCGAGGGCCGGCACGTGGTTGCGAAAACTTCTGCAACGAGCGGGAGTTACGTTGAACGGCTATTCAGGCGAGCCGAATCGAAGGCTCGGGGACACGGGCGCATGCGCGCGGGCGCCCGCCCGGGGGCGCCCCCGGGAGACCGCGTCGAGAGGTCTTAGCGCAGGACCGCGAGCCGGGCGAGGTTCGCCTGCACCACGGTATCGTGGCAGGCGCTGCGCGCGTACCAGCGGCGCGCAGCTTCGATGAGCGCGGTGCAGATCTGAGCGCTCTCACTCGCCCCGGGATCGTCGTCCGCGGGCTGGGACGGAACGAAGCCGCGCGGCGCGGTGCGCACGTGACGGCTGAGGCGCAGCCGGCGCAGCGCCCGCGTGGGCACCGCAGGCCGCTGTGCGGCCTCGTGCTCGAGGCGCTCGCACACCGTGCGCCGCAGGCTCTCATAGTCGAGACCCTCGCTCGCTTCCTCATCGTCGACCGGGCGCATCCATTGCTCACACCAGGTCTTTTGCCGGGAACCGGTGCTCTGCAGCGTCGGATCGGTGAGCGCGGCAGCGATGCGCGGCAGCTCGTAGGCCTCGCAGAGCGCCGCGTCCCAGCACTGCGCCTCGAGCAGCTTCTCGACGTCGGTGAGGTAGCTCGCGACCATGCGCGAGCTCGAAGGCGCAGCGCGCGGCTGCGTCATGCCTTGTGCCACGCTCAGGCCGCCTGTTCCGCCGAGGGCGTGCCGCGATCGGGCGGTGGCGCTTCTGCGGCCGGGCTCGGGGGGGTGGGAGCCGCCTCGGCCACGGCCGGGGCCGCGGCGTGCGTCACTGTGCGGCGCGGCGGCCGCTTCACCGCGCGGCGTGCGACCGGGCGCGGCGCCGGTGCGCTCACTCGCGTGGCATGCGTCGGCCGCCTGGCGCGCCGCGCGCGCGGCTTCGCGGCAACACGGGCGGGGGCGCGGCGCACGGCGGCGGTGTGCCGGGCCGCCGCGCGGCGGGCCTTACGCGTCCTGGCTTTGCGCGCTGCACGCGGCGGGGCCTTCTCCGGCTTGGCTTTTTCCTGCTTGCGGCGCGCGCGCTTCCACGCCTTGCGCGCGGCGGCGGATTGCTTGCGGGCGCGCCTGGCCTCGCGCTTGGCTTCTTTCAGTCGCTTGCGCGCGCGCTTGAGCTCTTCCTTGGCAATGCGCACGCGCTGCTTGGCGACCTCCGCCTGCAGTCGTGCTCGTTCCAGGGGTTCCGCGGGTAAGTCCGCCGGTTCGCTGCCGCTTTTCTTCATCTTGGTGCCTGCGAAGCGCGAAGGAGGGTGAGTCTCACACAATCGACCGGCGCTTGCCACCGCGTACTTATCCACAGAATGTGTGCATAACCATGTGGACAGAAGGCCCGTGGCGGAGCAAACGCCGAGCGCAGGCAAGGGCTTGCGTCGCGCTGCGCGAGAATTCGCCAGGGCGCGCGTCCGGCGCGGGGCGGTCCTCAGCCGTTCGGACCGTTGTAGCGCGTCGCGGTGACGCGATTGCGGCCGGCCTGCTTGCTGCGGTAGAGCGCGGCGTCGGCCACCTTGAGCACGCGGCCGGCGAGCTCACGGTCGCCCGCGGCGACGCAATCGAGTCCACACAGCCCGAAGCTCGCGGTGACGCCGACGTCCTTGCCCTCGTGCGTGAAGGGGCGCGATGCCACGGCGGCGCGCAGCTTACGGGCCACCTCGAGCGCCGGCTCATAGGCGGTCTCGGGCAGCACCACCGCGAATTCCTCGCCGCCGATGCGCGCCACCCAGTCGACCCCGCGGCGCAGCCCGTCCTGCAGCCGCGCGCCGAACTGCCGCAATATGTCGTCTCCGCAGCCGTGTCCGAGCGTGTCGTTGATGTTCTTGAAGAAGTCGATGTCGCAGAGGATCAGCGACAGCGCCCGCTGATAGCGGGCCGCCCGCTCGACCTCGCGCGGAAAGTGCTTGCCGAAAAAGCGCCGGCTCGCGACCCGCGTCAGGTCGTCGGTCGCCGAGAGCTTGCGGTTTTCCTCGAGCGTGATGCGCAGCACCGCCTCGAGCTCGGCGATGCGCCGCGCGGCGGCGATGCGCGCATCGAACTCGCGCTCGGGGGCGCGCCGCCCGATGCATTCGTCGGCGCCCGCGTGCAAGCCCGTCTCGCGTTCCGCGCCCTCGTCGAGCTCGGCCACGTACACCACGAACGGGGTGCGCACCGCCTTGCGGGCGCGCAGCTGGCGGATGAGCTCGAGGCTGTCGGTGAACACCACCGGGCGATAGTCGGCGCTGAACTTGCGCAGCGCCTCCTCGTCCGAGGCGACCGATTCGGTTTCGAACACGTCGGGCGCGATGCGCCGGGTGAGCAACGCGCGGACTCCGGAATCCTGGAAGGCGAGCAGCGCCTTGGGCGGCGGCAGCACGCGCAGCATCACCGCCACGGTGGCGGTCGTACCCTCGTTGGCCTCCGCAGGGCGCTCGGCACGCCGCTCGAGGATGCGCTGAATGACGGTGGTCTGGCCGCCGAACGCCATCGTCCAAGAGTACTCGATACGGCAGGCAAAATACCCGTGCGTGCGGCGTCCACACTATGATGGCGGCCATGGAAGCACCGGGCATCACCCGCCATCGACGGCCGTTTCTCGCGCCGCTGTGGCTGACGCTGCTGGCGCTGGGGCTGGCGGCGGGGCTTGCCTGGAGCGCCTACCGCGATGCGACGACCAGCGTCGTGGTGCTGGCCTCCTCGGGGGAGAGGGAGCCCGGAACCATCGACGACCCGCCGGTGTCCGCCGAGGGCGAGCACCGCGCGCAGCGCCTGGCGCAGCTGTTCGCTGCACCGGGCGCCGTGGGGCGGCTCGACGCGCTCTACGTGAGCGGCGAACGCCGCGCGCAGCAGACCGCGGCGCCGCTCGCCGAGCTGCTGCATCTCACGCCCACCGTCTATGACGCCCGCGACGCGACGAGCGTCGCGGCGGGGCTGACACACGGCCACGAGGGGGCGGCGACGCTGGTGATCGGGGGAAATGCCGCAGTGCAGCAAATTCTCCGGCAGCTGGCGGGACGGGCGGCCGTGCCGGCGACGGTCGAGCCCGATCTCTTATATATAGTCAGCCTGCCGACCTTCGGCCGCCCCAAGGTGCTTCTGATCAAGTACTAGGCAGCCGCTGGGTGCGGGTCGTCGCGCCGGAAGCGGCGCTGAGAGCGACCGCCTTGCGCACGAAATCCTCGTGCTCGGCGATGCGAAAGTCCGCCAGTACCGCGCCGCGGATGTAGCGCGCCTGGTCGATGAGATAAGTCCCGCGCCGGACCCCGAACCCGAGCGGCCCGCGCAGCTCGTACATGCGGATGACGAACTTGTCGACGTCCGAGAGGAGCGTGAACGGCAGCCGGTGCTTCTCGCGGAACGCGCGGTGGCTCGCCGGGTCCTGCGGGCTGACACCCGCGACCGTCAGGCCCGCCTTGAGGATCTCGTCGTTGAGATCGCGCAGCGCGCAGGCCTCCCGGGTACACCCGGGCGTGAAGTCGGCGGGGTAGAAGTAGAGGATGAGCGGGCCATGACCGAGGAGCGTGCTGAGCGAGACGCTCTGCCCGTCCTGATCCGGCAAGGTGAATTCCGGCGCCCGGGCGCCCATCGCCAGCATGCGCTTCTCCCGCAACCCCACCGGGCATCATAGCCGCAGTGGGGTCCGTTTAAGCGCCCCGGGGGCGCCAAATTGGACGCCCCCGGGGGCGATGCTAGAATCGCGCGCCTTTAGTGGGGCGGTAGCTCAGCTGGGAGAGCGTCGCGTTCGCAATGCGAAGGTCGAGGGTTCGATCCCCTTCCGCTCCACCAATTTTCCTCGGTATTTCAGCCTTTTTTTGCTCGAATGCCGCTGAGGCCCGAATCTCAGTGTGCGCCCATTGTGCCACGCGCTCCGCCGCACCCGCCGTGTGTGAGGGGGCAAGGTGCGCATAACGCAGCACCATCGAGTAGCTGCGCCAGTCACCGAGCACCATGAGTTCCTGCAATGTCACGCCGCTCTGCACGGCCCACGACGCGCCCGTGTGTCGCAGGTCGTGCCAGCGCAGTGGGGCGATCCCAGCCCGCTTGGCGGCTTCCTGAAAAGCCTTGGTGTTGCAATCGTCGATGGGTTTGCCGTTGTACTGAAAGACGTACTGACCTTGCGGGTGGAGCTTGCGCAACTCGCCGAGGATGCGTACCAGTTCTTCGGATAGCGGGAAGCCGAACGGGCGGCCGGCCTTCTGGTGCTT
>DATKPR010000155.1:0-3603 GCA_035523985.1 Steroidobacteraceae bacterium | reverse complement strand
AGCGAGCCCGGCCCCGTCGATCCGCGCGGCTTCCTCGCGCCCGAGCTCATCCGCTACCCCACCTGGGACCGCGTCGGCGGACATCAGCGGCTGCTGCCCGCGTACGTCTACCGGCCGCGCGCCGCGGCGCACTGCCCGGTGGTCATCGACATCCACGGGGGACCCGAGCAGCCGTTCCGTCCTGGCTGGGACCCGTTCATCCAGTTCCTGGTGAACGAGCTCGGCATGGCGGTGATCGCGCCCACGCTGCGCGGCTCATCCGGCTACGGCAGGAGCTTCGCCGCACTCGACGGCGGCGGACTGCATGAGGAGGCGGTGCGGGACCTGGGCTCGCTGCTCGCCTGGATCGGTGCACAGCCGGCCTTCGACCGCGCCCGCGTCGCGGTCATGGGCAGCTCCTACGGCGGCACCATGACCCTCGCCGCGCTCATCGCCTACGGCGAGCGGCTGCGCGGCGGCATCGACATCGCGGGCAGCGACAACGTGACACTCGCCAACCTGAGCCACGTCAGGAAGCCGCTGCTCGTGGTCGGGGGCGGCAACGACCCGCAGGTGCCCACGATGGAGACCGAGCAGCTGGTGTGGGGGGTGCGCTCCGGCGGCGGCGAGGTGTGGTACCTCACGGCGCGGGATGAGGGCCACGACTGGCGCCGCAAATCCAACCGCGACGCCTACCTCGAGACGGCGGCGACCTTCCTCGAGCGCCTGAGCCGCTAGGCCGGGGGCGGCGATGCGAAGGTGACCGCCACCCGCAGGCCGCGCCCGTCCGGGCCGCTGCCGAGCGTGACCGTCGCTGCGTGCGCATCCGCGATCGCCTTGACGATCGCGAGCCCGAGTCCGCTGCCGGGCGGGCCGGTGCCGGCGCGACGGTAGAAACGATCGAACACCCGCGCGTGCTCGGCGCTCGGGATGCCGGGCCCGGAATCGCTCACCGTGAGCATCGCGTGCCCGGCGCCGTCGGCCTCGACGGCGACGTCCACCCGGCCGCCCTCGCCCGAGTAGCGCACGGCGTTGTCGACCAGGTTGCGCAGCAGCGTGCGCAGCGCGTCCGGGTCGGCGGTCACGGTGAGCGGCTGCGCGGCGCTCAACCCCAGGTCGACGTGGCGGGCGTCGGCGAGCGGCACGAGCTCGGCGACGACCTCGCGCGCCAGCGGCTCGAGCGCCACCGGCTCGCGCGGCGGCGACTGCCGCGGCGCCTCGCGGGCGAGCGCCAGCAGCTGCTCGACCAGGCGGATCGCGCGCTGCACGCCCTCGGCGAGCTCCTGCATGGCGGCGGCGCGCTCGGCAGCGCTCCCGGCGCGCGTCAGCGTGCCGAGCTGCAGGTACAGCGCCGTGAGCGGCGTGCGCAGCTCGTGCGCCGCATCCGCCATGAAGTCGCGCTCACGCTCGCGCGCGGCGTTGAGGCGTTCGAGCAGCTCGTTGAGCGCCGCCACCAGCGGCTGTACCTCCTCGGGGAGCGGCGTCTGCGGCAGCGGCTCGGAGGAGTGCACGCCGCGCGCCTTGACGAGGCCGGTGAGCCGCCCGAGGGGCTTGAGCGCATGGCCCACCGCGAGCCAGATCAGCAGCGCCAGCAGCGGCAGCAGCAGTGCGAACGGCGCCAGCGTGCGCAGCGCGAGCTCGGCGGCGCGCTGCGAGCGCACGCTCATCGGCTGGGCCACCTGCACCACGCGCGTCAGCGCCTGCGCGCCGTAGACGCGCCAGCGTCCCTCCGTGGTCGCGACGGTGGAGAAGCCGAGCGTGGTCGCCTCGGGCAGCTCGGTGTGCGGACGCGAGAGATAGACGCGCGCGCCGTCGAGCGTCCACACCTGCACCACGAAGTCGTAGGCCGCGTCCGCCGGGGCGATCTGCTGCGACAGCAGGTACTCGACCGGCTGGTCGCGCAGGATGAGCGCCGTCTGGCGCAGGTGATAGTCGAAGAACGCATCCGCCTCGGCGAGGGCGTTGCGGTACACGACCCACCCGCCCGCCGCTCCCACCAGCACCACCCCGCCGAGCAGCGAGGCGAGCAGCCGTGCCCGCAGCGAGCTCATGGCGCCGGCCTCACGCGGTAGCCGACGCCGCGCACGGTGAGGATGTAGTCGGCGCCGAGCTTGCGGCGCAGCCCGTGCACGTGCACCTCGATGGCGTTGCTCTCGATCTCCTCGCCGAAGCCGTAGAGGCGCTCCTCGAGCTGGCCGCGCGACAGGATCGCCCCCGGGCGCTCGAGCAGCAGCCCGAGGAGCGCGAACTCGCGCGGCGAGAGCGCCACTTCGGCGCCGTCGCGGGTGACGCGGTGCGTGGCCGGGTCGAGCACCACGCCCAGGTGCTCGAGGTGCGGCGCGGGCCGCCCGGCCCTGCGCCGCAGCAGCGCGCGGATGCGTGCCGCCAGCTCCTCGAGAGCGAAGGGCTTGACGAGATAGTCATCGGCCCCGGCGTCGAGCCCGGCGACCCGGTCGGCGAGGCGCTCGCGCGCCGTGATGATGAGGACCGGCAGCGCCGCGCCGCGCGCGCGCAGGCTCTTGAGGAAGGTGAGTCCGTCGCTCCCGGGGAGCCCAAGATCGAGCAGCAGCAGCTCGTAGGGCTCGGTCGCGAGCGCCGGCGCCGCGGCGGCGGCGGTCCGCACCCAGTCGACGGCGAAGCCATCGCGCTTCAATCCCGTGCGGATGGCCTCGCCGATCATGGCGTCGTCTTCTACCAGCAGCAGTCGCATAGCGGTCCGCGAGTATGATCAATCGCGCCTCGGATCGTTCAAGGAGTCTCGCAGGTGAGTCAAGCCGGGCGGCTGGTCGGCGATGCCGCGCTACTCGGGGTGCGCCTCGGGGAAGCCGAGGCCGCGCGGCTGCTCACCCTCCTCGAGGAGCTGCGGCGGTGGAACCGCCGTACCAACCTCACCGCCATCACCGACCCGCAGCAGATGATCACCCATCACCTGCTCGACAGCCTCGCGATCAGCCCCGACCTCGCCGGGACGCGCATCGCCGACGTCGGCACGGGCGCGGGGTTCCCGGGATTGCCGCTCGCCGTGGCCAACCCGCAACGGCACTTCACCCTCATCGACTCGAACGCCAAGAAAGTGCGCTTCGTGGCGCACGCCGCGCAGCTCCTCGGCATCGCCAACGTGACGACGCTGCATGCGCGCGCCGAGTCGCTGCACCCGCGGGAGCCCTTCGACACCGTCACGGCGCGCGCGCTCGCACCGTTGCCGAAGCTCCTCGAGCAGGTGGCACCGCTCGCCGGGCCGGCGACGCGGGTGCTCGCCATGAAGGGCCGCTGGCCCGAGGCCGAGCTCGCCGCACTGCCGCCGTCCTGGCGCCTCGCGAGCTCGCGCATCCTCACGATCCCCGGGCTCGATGCGGCGCGCTGCGTGCTGGTGCTCCAGCGCGCGTGAGGCGCGGCCGCTTACGGCAGGTGCAGCGGCAGCGCCGTCGTCTCCTTGATGACGGCGAGCGCGATCGAGGAGTTGACCGACTGCACGCCCGGGAAGCGCGACAGGTGGTCGAGGAAGAACGCCTCGTAGGCCTTGATGTCGCGGCACACGATCCGCAGCAGGAAGTCGGTCTCCCCCATGAGCGTGTAGCACTCGAGGATCTCGGGATGGGCGCGCACCGCCTGCTCGAATTTCAG
>DATKPR010000154.1:0-103594 GCA_035523985.1 Steroidobacteraceae bacterium | reverse complement strand
GCCGCTACATGGTGTGCGTGGCCTTGTCGCCCGAGAGGGCGCCGGCCAGATAGGTCTCGATCTTCTTCTGGGTCTGTCCGCGGTCCTGCTCGCTGAACTGCACGCCGATGCCGGCGGTGCGCTTGCCCTGCGCGCCCTTGGGGGTCACCCAGATCACGCGCCCGGCCACGGGGAGCTTCTCGTCCTCGCCCATGAGGTTCAGCAGCATGAACACCTCGTCGCCGAGGCGATAGTTGCTGTTGGTCGGAATGAAGAGTCCGCCGTTCTTCACGAACGGCATGTAGGCCAGATACAGCGCGCTCTTATCCTTGATGGTGAGCGTCAACAGCCCCGGCTTATTCGCGCCCGCTCTCACGGTCCTTTCCCCACCCGTCACATGTACCGGTCGTGCGTTCATCCCTGGTTCCTATGCTGCGACGCCGGCACCCCGCGGTGCAAGTCGCCGTAACAGAGCCTCGAGCGCCAGTGCGCGGTTGAGCGGCACGTCGAGCGCAGTCCTTAACTCCCGGACCTCCTCCAGGAGCCCGAACAGCTCACGCGTATTCAAGAACGGCCCGGGTCCCGGCAAGTAGGGGCCAGCACGCAGTTCTGGCATTAAGTTGCCCGCCGCGGGGACGCGGCGGATGCGTTCTGTGAGCCAATTCTCAAAGCACCGCAGGCGCAGCGCGGGCTCGTTGCGGGCCCAGCGCTCCGCGGCGGCAACCGGGTCCCCCCGGCCGGCCGCGATCGCCGCGAGGGTCTCGCGGCTCTCGGCGCCCGCCTGCGCGATGGGCTTCGGGTCGGCCTCGAGCAGCAGCATCGGCGCCTCGCCGATGACCGCGAGCGCCGCCTCCCACTCCCCGGCGCCGCGCTCCCGGGTGAGCCACGCGACCGCCTGCGCGCGGGTGGGCGCGCGCACGCTGAGGCGCTGGCAGCGACTGAGGACCGTCGGCGGCAGCCGCGAGGGCTGGGTGACCACCAGCACGAGGAGCGTTCCCGCGGGCGGCTCCTCCAGGGTCTTGAGGAGCGCGTTGGCGGCGAAGCGGTTCATCGCGTCCGCGGGGGTGACGATCCCGACCTTGTAGCCGCCGGCGTGGCTGGTGAGCGCAAGCTCGGCGCTCAGCTCGCGCAGCTGCTCGATGCGGATCTGGCGCGAGTCCTCGAGCGGCGCCACCCGCGCGAGGTCCGGATGCTGCCAGGCGAGTGCCCGGCGGCAGCCGGTGCAGGTGCCGCAGGGGGCCTCGGAGGGGTGCTGGCATAGCGCGAGGCGCGCCGCGAAAGCGGCCAGCCAGTCGCCGCCGGCGCCGGGTGCCTCGTGAATGAGGAGCGCATGCGGCAGCCGCCCGGCGCGTGCCGCGCCCGTGAGCGCCGCCACCTGCGGCGCAATCCATTCCGGTGCCGCCGCCGCGCTCATGCCAGCGCCTCGAGCGCCCTCTCGACGCGCTCCTCGACCGCCGCGAGCGCCGCGGTGGCATCGAGCACCTGGAAGCGCCGCGGGTCGCGCCGTGCGAGCTCGAGATAGCCGGCGCGCACCCGCTCGAAGAAGGCCACCGTCTCGGCCTCGAAGCGATCGGCGGCGCCTGCCTCGCGCGCGCGCGCCCTGCCGAGGCCGAGCTGCACCGGCAGGTCGAGCAGCAGCGTGCAATCGGGCGCGAGGTCGGCGTGCACGGCGGCGGCGAGCGTCTCGATGAGCTGTGCATCGACGCCGCGACCGCTCCCCTGGTAGGCACGGGTCGCATCGGTGAAGCGGTCGCAGATCACCCACTCGCCGCGCTCGAGCGCCGGGCGGATCACGTTCTTCAGATGCAGCTCGCGCGCGGCGAACATGAGCAGCGTCTCGGCCAGCGGCGAGAGCGTCTCGCCTCCGCGCTCGAGCACGATCTGCCGTATCCGCTCGGCGAGCGGGGTGCCCCCCGGCTCGCGCGTCAGGCGGCCGGGAATGCCGCGCCGCGTGAGCCAGGCGAGCGCGAACTTGGCGATCGTGGACTTGCCCGCGCCCTCGATCCCTTCCAGCGTGACGAAGCGACCGGCGCTCATGGATGCGTGGCGGCCGCGGGGGCGGCCCGATGGATGGCGCCCAGGTGCTGCTGGCGCAGTCTCGTGAGGTAAGCCTGCACCGCGGAATTATGCTCCACGAGGGTCTTCGAGAAGTGATGCGCGCCGTCGCCGCGACCGGTGGCGACGAAGTAGAGGTCGCCGGTCTCATCCGGCTGCACCGCCGCCAGCAGCGATCCACGACCCGGGAGGGCGATCGGCGTCGGCGGCAGTCCCGCGCGCGTGTAGGTGTTGTAGGGCGTATCGGTCAGCAGATCGCGCGTATGGATTTCGCCGTCGTATCGGGGTCCCAGCCCGTAGATCACGGTCGGATCGGACTGCAGACGCATCCCCCGGCGCAGACGGTTCACGAACACGCCGGCGATGCGCGCGCGCTCGCTCGCGAGGTGCGCCTCCTTCTCGACCATGGAGGCCAGAGTCAGGGCCTGATCCGGGGTGTCGAACGGCAGGTCGGGGCTGCGCGCGCTCCAGGCGGCGGCGAGCGCGGCGCGCATGCTGTCGTACGCGCGTGCGAGGATCGCGGTATCGGCTGTGTTGGCGGCGAAGCGATAGGTATCGGGAAAGAAGCGTCCCTCGGGGTTCTCCCCCGGATGGCCGAGCGCCGCCATGACCTCTCCCGGGGTCTTGCCGGCGAGCGTATGGGTCACGTCGGGCTCGTGCGCGAGCAGCTCGAGGAAATCCGCGAAGGTCGTGCCCTCGACCACGGTGAGCTGCTCGAGGATGACCTTGCCCTCCTCGAAGAGCAGCAGGATCTGCGCGGGGCTCGCGTGCGCGGGAATCGCGTAGGTCCCGGCCTGAATGCGCGGCCGCAGCCCCCTGAGGCGCAGGTACCACTCGACCTCACGCGCGCGGCGCACGGCACCCTGCCCCTGGAGCTGCGCCAGCACCGTGCGCAGGCTCGCCCCCGGCGCCACCTGGATGCGGGATGCCGCGGCGGCAGGCCCCGGACCCTGGTAATCCTCCTCGAGCCGTTGCCAGCCGAGGATCGCGACGACGCCGGCCGCCGCGACCAGCAGCACCGCGATGACGGCGACGCGCCGCAGCCCCTTAGGCATCGTCGACAGCCCCGGCGAGCAGCGGCGCGAGCGCCTGCTGCAGTGCGCGCGTGACGGGGCCCGGCGCCACGGCGCGGCCGGCGAGCTCGCGTACCGGCCGCACGCCGATGAGCGCGCTGGTCAGGAAGATCTCGTGCGCCCGCGCGAGATCGCCGGCCTCGAGCGCCGCCTCCTCGACGGCGATGCCGAGCCGCGCCGCAGCGCGCAGCACCGCGGCCCGCATGATGCCCGCCACGCCGCAACGATCGAGTCTCGGGGTCCGTACCCGACCGGCCTCGACCAGGAACACGTTACTCATCACGCCTGAAACGAGCCTCCCGCTCGAGGAGAACATCAGGGCCTCGGCGATGTCGGGGTCGCTCCATTCGCGGCGTGCCTCGACCTGCTCGAGGCGGTTGAGGTGCTTGAGCCCCGCGAGGTGCGCATTCTCGCCGAGACGCAGCTGCGCGATGCGCACCCGCACGCCGTCGCGGGCCAGTGCCGGATCCTCGCTCTCCCAGCGGTAGCGCAGTGTCACCCGCGTCGGCCGCTCGCTGCCCGCGACCGCGTAGCCGCGGGCCACGGCCGCTCCGCGGGTCAGCAGCACCTTGACCACCGCGCGCTGCGCCTCGCCGGCGACCGCGAGGATCTCACGACCGAGCGCCTCGCGCCCCGGAAAGCCGATACCGAGCCGCTCGCAGCCGTGCGCGAGCCGCTCGAGATGCCGCCCGAGAAGGCGCGGCCGCCCCTCGAGGCAGGCGATCGTCTCGAACAGGCCGTCGCCGTAGTGGAGCCCCCGCTCGAGCGGCGCGAGCACCCCGTCCGCCCGCCCGTCGATCCGCACGGACTCGGGTTCCCCGGGGGATGGGGCATCAGTCCGCATGCGGCCCCCCGAGCGCGCGCAGCAGCCCGCGGGCCTTGGCGCGCGTTTCCTCGAGCTCACGCTCGGGATCGGAGTCGGCGACGATGCCGGCGCCGGCGCGGAATTCGAGCGCCGCGCCCGCGAGCGTCATGGTCCGGATCAGGATGTTGAGGTCGAGCTGCCCATCGAGCGAAAGGTAGCCGAGGGAGCCGGTGTAGGCGCCGCGGCCGACACGCTCGAGCTCGGCGATGATCTGCATGCAGCGGAACTTCGGGCAGCCGGTGATGGTGCCGCCCGGAAAGACCGCGCGCAGCGCACCGACCGGCGTCACGTCCGCGCGCAGCCGCCCGCTGACGTTGGAGACGATGTGGTGCACGTGCGCGTAGGACTCGATGCTCATCAGCTCATCGACCCGCACCGTCCCGGGCTCGCACAGGCGCCCGAGGTCATTGCGCTCGAGGTCGACCAGCATGATGTGCTCGGCCCGCTCCTTCGGATGCATGACGAGCGCCGGGATCTCCACCGCATCGCCTCCGGGAAGACGGCTGCGCGGCCGGGTTCCGGCGATCGGCCGCGTGTCGATGCGCCGCCCGACGACCCGCACCAGCCGCTCGGGAGAGGACGACAGGATCGACAGGCCGCGCCACTGCGCCAGCGCCGCGAACGGCGCGGGATTCGCCTCGCGCAGCCGCCGGTAGAGAGCCGCGGCCGTGGCGGCAGCCGAGTGCGTCCCGGCGATCTCAACGGCCCAGGGACGCGAGAGATTCGCCTGGTAAATGTCGCCCGCGCGCACGTACTCCTTGGCGCGCGCGACGCGCGCGAGGAACGCCGCCGGGTCCTCCTCGCGCACCGCGCGGATCTTGAGCGTATCGGGCGGCTCCGGGGCGTGCGCTGCCGCCCGGGCGTCGGCCACGACGCGCTCGAGCTCAGCCTCGGCGCCGGGCTCGGCGACCGCGAGCACGCGCCCGCTGCCGAGCTCGTGGATCAGCGCGCAGGGGGTACGCAGCGCGAACGCCACCCACGGCAGCGGGGTGCGCGGCAGGTCGAGGCGCGGCTCGATCTCCTGCGCGAGCTCGTAACCGAGATACAGCGCCCAGCCGCCCGCGAAGGGCAGCGCGGCGGCCGGCGCGGCCGGCGGCGCCGTGCGCTCGCGCAGCCACCAGTGCTCGAGCGCGCCGAGAAAGCCGGCGCCTGCGAGCGCGGTGCCCTCGGCGCCGAGCCGTCCGTCGGCGCCGAGCCACAGCGCCGCGCGCGGCGCGCCGAGCAGCACGGTCGCCGCGGCGAGCGGCCCCGCCGCGGCACTGTCGAGCAGCAGCGGATAGCGCGCGGGGTCGAGCGCCGCCAGGCGGTGCAGCACCTGCGGCGGTACCTCGAGCTCGCGAACGAGAGGAGCGGGCGTCACGGCGGCCCCGCGAGGCGTCTGGATCCGGCCGCTAGCTGAAGCGCCGGAAGATGAGCGAGCCGTTGGTGCCGCCGAAGCCGAAGGAATTCGACAGGCTGACGTCGATGCGCATGCGCCGGGCGGTGTTCGGCACGTAGTCGAGATCGCACTCGGGATCGGGCGTGTGGTAATTGATGGTGGGCGGCGCCACGCCGTCGCGGATCGCCAGCACCGAGAAGATCGCCTCGACCACACCGGCGGCGCCGAGCAGGTGGCCGGTCATGGACTTGGTCGAGCTCACCGCGACCCGTTTGGCGTGCTCGCCGAAGGCGCGCTTGAGGGCCACCGTCTCGGCCTTGTCGCCGAGCGGGGTCGAGGTGGCGTGTGCGTTGATGTACTGCACCTCATCGGGATTGAGGCGGGCATCCCTGAGTGCGTGCTGCATCGCGAGCATCGCGCCCTCCCCGTCCTCCGGAGGCGCGGTGATGTGATAGGCATCGCCGCTCATGCCAAAGCCCACCAGCTCCGCGTAGATACGCGCGCCGCGCCGGCGCGCGTGCTCGAGCTCCTCGAGCAGCACCGCCCCGCCGCCGTCGGAGAGCACGAAGCCGTCGCGCTCCTTGTCCCAGGGGCGGCTCGCCTCCCGGGGCGCGTCGTTGCGCGTCGAGAGCGCCTTGGCCTGCCCGAAGCTGCCGAGTCCGCAGCGGGTGGTGGCCATCTCCCCGCCGCCCGCGACGATCACGTCGGCATCGCCGTACTGGATGGCGCGCATGCCGAGCCCGATGGCATGCGTCGAGGTGGTGCACGCGGTCACCACGCCCAAGTTCGGGCCCTTCAGTCCGTAGCGGATCGAAAGGTGGCCCGCGATCATGTTGATGATGGTGGCGGGGACGAAGAACGGGGAGATCTTGCGAGGATTGTTGGCCTTCAGGTACTCGCTGAACTCCTCCTCGATCGTCCAGAGCCCGCCGATGCCGGCGCCGCACACCGCCCCGCAGCGCGTCGGATCGCTCTTGCTGAAGTCGATGCCCGAGTCGGTCACCGCCTGCACGCCGGCCGCGACGCCGTAGTGCATGAAGTCGTCCATGCGCCGCGCCTCCTTGGGCGCGAGGTACTGTCCGACGTCGAAGTCGCGCACCTGGCCGCCGAAGCGCACCGGGAAGGCGGAGACGTCGAAGCGCGTCACCGGGCCGATGCCGCTCTCACCGCGCAGGATCGCATCCCACGCCGACTGGACGGTGCTTCCGACCGGAGACACCACCCCAAGACCCGTCACGACGACGCGGCGCTTGCTCACACGACTCCTGTAGGGCGCGCGCGTGTGATCAGGACTTGGCGCGGCGCTCGTTGATGTAGTCGATGGCCTGGTGGACGGTGGTGATCTTCTCGGCGTCCTCGTCCGGGATCTCGATCTCGAATTCCTCTTCCAGCGCCATGACCAGCTCGACGGTGTCGAGCGAGTCGGCTCCCAGATCGTCGACGAACGAAGCGTCGTTCGTGACCTGTTCCTGTTTGACGCCCAGCTGCTCGGCAACGATGGCCTTGACCTGCTGCTCGACTGTGCTCATTAGCGGTTGGTCCTCATGTAGGCTTTCCAGGGCTCTTAAAAGCTGCCCGCCGGTCGGGCCGGAGCCGGACGGCGGGCGCGGTATTGTAGGTGAACGACCCCCGGGGTGCCACTCGGTCGGGTTCCTCGCGAGTGATTGTTTTTGCTCGCGAAACTCGCCGTGCACCGGCCGTTTGCTCCCGCCCGGCGGCCCGCCACTGTGGCGCCGGCCCCACGCCCCTTCAGGGCATGTACAGGCCGCCGTTGACGTGCAGCGTCTCCCCGGTGATGTAGCCGGCCTGCGGGGACGCGAGGAATACCACCGCGGCGGCGATGTCCTCGGGCGTGCCGAGACGCCCGAGCGGCACGCGGGTGAGGAGCGCGGCGCGCTGCTCCTCGGTGAGCGCCCGGGTCATGTCGGTGTCGATGAAGCCCGGGGCGACCGCATTCACCGTGATGCCGCGCGAAGCGAGCTCCTGCGCCAGCGATTTGGTGAAACCGAGGAGTCCGGCCTTCGCAGCCGCGTAATTCGCCTGTCCGGGGTTGCCGGTGAGACCTACCACGGAGGTGAGATTGATGATGCGGCCGCGGCGCTCCTTCATCATGCGCCGCACGCAGCCCTTGCAGAGGCGGAACACCGCGGTCAGGTTGGTGGCGATGACCCGGTCCCAGTCCTCCTGCTTCATGCGCAGCAGCAGCGTGTCGCGCGTGATGGCGGCGTTGTTGACGAGGATCGTCGGCAGTTCGCCCGCGCTCTCCAGCCCGGCGAGCAGCGCATCGACCGAGTCCCCGGCGCTTGCATCCAGCACCGCGCCCCGGCCGTTGTATCCGTGCGACGCAAGCGCCGCGCCGAGCTTCGCCGCCCCCTCGGCGGTGGTCGCGGTGCCGATCACCTTCGCCCCGGCACCCGCGAGCGCCAGCGCGATCGCATGGCCGATGCCGCGGGAAGCGCCGGTCACCAGCGCGACGTCGTTCTCAAGCATGAGGGTCCTCCCGCGTGGCGGCCAGCGCCGCGGCGATCGATTCCGGATCCTCGAGCGCCAGGAACTCCAGGCCCGCACGCCGCTCGATGCGGCGATTCAGGCCCGTGAGCACCCGCCCCGGACCGCATTCGACGATCTCCTCGACGCCGCTCTCGATCAGCGCGCGCACGGTGTCGGTCCAGCGCACCGGGCTCGACAGCTGCCGCACCAGCAGGTCGCGGATCTCGGCGGGCTCGGCATGCGCGGCCGCATCCACCGCGCTCACGTAACGCAGGCGGGGCGCTTTGAGACTCAGCCCCGAGAGCCGCCCGCGCAGCCGCTCGGCCGCGCCGCGCATCAGGCTGCTGTGCGAGGGCACGCTCACCGGCAGCGCCACCGCCCGCTTGGCGCCGCGCGCCCTGGCGGCGGCGATGGCACGCTCGACGGCGGCGGCCTCGCCGGCGATCACCACCTGCCCCGGGGAGTTGAAATTGGCCGGCTCCACCACGCCGCCGCCCGCGGCGGCCGCCTCGCGGCAGGCCGCTTCGACCTGCGCATCCTCGAGTCCGAGGATCGCGGCCATGGCGCCGGCACCGGCCGGCACGGCTTCCTGCATGACCTCGCCCCGGTAGCGCACCAGCCCGACGGCCGCGCGGAACTCGAGCGCCTCGGCGCACACCAGCGCCGTGAATTCCCCGAGGCTGTGGCCGGAGACGACCGCCGGCTCCGCGCCGCCGCGCGCACGCCACGCGCGCCAGGTGGCAACCCCGGCGGCGAGCAGCGCCGGCTGGGTCCGCGCGGTCGCGTTGAGCTCGGCCTCGGGGCCTTCACTCACGAGCTTCCACAGATCGTAGCCGAGCACCCCGGAGGCCTCCTCGAAGGTGGCGCGCACGGTGGCATCGGCGGCGGCGAGCGCGCCCAGCATGCCGACCGACTGCGAGCCCTGACCGGGGAAAACGAACGCGAACGACATGAGTACCTCGCTGTGCGCGTGCAGGTGAAAATTATAGCGGCTCGGACCCGCGTCCCAGGAACGCCGCGGCCGCGAGTCCGCCCGCCACCCCGTAGAGGTGGGCATCCACGACCACCGGATCGCTTCCCGAGAGCGGCAGCGGTCCGACCCCCTGCTCCCAGGCGAGCTTGCCGACCAGGAAGGCCGCGAGCACCCAGCCCTCGGTCTCGCCGCGGCGCAGCCGCGCCAGGGTGCCGGCGGCCATGAAGCCGTGCAGCACGCCGGAGGAACCGACGTACCAGCGGACAGTCGAATCCCACAGCCACAGGCCCGCATCGATCGCCGCCATCGAGGCGAGCGTGATGAGCAGCCACTGGCGGGGACGGTAATCGCGGGCAAACAGCGCCCACACCAGCACGAGTCCGAGGCAGTTGAGGAGCGCGTGGTGCGCATCGAGGTGAACCAGATGTGCCGAGACGAGCCGCCACAACTGCCCGGCGGCGAGCGGCGCACGGTCGTAGCGCAGCAGCGCACGGCCGGCATCGCCGGTCGCCGTCAGGGCGAGCAGCAGCGCGCAGCAGCCGAGCAGCGCCCAGCCGTAGCCGGCGTCGCCATTGAGCGACCGCAGCAACTCCCGCACGCGCGTCACAGGTCCGGACACCCCCATTTGTTATGATCGGCGGCCTCGAATCCGCCCGCGAGCGCTACGCATGCACTACAACGTCCACGAGGTTAACAGACGCTGCCACGGCGGGTCCCGCCGCGCGCGCGGCTTCACCCTCATCGAGATCATGGTGGTGGTGATCATCATCGGCCTGCTGGCCGCGGTGATCGTCCCGAGCGTGATGAAGCGGGTCGACGACGCCAAGGTGGCCAAGGCCAAGGAGGACATCCAGAGCCTCGAGACGGCGCTCACCATGTACTACATGGACAACTCCAAGTACCCGACCAACGACCAGGGGCTCACCGCACTCACCACGCAGCCGACCGATCCCTCGATCAAGAACTGGAAACAGGGCGGCTACATCGAGCGCATCAGCAAGGACCCCTGGGGCAACGACTACGTGTTCACGTTCCCCGGCACGCACGGCAAGGCCTACGACATCTGCTCCCTCGGCGCCGATGGCCAGCCCGGCGGCGACGGCATCAATGCGGACATCTGTAACTGGAATCTCAACCAGTAGTCCGCCGGCGCGCCGGCTTCGTTCCGGCCGTGCCGACGCGGGGTTCACGCTGATCGAGATACTGATCGTGGTGCTGATCATCGGACTGATCTCGGCCGGGATCCTGCTCAGCGTGAGCCTGACCGGGCGGGACCGCGATCTGGAGCGCGAAAGTGACCGCCTGTACAGCCTCATCAACTACGCGCGCGAGCAGGGCGAGCTGCAGACGCGCGAGTACGGCATCCTCTTCCAGGAGGACGGCTACGAGTTCCTGGTCTACGACGCCCTGCTCAACACCTGGCGCGATCCGACCGAGGACGATGCCTTCCAGGCCCGCAAGCTCCCCGACGGGATCGGGGTGCAGCTCGTCGTCGAGACACGTCCCGTGGTGCTGCGCCGTCCCGCCGATGCGCACGACAAGACGCCGCAGGTCATGATCTATTCCGACGGCGACCTGACCTCCTTCGCCGCCACGCTGCAGCGCGACGGCGGCGTACGCAGCGTCACCGTCACCGAGGACGACAAGGGCGCGCTCGTCGAGCAGCCGATGGTGGTGGCGGCGGCCCGATGAGTGCGCGCGGCGCATCGCGGCGCGGCTTCACGCTCATCGAGGTGCTGGTCGCGCTCGCGATCGTGGCCATCGGCATGGCCGCCGTGCTCGGCACCCTCACCTCCTCCGCCGATACGGTCGCGTACCTGCGCGACAAGACCTTCGCGAACTGGGTCGCGCTCAATCAGATCGCCCAGCTGCGTCTCACCGGCCAGGCACCCGCCGCCGGCAAGAGCGACGGCGACAGCGAGCTCGGCGGACGCAAGTGGCACTGGCACCAGGAAGTGAGCGCCACCCAGGTGCCCGGCATGCTGCGCATCGACGTGAGCGTGCGCCCTGCGGACGTCGAGGCGAGCGACGCGGACAAGGGCTGGTACAGCACGGTGAGCGGCATGTGGGGCGATGCGGTCGGGCTGCCGCGCGGCGACCTGCCCGACTGGGGCAGCCAGCTGCTCACGCCGGGCGCGCCTGGCGCCGCCGGCACGCCGGCGCCGGGCACGACCCCGGGCGCTCCGCCACAGAATCCGGCGGTGCAGCCGGTGCAGAGGCTGGGGGCGCGGTGAGCCGCTCGGGCGCGCCGCACGTGGCCTTGCGCGGCTTCACGCTGCTCGAGCTGCTGGTGGCGATCTTCATCGCGGCGCTCATGTTCGCCATGGGCTACGGCACCCTCAGGCAGGCAGCCACCACCCGCGGCGCACTGCTCGAGAAGCAGGCGCGGCTGCTCGAGCTGCAGACCGCCATGCGCGTGCTCGAGCAGGACTTCGTGCAGCTGACACCCCGCCCGGTGCGCCAGCCGATCGGCGATGAGCCCTCGCAGCCGGCGCTGCAGGCGAGCCCCGGCGCCACCCAATCCTCGGGAACGGTGACCTCGCTCGGCGGCACGTCGGGCACGGCGTCCTCCGCGCAGGGCACCACCAGCGGCACGCCGCCGCTGGTCGCGCTGACGCGCGCCGGTTGGGCCAATCCCAACGGGCTGCAGCGTCCCGCGGAACAGCGCGTCGCCTACTACCTCGAGAACGGCACGCTGCGGCGCGAGTACTGGTACGTGCTCGACCCGACGCTCTCGAGCACGACCGCGCGGCGGGAGCTGCTGAAGAAGGTGAAGTCGGTGACCATCCAGTACATGGATCTCACCCACACCTGGCAGCCGCAGTGGCCGCCGTCGACCGTTGCCGGCACGGCGGCTCTGGAAAGCAGCCTGCGCATCCGGCCGATCGCCGTACAGGTGACGATCGACACCGAGGACTTCGGGCAGGTCACGCGGATCTTCGAGGTCGCCGGCTGATGCGCGCGGCCCCGCGCGCCACGCCGCGGATCCCCGCCGGCCCCCCGCCGCGGGCGCAGCGCGGCATCGCACTCCTGGTGGCGATCCTGATCGTGGCGCTCGGCACCATCCTCGCCGCGGCGATCGCCTATGAGAATGCCATGACGTTCCGCCGCGGCGCGGCCACCTACGCCTTCGACCAGGCGCTCCTGGTACAGCAGGCGGCGGAGGCACTCGCGGCCTACGGCCTGCGGCTCGCGCAGAAATCCGATCCGCAGCATACCTACGCCTCCGAGGGCTGGGCGCAGCCGGTGGGACCGGTCGAGGTCGTGCCGGGCGTGATGCTGACCGCACAGCTCGAGGACCTGCAGGGGCGCTTCAATCTCAACAACCTGGTGCGCGAGGACGGCACCCCCGACCCGGTGCAGGTCACCGCGTTCCAGCAGCTGCTGGCGATGCTCGGGCTCGAGCCGAAGTGGGCGGGCTACCTGGTCGACTGGATCGATCGCGACATCGTGCCGAGCATCCCGGACGGGGCCGAGGACAGCGTCTACATGGGACAGACGCCGCCCTACCGTACACCCAACCGCTACATCACCAGTGCGAGCGAGCTGCTGGCGCTGCCGGGCTTCGGGCGCGACCGCTATGCGACGCTCGCACCCTACGTGACCGCGCTTCCCTATGGCGTCAGCCTCAACCTCTGCACCGCCAAGGGACCGGTGCTCGATGCCTACCTCGGGCACGGCGACTTCTCCAGCGACCCCGAAGGGCTCACCCGCAATCGCGCCGCCGCCACCGGGTGCTTCCCCAAGATCAGCGACTTTCAGGCCGCGGCGGAGCCGGCCGTGTGGAAGAACATCGCCGGCAAGCTGCAGATGACCTCGAGTTACTTCCGCCTGACGAGTCTCATCGCTATTGGCAGCTCGGAATTCAACTTGTACAGTCTTCTCCTGCAGGATCCGACGGGGCAGGTGCGACCCATCCTGCGCAGTTACACCCCCGATTGATGGAGCCGCATGGCTGACTGGCTGCTGCTGCGTCTGCCGCGTACGCCGGAGGGCCCGGCCGCGTGGCTCATCGCGAGCCCCGCCGGCGCGCCGCTGACCGCGACGCAGAGCGGGCCGCTGGCCGCGGCCGCCGCCGCGACTGCGACCCGGCGCGTGTGCGTCGTGGTACCGGGAACGGACGTGGCGCTCGCGGAGCCGGAGATCCCGGCAAAGAACGCCGTCAAGGCGCAGCAGCTCGTGCCCTATGCGCTCGAGGAACAGCTCGCCGAGGACATCGACGCGCTGCACTTCGCCATCGGCAAGCGCGCCGCGGGGGCCACCCGCACGCCGGTCGCCGTGGTGGCACGCACGCTGATGGACGCCTGGCTCTCGCAGCTGCGCGCCGCCGGCATCGAGCCCGAGTGTCTGTACGCCGACAGCGAGCTGCTGCCGGTGAACCCCGGGCAGGCCGTGGCACTGCTCGAGGAGGACACGGTGTGCGTGCGCGCCGCGGGCGCTTTGCCCGTGTGTCTGCCCATGGACGCACTCGGCGAGGCGCTCACGATCGCGGCGCTGCCCGGCGGGACCGCCGCGCCGCCGGATGAGTCCGCGGCGACTCCCGCCGGGGGCGCGGCCACCCTCGGCCTCATCCTCTATAGCGCGACCGCCGAGTGGCAGCGGCATGCGGCCGAGGTCGAGGCGGCGCGCGAGCACTTCGTCAGTCTCAAGGTCCAGCTGCTCGGCGACGGACCGCTCGCGCTGTTCGCGCAGCAGCTCCCGACCACGGCGGCGATCAATCTGCTGCAGGGCGCCTACGCCCCCAAGCGCGCACGCGCGCTCGGGCTCTCCGCCTGGCGCGTGGCGGCGCTGCTGCTGCTGTCGCTCGTCGCGCTGCACGTCGCCGGCAAGGCGGCGGAGCTGAAGGCCCTGAGGAGCAAGGAGCGCCAGGTGGACGCCTCGATCCGCGAGACCTTCCATAGCGCGATGCCAGGGGAAACCTCGAGCAACGATGCGCGGCGGCGCATGGAGCAGCGCCTCGCCGCGGTGCGCAGCGGCGGCGGCGCCACGGGGCTCCTCGGCGCGCTGCAGGCGGTCGCGGCGGCCCGCGGCGCGGTCCCGGGCACGACCGTGCAATCGCTCAACTTCCACGACGGGCTGCTCGAGCTGACGCTGAATGCGCCCGATGCGGCGAGCCTCGATCACCTGAGCCAGCGGCTGCGCAGCGACGGCTGGCAGGCGGACCTGGTCGGCGGCAGCACCGTCGGCAGCGCCTACCAGGGACGCGTGCAGATCCACGCGCAGGGCTCGTGAGAGCGCCGCCGTGAAGCTGTCGCGCGAGTCTTTCTCCTTCGACGCCCTCGAGCAGCGCCTGGCGCAGCTCTCCACGCGCGAGCGGCGCATCGTGCAGCTCGGCGCGGTGCTCGCCCCGGTGCTGCTCGTCTTTGGGATACTGCTGCCGCTCGACCACAGCGTCGCGCAGACCCACGAGCGGCTGCTGAAGAAGCGCACCGACCTCGAGTGGATGCAGAGCGTGGCGGGGGAGCTCGCGGTCGCGCCCCGTGCGCCCTCCGGCGGCGGGGAGTCGCTGCTGGTGATCGTCGACCGCTCGGCGCGCGAGTCGGGGCTCGCCGGGGCGCTGGCCGGCAGCGAGCCGGCGGGTCCCGCGGCCATTTCACTGCGGCTGCAGAAGGCGCCGTTCGATGCCCTCGTCGGCTGGCTCGCGCGGCTCTCGCAGCAGAACGGTATCCGCGTCGATTCCGCCACCATCGACGGCGCCGGCACCCCGGGGCTGGTCAACGCGGCGCTCGTGCTGCACGCAGGCTGACGTGAGGCCGCCGCTGCGGATCGCGCTGCTCGCGACGTGCGCCTTCCTCGTCATCCTGCTGGCGCGGCTGCCGGCGAGATGGGTCGTGCCGCACAACGGCACCCTCGGATGCGAGAGCGTCGAGGGCTCGGTGTGGAGCGGTGCCTGCGCCGGGCTGACGCTCGCGCGTGCGCCGTGGGGCGACCTGACCTGGGACGTCGCACCGCTGCGCCTGCTGACGGGCACCCTGGCGGCACACGTGGTGCTGCGCAACGGTCCGATCACCGGGAGCGCCGATCTCGCCCGCGGGCCCGGCGGCGGCCTCGAGGCGCGCAACCTGGTCGTGGACCTGGCGCTCGATCCGCGCAAGATCCCGCACCTGCCCCCGCAGCTGCGCGGCAACATCCACACGGATCTCGCGCTGGCGCGTGTGGCGCACGGCGCCCTCGTCGAGCTCAAGGGGCGCATCGAGGCGCGCGACCTCACGCGCCGCACCGGTCACGTCACGCAGCTCGGCAGCTACGCGCTCACCTTCCCCGGGGGCAGCGGCGCTCCGCTCGGCACTCTGGTCGATCTCGGCGGGCCGCTGGCGGTTGAGGGGACGCTGCGGCTGACGAGTCAGCCGGGCTACGTCCTCGAGGGGCAGGTCGCACCGCGCGCGAGCGCCTCGCCCGAGCTGCTCGGCGACCTGCAGTTCCTCGGCAGCCCCGACGCCGCGGGCCGCCGCTCCTTCAGCGTCGCCGGCACCCTCTGAGGCACGGCGCGCCCTCCTTCAGGGCAGCTCGCGCAGGGCCCCGAGCAACGGGAAGTAAAGCGCGGCGCGCACCGGCTGCGTCCCGAGCGCGCGCGTGAGCTCGCGATAGGCCTCGAGCTGCGGGCGGTAGCGCTCGAGCTCCTGACCGAGGAACTCCTCGAGTGCGCCGCCCTCGTGGGCGCTCGTCTTGTAATCGATCACCCAGCGCGTCCCCTCACCGTCAATGAAGCAACGGTCGATCACGACGCTGCGCAGCCGTCCGCCGCTGACGCCCGAGAGCTCCCATTCGCTGTGCGCCTCGCGGTGGGTGCCGTCGAGGATCCAGCGTCCGCGCGCATCGGCGAGCGTGCGCTCGAGGGCGGTGAGGACGCTCGCAACGGCGCGCGCGCGCTCGTGCACGGGGACGCCGGCGCGCGCGAGCGCGGCGCGCACCGCCGCCGCCTCCGCAGCCATCTCCGCCGGGGCCGGCAGGCGCGGCGCCAGCGCCAGGCGCGCCAGCCAGGCGTGCACCACGGTACCGACGTGGCGCTGCGTCTCCCCGACCCAGCTGAACTCGGCGGCCGCGGCGGCGAGGTAAGCCGGCGGCAGCGTGACAGCCGCCACGGGCGGCGGCGGCGGCGCGGGGCGCCAGCTCGGCAGCAGGCGCAGCAGCGCGCCGGCCGGTGGCCGGCCCGGGGCGTCCGCGGCCGCGGCGGCCACCGTGTCGAAACGCTCCGCGAGCGCCGGCCATAACACGCTGAGCGCGCTGCGCCGGTCGGGCTTCACGGTGCCGTCGGCCGCCACGGCCGGCGCCCCCGAGAGCCACAACGTGCGCCGGGCACGCGTCACGGCGACATACATCAGGCGCCGCCGCTCGTGGGCGTCGTGCTGACGGATCAGATCCTTCAGATACGCGTTGAGATCGCCCTCCTCCTCGCGTTCCCCGACCGCCGGCACCGGAGCGATCAGCAGGTTGCTGTCGCTCGTCTCGCTCGGCAGATCGATCCAGCGCAGCAGCCGGCGCTGCGGTGCCCGCGCGGTGCGCTCGAGCGCAGGCACCAGCACGTGATCGAACTCGAGCCCCTTGGCGCGGTGCACGGTCATCACCTGCACCGGGTTCGCGCCCACCGCCGGGGCGCTGTAGAGATTGGCGAGCACCGGCTCGAGATCCGGAGCGCCCCGCCAGCCGAAAACCGCGGCGCGCTCGGCGAGCGCCGCGAAGAAGGTGCGCGCGTCGGCGAGCTCCTGCGCCCGGTAGGCATCGCTCGCGCCGAGGCGCAGCCATGTCTGCTCGAGCCAGTCCGCCACCGGCTGCGCGCCGCGCCCGGCGAGCGCCTCCCCGAGCACCGCGCGCAGGCGCTCGAGATGCAGCCGGTCCGCCGGGTCGCAGCGCCCGAGCCGCGCGGGATCGGCGAGCGCCTCGACGATCAACCCGCTGTCTGTGCCGTCCGCGAGAGCGGTGAGCGTCGCGAGGCGCGCGCCGCACCAGGGCGCACGCAGCACCGCCAGCCACGCCGTGCGGTCCGCCAGGTCGTGCAGCGCCCGGGTGAGCTGCACGAGGTCGCGCACCACGTGCCGTTCGCGCAGCGCCACGAGATCGACGCCGAGCGCGGCCACGCCGCACGCCTCGAGCGCCTCCACCACGGGACTGGCGTGCGCGTGCGCGCTCACCAGGATGCCGACGCTCGCCTCGGGGTCGAGCCGCGTGAGCTGCGCCACGCGCGCCGCGAGCGCGCGCGCCTCGGCCGCCGGGTCGCCCGGGTACAGGCGCAGCGTCACCGCCGCAATTCCGGCGAGCTCCGGGCCGGCGCCACGCGTCGGCAGGCTCTCGCGGTAGCTGACACCACCGGCGCGCAGGTCATCGGCCGGCGGGAATACGCTCGCGAACAGCTCGTTGGTGAAGCGCACCAGCGGCTCGGCGGCGCGGAAGTTGCGCAGCAGCCGCAGCGGCTCGAGCGCGATACGGCCGATGCCGGCGGCGCGGGCCCGCAGGAACAGTCCCACCTCCGCGTCGCGGAAGCGGTAGATCGACTGCATCGGGTCGCCGACCACGAAGAGCGTACGGCCGTCGCCGCGCTCCCAGCCGACGGTGAGCGCTTCGAGCAGCTGCACCTGCGCGAGCGAGGTGTCCTGGAATTCATCGACCAGGATGTGCCGGAGCGCGAGTCCGGTGCGCAGCGCCAGATCCGTGGGCTCGCCTTCCTCGGCGAGCGCCTGGCGCGCGGCGCCGGTCACGTAGGTGTAATCGACCCGCCCGGCTTCCGCGAACGCGGCGTGCAGCTCCGCCGCCGCGCGCGCGAGCACGCGCGACAGCGCCTCGAGCGCTGCACGATCGCCGCCGGCGAGCTGCGACGGCGGCGCGCGCCGCAGCTCGAGCAGTGCCTCGCGCGCCCCCGCGGTGGCGCGCAGCTCCTCGATCAGGTCCTTCAGGTGCGTGCGCACGGCGGGCTCGGTGAAGCCCGGCTGCAGGCGGTGCGCGGACAGCTGCCGGCGCCAGTCGTTGCGGGTGAGCACCAGGTGCGCGAAGCGTTTCCAGTGCGGCAGGTCCTCGGGGGCAGGCCCGAGCAGCCCCGCGCCCGGCAGGCCCTCGGCCCGCCGTCGCAGGCCCTGCGGCAGCAGCGCACGCAGCGCATCGAGCCGCCGGCGCGTCTCGGCGGCGAGGCTCTGGTTCACCCGCTCGCACAGCGCCCGCGGCGCCTCGCCGGCCACGAACCGCAGCCAGTGGCCGCGCTGCTCGAGCATCTGCGCCACCAGCCGCTCGAGATTCATCCAGTGGTTGTCGAGCCGCTCGAACAGCAGCTGCGCGTCGGCGGCGAGCGCCGGCTCGGCGTCGGCGCCGAGCAGCGTGCGCCGTGCGGCCCGCTGATACAGCTCGGCGGCGTTCTCGGTGATCGCGAGCGCGCCGCCGGCGCGCGAGGCGACCGGCAGCTGGCTCGCCAGCCAGTAGTTGAAGGAGTCGATGGTCTGGATGCGCAACCGCTCGGGCGAGGCCTCGAGCTGCCAGCCGCGCGGCGCACCGTGCGCGAGCGCCGCCGCGGCCAGGGGCCGCAGCACCACCGCACCGGGATCGGCCGCCGGCAGCTCCCCACGCAGCGCGCGGATGACGCGCGAGCGCATCTCGGCGGCCGCCTTGCGCGTGAAGGTGATCGCGAGGATCTCGCCGGGATCCTCGACCGTGGTGAGGAGCTTGAGGTAGCGCTGCGTCAGCACCGCGGTCTTGCCCGAGCCGGCCGGCGCCTCGAGCAGGATCGAGGCGGAGGGCTGCGCCGCGGCGCGCCGCGCCGCATCGTCCAGGCGCTCGCGGGGCTCACTCATCGGCGTCGTCCGCGGGCGCGGGCGGCTCGGCGCCCGGCTGCGCCCCGATGCGGCACAGGTCCGGGAGGTGACAGTAGTCGCAGGCCCCCGGCGCCGGGTCCACGCGCGCATCGCCCGCGAGGAAAGCGCGGATCAGGCGCTCGATGAGCGCCTCCCAGCGCTGCTGCTGCGCGCGCCAGTCGCTCAGGGCCGCACCGGTCACCGCGGGAACGGGCTTGACCCGCGGCAGCACCCCGGCGGTTGCCGCCACGCCCGTGAAGCGCACCTCGCGCGCGGTGAGATTGACGGTCGCGAGCGCCACCACTTCCCCGCCGAGCGCGGCGAGGTAGGCGAGCAGCTGTGGATACGTCGGCCGCTCGCCATACCAGTCGGGAGTCAGCGCACGCCCGCTCTTGTAGTCGAGCACGACGCGCCCGCCGGCGACCGCATCGATCCGGTCGAGCCGCATGCGCACCCGGCCGCCGCCGAGCGACAGCTCGGCCAGCGCCTCGGTCGCCTCGACCGTGAACGCCGGGCGGGTGCGCTCGAGCTCGCACAGCCGCCCGATCAGGCGCCGCGCCCGCGCGCATTCGCGCGTCAGCGCGGGCGAGAGCACGCTGAAGAGATCGAACTGTCCGTCGGGTGCCCGCCGCGCCCGCCGGCCGCGGCCGCGGCCGCGTACTTCGACCTGCAGCATCTCGGCGGCACGCGCCACGCAGTCGGCGATCGCGGCATCGAGCGTGCCCGCATCGAGGCCGCCGAGACCCGTGGAGTCGCGCAGGCGCTCCCACAGCAGCTGCAGCGCCGCGTGCAGCAGCAGTCCGCGCTGATCCATCGGCACTCCGGGCTCGGCTTCCTCGGGGGCCGATGCCCCGAGACGCAACTCCGCGTAGGCGCGAAATGCGCACTCGTTCTGCAAGCTGATCGCGCGCGTGCCTCCGGGGAGCGGCGCGGGCGAGGTGAAGGCCGCGCCGCGCGCGTCCTCGCGTCCCTCGGTGCAGCCCTCGCGGTGCTGCCGCAGCGGCAGCCACAGGGTCCCCGCTGCCGGCTCCGCGAGCTCGAGGCCCGCAAGACACGGGCTCGGCAGCAGCTCCAGGTCCGCCTCGCGCGCCGGCACCGACAGCACCAGATCGGACGTCGCCCGCGCCCAGGCCGAGAGCAGTGCCTGCGCCTGCGCGCGGCGCTGCCGTGCGCCCGCGGCCGGCACGCCGGCGGCGAGTTGCGCGGCGAGCGGCAGGAAGGCATCGGGCGCGACGGGCTGCGGCAGCGCGTCGGCGCTCACCGAGGCCACCCAGATACCGTCGTAGCGCACGACCGGATCGGCCAGCATGGGCGAGAGCATCACCGCGGCGTCCTCGTCCGCCGGCCGGTAGGCGGTGCGCGCGGCGAGCGCCGTCAGCGCCGCGACCGCCGCCGCGCGCTCGAGGCTCGCGACCCCGGCCGCGAGCGTACCGAACTCCTCGAGCAGCTCCCGCCAGCGCAGCCGCGTCTGCTCGAGCGCGCTCTCGCGCGGCAGCGCGCCGGGAAAACCCAGGGCCGCGAGCGCGGCCTCGAAATGCTCCGACCAGCGCCGCGGGGTGGCGCTACCCTCGCCGAGCAGCCCGGCGGCGCGCCGGGTGAGCGCCTCGAGCTCATGCGCGGCGCCCTTGAGCTGCGGCGGCGCGAGCTGCAGCGCCCCGAAGAGCTCGCGCAGGCTCAACGCCGCGAGTCCCCGCTGCCGCAGCAGCTGCGCCAGCGCGGCGCGCGCCGGTGCGCCGGGCGCTCCCCAGTAAGGCGAGCACAGCCAGCGGCCGAATGCTTCGGTCTCGACGACGGTCCCCGCCAGGATGCCGAGGCACAGCAGCGCCTGCGCCGGCAGTGACTGAGCGGTCAGCGGCTCGCCGCCCTCGATGCCGACGAGGTTGCCCGAGGCGCCGCCCTGCGCGAGCGCCGCGCCCGGGTCGAGGGCGCCGCGGATGAGCGCCGCGAGCCGCTCGCGCCCCGCCGCGGGGCCGGGCAGCATCACGAGCAGCCGCGCATCGGGCTGCGCCTCGAGGCGTTCCCGGCACCAGGCGGCGATCGTCTCCGCCTGCGCCTGGGCGTCCGCGGTGCGCACGGCGCGTGCCGTGGCAGGGGCGCTGGCGAGGCCAGCGCCGGTGGCCCCTGCGCCCGCGAGGCGCACGAGGCCCGGGGGTGGCACATCGAAACCGGCGAGCAGCGGCCGCGCCGGACCTTCGCCTGGAGCGAGGGTGGCGAGGCGCTCGCTCGCGCTCGTCGCGCCGAGCTCGGCGCAACGCGCCACGAAGGCGCGGCGCGCCCGCAGCAGCAGCCGCGCCTCGCTGTCGGGGGCGCCGGGGCTGAGCGCGATGCGCCAGTAGGCGGCGAGCTCGCTCGAGCGCTGCAGGGCCTCGCCGAGGGACTCCGTGCTGAGGAAGGGATTGCTGCCGGCCGCCTCGCGGGCGGCGTCCGCGGCGGCCGCGCGCCACAGCCACCACTCCTCCGTGACCCCGAGCAGCCGCGGCGCATCGCTTGCCTCGAGGTCGGCCTGCCGCTCGCATTCGCGCCGCACCCAGGCGGACGCCGACTGCACGTCCGGGCTCGTCCACACCCGTGCGCCGGCGGCGAGTTGCGCCGCCGCGTGCGCGAGGCGCACCGCATGCGCGCGCTGCGCAGACGGCACGACGAGCGTGCCGCCGCGCTCCAGGTGCTCGCTTAGATGGACAGGAAGTCTATACAAAACAGAGTATTAAGATACCCTCTGAAGAGGTTACTTGAAGCGTGCCTCCGCGCTCAGCACGTTGCTCGCCGCAGCCGCGCCGGCGCGGCGTTCGCCGTTCGCGTATTCCCCGAGCAACTCCTCGATGCGGGCGAACACCTCGCGCAATGTCGCCGGGTCGGGAAGATTCGTGATGCGAAAGTGGCTGCGGTACGGGACGTTGAAGCTCACGCCGGGCGCCACCAGCACGTGCTTGTGCTCGAGGAGGTCGAGGGCGAAGCGCTGGTCGTCGAAGTCGGGCAGCGCCGTCTCGTCCACACCGACGAAGGCGTACATGGCACCCCGGGGCGGCGCGAGCTTCAGGAAGCGGCTGGCCTGCACCGCCTCCAGGATCGCGGCGCGGGACTCGTAGAGCCGCCCGCCCGGCGCGATGAGCTCGCGGATGCTCTGGTGGCCGCCGAGCGCGGTCTGCACCGCCCACTGGCCCATGACGTTCGAGCACAACCGCAACGAGGACAGCAGCTCGAGCGCGTTGAGATAGTCGGCGGCGGCGTGCACGCGCCCGGAGAACACCGCCCAGCCGACGCGCAGGCCGCAGGCCCGGTAGACCTTGGAGAGACCCGCGAGGGTCGCACACAGCGTGTCGTGGACCAGCGTCGCCATCGGCACGAACTCGGCGCCGTCGTAGGTCATCTGGTCGTAGATCTCGTCGCTGAAGACGACCAGTCCGTGGCGCTCGGCGAGGCGCGCCAGCTCCGTGAGGACCGCGCGCGGATAGACCGCGCCCGTCGGGTTGTTGGGGTTGATGACGACCAGGGCGCGGGTGCGCGGGGTCACGAGGCGCGCGATCTCGGCGGGGTCCGGCACGAAGCCCTGCGCCGGGCGGCAGGGGTAATGCACTGCGCGGCCGCCGTTCAGCGTCACGGCCGCGGTCCACAGCGGATAGTCGGGGCTCGGTACCAGCACTTCGTCGCCGTCGTTCAGCAGCGCCCGCAGCGTCAGGTCGATGAGCTCGCTCACGCCGTTGCCGATGAAGACCTCCTCGGCCGTGACTCCGGCGACGCCGCGCTCCTGCTGCTGCATCACCACCGCCTCGCGCGCCGGGAAGATGCCCTTCTGGTGGCAGTAGCCCTCGGCCTGACCGAGGTTCTCGATCATGGCGAGGCGCATGGTCTCCGGGGTCCGCAGCCCGAAGGCGCGCGGGTTGCCGATGTTGAGCGAGAGGATCTCGTAGCCGGCGCGCTCGAGCTCCTGCGCGCGCCGCGCCAGGCGCCCGCGGATCTCATAGCGCACGTGCTGCAATGCTTCGCTGGGACGGACGTGCGGGTCGGTTTTCATGGGGGGGAAGAATAGCCTTTAAGCGCCGCGAGTGCCCGCGCCCGCGGGTCGATCTGTGATGCCGGCAGCGCCGGCGGCGCTCAGGGGCCGGTGAGCTCGCGCCAGCGGTGACAGGCGATTCCCTCGCCGCCCGCCGTCCGCTCCCAGGCCGGCAGCTCCGCGGCACAGCGCGCGATCGCATGGGGACAGCGGGTGCGGTAGACGCAGCCGCTCGGCGGCGCGAGCGGCGATGGCGGCTCCCCGGGACGCGCACGCTCCAGGCGGGCCGGCTGCACGGCCGGATCCGCAACCGGCACGGCCGCGAGCAGCTCCTGCGTGTAGGGGTGGCGCGGCTCGCGATAGAGCGGCCCGGTGCGGCCGAGCTCCATCATGCGGCCCAGGTACAGCACCAGCACCCGCTCGCACAGCTGCCGCACCAGCGCGAGGTTGTGGCTCACGAAGAGCAGCGTCAGGCCCGACTCGCGCCGCAGCTCGGCGAGCAGCGCAAGGATCTGCCGCTGCGTCGGAACGTCGAGGGCGCTCAGGGGCTCATCGCACACCAGCAGGCGCGGCTCGAGAATCATGGCGCGCGCGATGCCGACGCGCTGGCACTGCCCGCCCGAGAGCTCGTGCGGGTAACGCCCGAGGAGGCTCGCGCCGAGCTCGACGCGCTCGAGCATCGTGGCGATCGCACGGCGCCGCGCCGCCGGCTCGAGCCCCGGGCGATGCACCGCGAGCGGCTCTCCCACGATCTCCCCGACCGTCATGCGCGGATCGAGGCTGCCGAGCGGATCCTGGAACACCATCTGCAGCCCGGCACGCGCCGCGCGCAGCTCGCGCGGCGTGAGCGTGCCGAGACTGCGGCCGAGCCACACGACCCGTCCCGCCGCGAGCGGCAGCAGCGCGAGCACCGCGCGCGCCAGCGTGGACTTCCCGCCGCCCGACTCGCCGACGACCCCGAGCGCCTCGCCCGCGCCGAGCTCGAGGGTGACGCCGCTCAGCGCCCTGAGCGGCGCGGCCCGCCGCAGCCAGCCGCCCCGCACCGGGTAGACGACGCTCACGCCCTCGAGCGCCAGCGCCGCGGGCGCCGCCGGCGCTGCGGCAACGGGTGCCGCGGCCTCAGCCGCGACCGGTGCGACGCCCCCGAGCAGCTCCCGCGTGTAGGGCTCGCGCGGCGCCCCGAGCACGCTCGCGACCGGACCGGCTTCGACCAGCCGGCCCGCGCGCATCACCGCCACGCGATCGGCGATGCCGGCCACCGCGCCCAGGTCATGGGTGATCAGCACCATCGCCATCGAGCGCGCGCGCTTGAGCTCGGCGAGGAGCTTGAGGATCTGTGCCTGGACGGTGACATCGAGCGCCGTGGTCGGCTCATCCGCGATGAGGAGCGCCGGCTCGCAGGCGATGGCGATCGCGATCATGACGCGCTGGCGCATGCCGCCGGAAAGCTCGTGCGGGTACTGCCCGAGGCGCCGCTGCCCATCGCTCAGCTGCACCCGCTCGAGCAGCTCCAGCGCGCGGCGGCGCGCCGCGGCGGCGCCGAGCTGCAGGTGGTGCCGCAGCACCTCGGTGATCTGGGCGCCGACCGTCAGGTGCGGGGTGAGGGAAGTCAGCGGATCCTGGAACACCATGCCGATGCGCGCGCCGCGCACGCGGTCGAGCGCGGCCGGCTGCAGGCCGAGGAGCTCGCCCCCGAGAAAGCGCGCGCTGCCGCGCACGCGGCCGTTGGCGGCGAGCAGCCCCAGGGCCGCGAGAAAGGTCTGACTCTTGCCCGCGCCCGATTCGCCCACCACGCCGAGGCACTCGCCGCCTGCCACGGCGAGCGTCACGTCCGTGGCCGCGCTCACCTCGCCGCCCGCCGTGGCGAAAGTGACCGCGAGGCGCTCGAGCGCGAGCACCGCCCCGCTGCCCCGGCCCTCAGGACTCACGGGGATCGAGCGCATCGCGCAGGCCGTCGCCGAGAAGATTGAGGCACACGAGCAGCAGCACCAGGAACAGCGCGGGCACCAGCAGCATCCACGGCGCCGACTCCATTTCCTGCGCGCCGGCGTTGATCAGATTGCCGAGACTGGCGTGCGGCTCCTGCACGCCGAGGCCGAGGAAGGACAGGAAGCTCTCGAACAGGATCATCTGCGGCACGGTGAGCGTGGCGTACACCGCGACCGTGCCGGCGAGATTCGGCACGATGTGCCGCAGCAGGATTGCGCGCGTGGGAAGCCCGGTGGCGCGCGCGGCCTCGATGAACTCGCGGCGCTTCAGCTGCAGTGTCTGGCCGCGCACGATGCGCGCGGTGGTGAGCCAGCCGACCGCGGCCACGCCCAGGAGCAGCACCGCGATGCTGCCGCGCCCGACGAGGGTGCTGAGGACGATCACGAGGAAGAGGTAGGGGAGCGCATAGAGCACGTCGACGAAGCGCATCATCCACTCATCGAGCCGTCCGCCGGCGAAACCGGCGACTGCGCCCCACGCGAGCCCGATGCCGACGCTGAGCACGCTCGCGAGCACGCTGATCAGCAGCGAGAGCCGCACGCCGTGCAGGGTGCGCACGAACAGGTCCCGCCCCAGGCGGTCGGTGCCGAACCAGTGCGAGGCGCCAAGCGTGGGTGGCTGCGCCAGGTGGTGCCAGTCGAGGCTGTCGTAGGCCCAGGGACTCGCGAGCGGCGCGAACAGCGCCAGCAGCGCGACCCCGAGCAGCACGGCGAGTGCGAGGCAGGCGGGCCGGTTGGCGCGCAGCCGCAGCAGCGCCGCGCCCCACAGCGCCGCGCGCCGGGTCTCACTCATGGCGCGCGCCCGGATCGAGCCAGCCATAGAGGAGGTCCGCGGCGAGGTTCAGCGTCAGCGTGAAAGCGGCGTAGACGATCACCATCCCGAGCACGAGGGGATAATCGCGGTCGATGGCCCCCTGCACCAGGTAGCGTCCCGAGCCCGGCAGCGCGAACACGGTCTCGACGACCAGCGAGCCCGTCACGATGAAGGCCACCGCGGGACCGAGGTAACTCACCACGGGCAGCAGCGCGGGTTTGAGCGCGTGATGCCAGAGCACGCGTGCCGCACCCAGGCCGCGGGCACGGGCGCTGAGTACGTAGTGGGTGCGCAGTACCTCGAGCAGACTCGCGCGCGTCAGACGCGCCAGATAGGCCGCCACCGGAATCGCGAGCGTCACGACCGGCAGCACCAGATAGCGCGGCGCCCCCCGCTCCCATCCGGCGACCGGCAGCCAGTGCAGGTACAGCCCGAAGAGCAGCGCCAGCGCAGGTCCCGTAACGAAGGTCGGCAGCGCAATGCCGAGTCCGGCGAGCGCCGTGAGCGCATGGTCGCCCGCGCGGCCGCGCGCCAGCGCCGCCAGGATGCCGGCCGGAACGCCGGCGAGGATGGCGAGCAGGACCGCGGCGAGGCCGATCGTCATGGACAGCGGCAGTCCCTGGCGGATGAGCTCGCCGACGCTGAAGTCGCGCTGGCTGAGCGAGGGGCCGAAATCCCCGTGCGCCAGCGCCGCCAGATAGTTCCCGTACTGCACGAGGAACGGCCGGTCGAGCCCGTAGAGGCGGTCGAGGTTGGCGCGCACCGCCGGGGTGAGCGTCTGCTCCTGGTCGAAGGGCCCTCCGGGGGCGAGCCGCTCGAGGGCAAAGGACAGCGTGATGATGACGAGCAGCGTCGGGACGGTGACGGCGATGCGACGCAGCGCGTAACGGAGCATGGGCCTCGACTTTAGGGACCGCGCGCGCAATCCGTCAACGCCGCGGCGTCTCCCGGCAACACCCGCCGATGCCGCCCGCTATACTTGTAAGTCTATGAAACGCATCCTGGTCGGTATCAAGCGCGTCGTCGACTTCAACGTCCGCATCCGGGTCAAGCCCGATGGCACGGGCGTGGTCACCGACGGCGTGAAGATGAGCGTGAATCCCTTCGATGAGATCGCGCTCGAGGAAGCGCTGCGCATCAGGGAGCGCGGCGGCGCCGCGGAAGTGGTGGTCGCGACGGTGGGCCCCGCCGACTGCCAGCAGCAGCTGCGCAGTGCGCTGGCCATGGGGGCCGACCGCGCGCTGCACGTGCAGGCGGACGGCATCATCGAGCCGCTGGTGGCGGCGCGCGCACTGCTCAAGCTCATCGAGCGCGAGCAGCCCTTCCTCGTGATCCTCGGCAAACAGGCGATCGACGATGACAACGGCCAGACCGGCCAGGTGCTCGCGGCGCTGTGGAACCGGCCGCAGGCCACCTATGCCTCGAAGCTCGAGCTCCTCAACGAGGGCACGGCGCGCGTCACGCGCGAGGTGGACGCCGGGCTCGAGACCCTCGAGATCGACCTGCCGGCGGTGATCACCACCGACCTGCGCCTCAACGAGCCGCGGTACGTAAAGCTCCCGGACATCATGAAGGCGAAGAAAAAGCCGCTCGACACCCTCACCCTCGCCGGCCTCGGCGTCGAGCAGCGCCAGCAGCTGAAACTCGTGAAGTTCGAGCCGCCGCCGCAGCGGCAGAAGGGTATCCGGGTGAAGGATGCCGCCGAGCTGGTCGAGCATCTGAAGAGGAAGGGTCTGCTGTGAGCGCGAAAATCCTCATCGTCGCCGAGCACGACGGCACGAAACTCAACGTCAGCACCGCCAAGTGCGTGAGCTGCGCACGCGCGGTCGCGGGCGCGGAGATCACCGTGGCGGTGTGCGCGAGCAGCGCCGCCGCGGTCGCCGCCCAGGCCGCCGCACTCGCCGGCGTCGCCCGCGTGCTCACCGTCGAGCATCCCGCCAATGGACAGGCGCTCGCCGCGGTGCTCGCCCCGCAGATCGCCGCACTCGCACCGCCCTTCAATCTCATCCTCGGACCCTCGACGACCTTCGGCAAGGATCTGATGGCGCGCATCGCGGGACTGATCGGCGCCCCGCAGGTGAGCGACATCATGGCGCTCGAGAGCGCGACGCGCTTCCGCCGCCCCATCTACGCCGGCAACGCGATCCTGACCGTGGAGGCCGACGGCGCCGCCCGGGTCGTCGGCACGGTGCGCATGGCCTCCTTCGAGGCCGCCGGCGGCGGCGGTGCGGCCGCCATCGAGAAGGCGGCGGTGAGCGCCGAGCTTCCGACGCATACCCGCTTCATCTCGGTGTCGGCGGCGAGGAGCGACCGTCCGGACCTGCAGACCGCGGCGAAGGTGGTTTCCGGGGGCCGTGCGCTCGGCAGCGCCGAGGGCTTCAGGATTCTCTACAGCCTTGCCGACAAGATCGGCGCCGCGGTCGGTGCCTCACGCGCCGCCGTGGACGCCGGCTACGCGCCGAACGAGATGCAGGTGGGGCAGACCGGCAAGATCATCGCGCCGGAGCTCTACGTCGCGATCGGGATCTCCGGCGCGATTCAGCATCTCACCGGCATCAAGGACGCACGCACCATCGTCGCGATCAACAAGGACGGCGAGGCGCCGATCTTCGAAGTGGCGGATTTCGGCCTCGTCGGCGATCTGTTCCAGATCATCCCCGAGATCGAAAAACTCGTGGGCTAATCTATCGGCGGAAAGCGCCTGCGGCGCTTTCCGCAGGAACGTGCCGGTCTCGATTGTTACAACTGCCCGAGCACGTGCTCGGCGGCCGAGACCTTGAACTGGCCCGGCTCCTCGATGTCCACGGTGGTAGCCACGCCATCCTTGACGATGAGGGCGAAGCGCTTGCCGCGCATGCCCATGCCGAACTTGCTGCCGTCCATCTCGAGGCCGAGCGCGCGCGCGTAGTCGCCGTTGCCGTCGGCCAGCATCAGCACCTTGTCGCCGACGCTCGAGGCCTTGCCCCAGGCGTTCATCACGAACACATCGTTCACCGCCATGCAGGCGATGGTGTCGACGCCCTTGGCGAGAATCTGGTCGGCGAGCTGCACGAACCCCGGCAGGTGCTTGGCATCGCAGGTCGGGGTGAAGGCGCCCGGGACCGAGAACAGCACCACGCGCTTGCCCTTGAAGAGCTCCTCCGTGGTGAGGTCCTTCGGACCCTCCCGGGTCATGCGCTTGAAGGTGCCCGCAGGCATGCGCTCACCGGCCTTGATCGCCATGGTCATGCCCGCGCGTGGATCGCCCACAACTGCCCGAGACGCTCGAGCACCGGGTCGCCCTTGACCGCCTTGAAGGCCTTGATCGCCTCCTCCTTGTGTCCGGCCCGCAGCAGCGCGACGCCGAGCTGCAGCTGCGTGGAGGCGGGGTTACGCAGTCCGCCCTTGGCGATGGCCTTGGTGAACTGATCGACCGCCTTGTCGTACTGACCGTAGGTGAGGTACGCGACACCCATGCCGGCGTTCTTGCCGCCGGTGGTGGCCGTCTCGGCTTCCTTCGCGGTCTTCTCCAGAGTCGCCTGGTCCGAGGCCGCGGCCTGCTTCGCCTTCTCCAGCAGGCGCTGGTTCTTGTCCTTGGAGCGCTGGTCGGTGAAGAGATTGCGCTCGAAGGCTCGCTGCAGCACGCGCTGCGCCTCCCCGGGCGTACCGGCGTCCATGGCGAGCTGCGCCATCTCGGTGTAGTCGTCGGCGCTCTTGAGCACGTCCGTGTCCCACATCAGCCGATAGACCTCGAGTGTGTTGGCATCGCTGTTGGCGGTCTCCTTGAGCAGCGTCAGCAGCAGGTTCGACCAGTACTCGGGCTTGGGGTAGTAGGTGACCAGCCGCTCCAGCGCCTTGGTCTGGCAGGCGTTGTCCTCGAGCTTCACGCAGGCGCTCAGGATCAGCTGCAGGGGCTCGGCGCCCGGAGTTCCACCGGCCTTGATGGTGCTGGTGACGTACTCGTCCTCGAAGCGCAGCGTGCCCTTCCAGTCGCCCTTCAGGTAATAGGCCTGCCCGACGATGGTGCGGATGTGATCGTCGCCATAGCCGCCCTTGAGCGCGCGCTGGCCGTACTCGATCGCCTTGTCGTAGTTCTTCAGCTGGTAGTGCACCTCGGAGAGACCGCGCACCTTCTGCTGCAGCTCCGGTCCCGTGGTGAAGCCGTCGTCGACTTCCGCCTCCCAGGCCTTGGCGGCGTCGGCATAGTCGTTGGTCTTCAGGTAGGCATAGGCCAGCATGTCGTTGATCAGGTGCTGGTCGAAGGCGGTCTTGCCGGCGGTGCCGTCGGCCTCCTTCAGCTTGGCGATCGCCTCGGGGAATTTCTTGGCGTTCAGATCGTCGTGCGCTTCCTTGAGCGGCTTGGCGAGCTTGGCGCTGTTGGTCTGCTTCGGCGCGGCGTTCTCGGCCGAGGCGCCGGCGGCGGCGAGCAGCGCTGCGGCGCCGATGAGCGCGGCGGCGAACGTTGAGGTGACCTTCATGCTGATATGTGCCATTGCGTGACCGTTACTCTGCGAATTCCGAGACGTTGACGAAGCCGATCTTCTTCATGCGGTTGCGCTGGGCCGCCGCCAGCACCCGTGCGACCACGTCGTACTTGGCGCGGCGATCGGGGCGCAGGTGGATCTCCGGCTGCGGATCCTTCGCGGCATCGGTATGGAAATAGCTCTCCAGCGTATCCATGTTGGGAATCGGCGTGCCGTTCCACACGATCGTGCCGTCGAAATCGATCTCGAGGTCGATGACCTCGGGCGGATTCGTCGGCGGCGGCGTGTTGTTCTTCTGCGGCATGTCGAGCTTGACCGCGTGGGTCATGACCGGCAGCGTGATGATGAGGGTCACGAGCAGCACCAGCATGACGTCGATGAGCGGCGTCGTGTTGATGTCGCACATCTCCTCGCCGCCACCGCCTACCTGCATTGACATGTGTTAACTCCTCGATTCGCTCAGCGCGCGCCCAGACCGTGATCGGGCTCGGTGAGGAAGCCCACCTTGACGATGCCGCCGCGCTGGATCGCGTACATGACGCGCCCGACGGCCTCGTAGCGGGCGTCCTTGTCGGCGCGGATGTGGATTTCGGGCTGCGGCACGCGTACTGCGGCTTCCTTGATGTAGCCGAGCAGCACCTCGCGATTGGGCATCGCCTTGTCGTTCCAGTAGATCTTGCCTTCCTTGTCCACCGCGATGGTGATGTTCTCGGGCTTGGTCTGCGTCGGAATGTTGACGGCCTTGGGCAGATCCACCGGCACGGTCTTGGTGATCACCGGAATGGTGATCAGGAAGATGATGAGCAGCACCAGCATCACGTCGACCAGCGGCGTGGTGTTGATGGTGGCCATCATGCCGCCGCTGCTCGACTCGCCCACGTTCATCGACATGGTCAGCTACTCCTTGAGACAAGGCACGCGGGCCGGAACACCTGCGGGTGCGCTGGCACCCGCGCGGCGGCCGGCCCGCACGGACTTTCAGCGGAAGGTCGGAGGCGCGGCCTTGGCCGCGGCCGGACGGGCGCCACCGGCGCCGGCGCCACTCTCGACCTTGACGCCGCCCACCAGGTAGGCATGCAGGTCGCTGGCAAAGTTCCGCAGCGCATCCTGCAGCACCTTGTTGCGGCCGAGCAGCCAGTTGTAGCCCCACACCGCGGGCACCGCCACGAACAGCCCGAGCGCCGTCATGATGAGCGCCTCGCCGACGGGGCCGGCGACCTTGTCGATGCTCGCCTGGCCGGCGATGCCGATGCCGACCAGCGCGTTGAGGATGCCCCACACCGTGCCGAAGAGGCCCACGAACGGCGCCGTCGAGCCGACCGTGGCAAGGAGCCCGAGTCCGCCGTTGAGCTTGCTGTTCACCGAGTCGACCGCGCGCTGCAGCGACATGGTGATCCACTCGTGCAGGTCGATGCGGTCGGTAAGGCGGCCGTCGTGGTGCGAGGCCGCGCGCAGCCCGTCCTCGGCGATGCCGCGGAAGTCGTCGCCCTTCTTCAGGCGGTCGACGCCGTCCTTGATCGAGGGCGCATTCCAGAACTGCTTGTCGACCGACTTGGCCGACTTGCGCAGCGCCCGCTGGTCCCACAGCTTCGTGAGGATCACGTACCACGAAGCGAGCGACATGATGAGAAGCAGGATCAGCACGGAGCGGGAGACCAGATCCCCCGATACCCACAGTGCGCTCAGGCCATAGGGGTTATTAACTGTTACGCTCGGTTGGTTTTCCATAGTTTCCTCGAAATCAAAAAGAAGCCGCACCCGAAGGTGCGGCCGGTATTCATCTCAGCTGGAATTTGACGTTGAAGTTGATGCACTTCGTGATGGGCTTGCCGTCCTCGGTGGCGGGGATGTACTTGCCCGAAGCTGCCCGCGCCAGCTTGACCGCGCCGCCATCGAGGCGGTTGCTGCCGGAGGTCCTGGCGACCGTCGGCTCCTCGGTCACCTTGCCGTCGGGACCGACGCACACGTGCACCGTGGTCACACCCTGCTCCTCGAGACGCTTGGAGGCCTCGGGGTAGAAGTCCTCGGTGTGGGGGAAGTCCCTGCGGAAGCCGACACCGGTGCCGGGCTTCGCGGCGACGGCGGCCACCGGCGCGGCCCGGGCCACGGTCTGCGTCACGCGGATCGCGGTGGTGTTCTCCTCCACCGGCATGTTGATGGTCACGTCGGGAGGCGGAATCTCCACCGGCGGGCGCTCGAACTGCGGCGGCGGCGGCGGCGGCGGCGCCTCCTCCTTCTTCACTTCCTCGACGATCTGCGTCTGGATCGGCGGCGCCAGCACTTCGATCGCGCGGCGCGCGAGTCCGGTAGCGAGCGCCCACGCGATGAAGACGTGCAGGCCGATGATCGCGACCAGCACCGCGCCGCGCTTGGTCATGAACTGGGAATCGTGTACTAGGGCTGCCATGTGTATTTGAGGATGCGCTTCTTACTCAGCCAGAACCCCGATGCCGGCAGGCCGAACCCGCCGGCTCCCCTGAATCATACTTGCGAACTCACTCGTCCAGGCAGTCGCGCGGGGAGCGTGAAATTCTAAAATCCCCCCGCACGAGCACCCTGCAGTGTGCGCTGCGACGAATACTTTGCCGAACTGTACCGGGTGCCTCCGGCACTGACAACTCCAGGCGCCCCTCAAGAATCGCGCCGACGCGCCTGAAACGCCTCGGTCACCGCGCCTTCGGAGGCGCTGCCCACGAGGCGCGCGTACTTGGCGAGCACGCCCGCCCGCGCGGCCGGCTGCGGCGCCTTCCACGCCCGTCGCCGGCGCTGTAATTCCCGGGCCTGAAGATCGACGCGAAGCTCGCGCTTGCGCGCATCGATCGTGATGCGGTCGCCGTTACGCAGCAGGCCGATGGGCCCGCCGACGGCCGCCTCCGGGGCGACGTGCCCGACCACGAATCCATGGCTGCCGCCCGAGAAGCGCCCGTCGGTAATGAGCGCCACCTTGCCGTCGAGCCCGCGGCCGCTGATCGCTCCGGTGGGACTGAGCATCTCGCGCATGCCCGGGCCGCCTTTGGGGCCCTCGTGACGGATCACGACCACATCGCCCGCACGCAGCTTGCCGCCGAGTATCGCCTGCGTGGCCCGCTCCTCGCCGTCGAACACCCGCGCACGCCCCTCGAAGCGCTCACCCTCCTTGCCCGTGATCTTGGCCACCGCGCCCTCGGGAGCGAGGTTGCCGTAGAGCACGACCAGATGGCTGTCCTTCTTGAGGGGCTGCGTCAGTGGGCGAACAATCTCCTGCCCACTCATGTACATGGGAGTGTTTTCGAGGTTTTCTGCGAGGGTGCGCCCGGTGACGGTCATGCAGTCCCCGTGCAGCAGCCCCCCCTCCAGCAGCATCCTCATCAGCGGCTGGATCCCGCCGATCGCCACGAGCTCGGACATGAGGAAACGGCCGCTCGGCCGCAGGTCCGCGAGCACCGGCGAGCGCCGGCCGATGCGCGTGAAATCGTCGAGCGTGAGGCGCACCCCGGCGTCGCGGGCGATCGCAAGCAGATGCAGGACCGCATTCGTCGAGCCGCCGAGCGCGGCCACGACGGTAATGGCGTTCTCGAAGGCCCTGCGGGTCAGAATGTCGCGCGGCTTCAAGCCCTCGCGCACCAGGCGCACCGCCGCGGCTCCGGCCCGCGCGCTGTCGGAATGCTTCGCCTCCCCGATCGCCTCCTGCGCCGAGCTTCCCGGTAAGGATAAGCCCAAGGCTTCGATTGCCGAGGCCATGGTGTTGGCGGTGTACATACCGCCGCAGCTGCCCGGGCCCGGGATCGCGGTGCGCTCGATCTCGGCGAGCCCGCTCTCGGAGAGCCTGCCGGCCGCGCGCGCGCCCACGGCCTCGAATACGCTGACGATGTCGCGCCGCTGCGCACCGGGACGGATGGTGCCACCGTAGACGAAAACGGAGGGCCGATTGAGCCGCGCCATGGCCATGGCGCAGCCCGGGATGTTCTTGTCGCATCCGCCGATGGCGACGAAGCCATCGAAGCCCTCGGCGCCGACCACCGCTTCGATCGAGTCCGCGATGATCTCGCGCGAGACCAGCGAGTAGCGCATCCCGGGAGTACCCATCGAGATGCCGTCCGATACCGTAATCGTATTGAACAGAACGCTCTTGCCCCCCGCTCCATCGGCCCCCGCGCAGGCCGCCTCGGCCAGCGCCCCGATGTGCATGTTGCAAGGGGTGAGGTTCGCCCAGGTCGAGGCCACGCCGATCTGGGGCCGGGTGAAGTCCTCGTCCCGGAAGCCGACCGCACGCAGCATGGCGCGCGCCGGGGCCTGCTTGAGCCCATCCACCACGGTGCGCGAATAGGCGCGCGGGTCCACCGCTTTTTTCTTCATGCGTGCAGATTAGGTTCTCGCTCAACTCGTTGACAAGCCCGCGGTTGCTGTGCTCCCATCGGGGCATCAGGTTTGGTTCGCATCCCGTGACACACCACGTAGCAGCGCTTTCCCCGTCCGCCGCGGCCGACCCCGCGCGGCTGGCGCTGCTTATTGGACTGCCCGCACTGCTGCTCCTTACTGGAGCAAGCCGGTGTGGGGCACACGCGAACGCCTGACCCAAGCAGGCACGAGCGAAAGAGGCAAGACTCAAGACCCCGCACCGGCTCACCGCCGCTGCGGGGTTTTTCACGTTTGTAACGCGGCAGCAGGCCGCTCGAGGAGTGAGGCGATGAGGCTCTATTCAATGAAGGACGTCGACCGCAGGGCCCTCAGGGGCGCGCGCATTGCCGTGCTGGGGTATGGAAGCCAGGGACGGGCGCACGCGCTCAATCTCAAGGATTCGGGCTTCGACGTCGTGGTCGGGGTCCGCAAGGGCGGCGCCAGCTGGAAGAAGGCGCGCCGCGACGGCCTCGAGGTCGCCGAGCCCGCCGCCGCGGCCGCGAGCGCCGATCTCATCGCCATGCTGGTGCCGGACCTCGCGCAGAAGGCGCTCTACCAGGACATCCGCAAGGTCCTGAAGAAAGGCGCGGCGCTGCTCTTCGCCCACGGCTTCAACATCCACTTCAGGCAGGTGAAGCCGCGCGCCGATCTCGACGTGGTGCTGATCGCGCCCAAGGGACCGGGCGACCTCGTGCGCCGCCAGTACCAGCAGGGCCGCGGCGTGCCGTGTCTCATCGCCGTGGCCCAGGATGCGACCGGCAAGGCGCATGCCCGCGCCCTCGCCTACGCGCACGGCATCGGCGGCACGCGTGGCGGGGTCCTCGAGACCACCTTCGCCGAGGAGACCGAGACCGACCTCTTCGGCGAGCAGGCGGTGCTGTGCGGCGGCACCACCGAGCTCGTCGTCAAGGGCTTCGAGACGCTCGTCGAGGCGGGCTACCAGCCCGAGGTCGCCTATTACGAGTGCCTGCATGAGCTGAAGCTCATCGTCGATCTGCTGCACGAGGGCGGCATCTCCAAGATGCACCAGTTCATCTCCGAGACCGCCAAGTACGGCGATCTCACGCGCGGGCCGCGCATCGTCGATGAGCGCGTCAAGAAGCAGATGCGCAAGGTGCTGAAAGAGGTGCAGAGCGGCAAGTTCGCGCGCCAGTGGATCAGGGAGAACGAGAGCGGCAAGGCGAACTACCAGAAGATGCTCGCCGCCGACGTCAACCGTCAGATCGAGAAAGTCGGCGCCACCCTGCGCGCCCGGATGCCCTGGCTCAACGAGCGGCGGGCCTGAGGTGAACGCGTCATGACCACGAATCCCGATCGAGTTCTGATCTTCGACACCACCTTGCGCGACGGCGAGCAGGCCCCCGGCTGCAGCATGACGCAGCCCGAGAAGCTGCGCGTGGCGCGCGCGCTCGCCGAGCTCGGCGTCGACGTCATCGAGGCGGGCTTCCCGGCCGCCTCGCGCGGCGACTTCGAGAGCGTGCAGGCCGTGGCCCGCGAGGTCGCCGGTCCGGTCATCTGCGGCCTGGCGCGCTGCAACCGCGAGGACATCGAGCTCGCCGCGCGCGCGCTCGAGGACGCCCCGCGTCGCCGCATCCACGTGTTCCTGGCGACCAGCGCCATCCACCGCCAGTACAAGCTCAACATGGCGCAGGATGAGATCCTCAAGGCCGCCGCCGAGGGCGTGGCGCGCGCGCGCGAGCTCGCCGCCGACGTCGAGTTTTCCCCGGAGGACGCTTCGCGCACCGAGCTGGAGTTTCTCGCGCAGGTGGTCGAGACCGCGATCGCCGCCGGCGCCACCACCGTCAACATCCCGGACACGGTGGGCTACACGGTGCCGGATGAGTTCGCGGAGCTGTTCCGCTACCTGCGCAAGAACGTGCGCGGCATCGATGGCATCCGCCTCTCGGTGCACTGCCACGACGACCTCGGCATGGCGGTCGCGAACAGCCTGACCGCGGTCGTGGCCGGTGCGCGCCAGATCGAATGCACCATCAACGGCATCGGCGAGCGCGCCGGCAACTGCTCGCTGGAGGAGGTGGTGATGGCTCTGAAGACGCGCGCCGCCTTCTTCAACGTCGCGACCGGCATTCAGACCCAGCGCCTGTACCCGACCTCGCGTCTGGTCTCGAGCATCACCGGCATGCCGGTGCCGCGTAACAAGGCGGTGGTCGGCGAGAACGCCTTCGCCCACGAGGCCGGCATCCATCAGCACGGCATGCTCAAGCACTACTCGACCTACGAGATCCTCAGGCCCGAGGACGTCGGCCTGTCGCGCAGCCACCTGGTGCTCGGCAAGCACAGCGGCCGCCATGCGCTGCGCGAGCGCGTGCAGGCGCTCGGTTTCGAGCTCGACGAGGCCGAGTTCAACCAGCTGTTCGAGGAGTTCAAGGCGCTCGCCGACCGCAAGAAAGAGCTCTACGACGGCGACATCGAGGCGCTGGTGCTGCGCGCCGAGGGCGCCGCGCAGGGTCCGTGGACGCTCGCCGAGCTCGCCACCGAGGCGCGCAGTGCCGGCCCCGCGCGGGCGCTGGTGGTGCTGAGGCACGCCGACGGCAGGAGCGTCGAGCACGCCGCACACGGCGACGGCCCCGTCGATGCCGCCTTCAAGGCCATCGAGGCGGCCACCGGCATCCGCGTGGTGCTGCGCAAGTTCGAGGTGAAGGCGGTGTCCGAGGGCGAGGACGCGCAGGGCGAGGCGCGGGTGTACGTGGAGTACAATCACAGGACTTACCGGGGCGCCAGCGTGAGCACGAACATCGTCGAATCGGGCGTGCGCGCGTTCCTCGAGGTGATCAACCGCATCGAGCTGGCGCAGGCCGGAGTCCGCGCTCGCGCCGCCGCCGCCGCGCCGGTACCGGCGGCGGTCTGAAGCACAGGAGTTCCCATGCCCATTCCCGCCACGCAATTCATCTGGTTCAACGGCAAGCTGGTCCCCTGGGAGAAGGCGACGGTGCACGTGCTGTCGCACGCGCTGCACTACGGCTCCTCGGTGTTCGAGGGCGTGCGCGCCTACGAGACCCCGCGCGGCGTGGCGATCTTCCGCCTGCGCGATCACACGCGGCGCCTGTTCGATTCGGCGAAGATCTATCGCATTGCCATGCCGTTCTCGCCCGAGCAGGTGAACGACGCCTGCCGCCAGGTGATCTCGGCCAACGGTTTGCGCCGCGGCGCCTACATCCGCCCGGTGGTATTTCGCGGCTACGGCGAGATCGGCGTCACGCCGAAGACGGATCCTCCGACCGAGGTGGCGATCGCCGCCTGGGAATGGGGCAAGTATCTCGGCGGCGAGGGCGAGGACGCGGGCGTCGACGTGTGCGTTTCGTCCTGGAACCGCGTCGCTCCCAACACGCTGCCGGCGCTGGCCAAGGCCGGCGGCAACTATCTCTCGAGCCAGCTGATCGGCGCCGAGGCGCGCCGCCTCGGCTTCGCCGAGGGCATCGGGCTCGCGCCCGACGGGACGCTGAGCGAGGGCTCGGGCGAGAACCTGTTCCTGGTCAAGGACGGGGTGCTGCTCACCCCGGCGCTCGCCCATTCGGTGCTCGGCGGCCTCACCCGCGACACGGTGATGCGCCTCGCGCGCGAGCGCGGCATCGAGGTGCGCGAAACCTCGATCCCGCGCGAGCTCCTGTATATCGCCGATGAGGCGTTCTTCACCGGCACGGCGGTGGAGATCACCGCCATCCGCTCGGTCGACCGTCTCGCCGTCGGCAACGGCAAGCGGGGACCGGTGACCGAGACGCTGCAGAACGCCTTCTTCGGCCTGTTCTCCGGCAAGACTCAGGACCGCTGGGGCTGGCTCGACTACGTCGACATGGCGGCGCCGCGCGCCGCGGCCGCCGCGGGCTGAAGATGCCGGGCGCCCCGCGCACGCTCTTCGAGAAGGTGTGGCAGCGGCACGAGGTTGCCGCCGAAAGCCCCGCCACGCCGGCGGTGCTGTATATCGACCTGCATCTCATCCACGAGGTGACCTCCCCGCAGGCCTTCGCGCTGCTGCGCGAGCGTGGGCTGCCGGTGCGCCGCCCCGGGCTCACGCTCGCCACCATGGACCACTCCACCCCGACGCGCACCGAGCAGATTTTCGGCGGTGCGCCGATCGCCATCGAGTCGGCGGCCCGGCAGATCAGGGAGCTCGAGCGCAACTGCGCCGAGTTCGGCGTGGAGCTCCTCGGCCTCAGGAGCGATCAGCGCGGCATCGTGCACGTGATCGGCCCGGACCTCGGCATCACCCAGCCGGGCAAGACCATCGTGTGCGGCGACAGTCACACCAGCACCCACGGCGCGGTCGGCGCGCTCGCCTTCGGCATCGGCACGACCGAGGTCGCGCACGTGCTCGCCACGCAATGCCTGCTGCAGAGGAAGCCGCGCACGCTCGCGGTCGAGGTCGAAGGCGCGCTGCGCGGCGGCGTCACCGCCAAGGATCTGATCCTCGCCATCATCGGCCGCCTCGGCGTGGGCGGCGGCACCGGACACGTGATCGAATACCGCGGCGGCACGGTGCGCAACCTCGACATGGACGAGCGCATGACCGTGTGCAACATGTCGATCGAGGCCGGCGCCCGCGCCGGCATGATCGCCCCCGACGAGACGACCTTCGCCTACCTCGCCGGCCGCCCGCGCGCGCCCCGCGGCGCCGACTGGGAGCGTGCCGTGAGCGCCTGGCGGGAGCTGCCGGGCGATGCCGGCGCGCGCTTCGACCGGGAGCTGCGCCTCGATGCATCCGCCATCGAGCCGATGATCACCTGGGGCACCAATCCCGGCATGGTGGTGCCGGTCACCGGCTCGATCCCGCTCGCGGGGTCGGATGCGGTGCTGGCGCGCGCGCTCGATTACATGGGCCTCGAGGGCGGGGCGCCGATCAAGGACCAGCCGGTGAACGTCGTATTCCTCGGCAGCTGCACCAACGCCCGCATCTCCGACCTGAGGAGCGCCGCCGGCGTGCTGCGCGGCCGGCACATCGCCCGCGGACTCACCATGCTGGTCGTGCCGGGCTCGCAGCAGATCAAGCGCCAGGCGGAGGCCGAGGGTCTCGATCAGGTGTTCCGCGACGCCGGCGCCGAGTGGCGCGAGTCCGGCTGCTCGATGTGCCTCGGCATGAACGGCGACACCGTGGCGCGCGGCGAGTACGCCGTGAGCACCAGCAACCGCAACTTCGAGGGACGCCAGGGGGCGGGCGCCCGCACGCTGCTGGCGAGCCCGCTCACCGCCGCCGCCACCGCCGTGCGCGGCCGTGTCACCGATCCGCGCGAGCTCATGTAATGCAGCCCTTCACCCGCCTCACCTCGCGCAGCGTCGTGCTGCCTGCCACCAACATCGACACCGACCAGATCATCCCGGCGCGCTTTCTCACCACCACCACACGCGAGGGACTCGGCGCGCACCTGTTCGCCGACTGGCGCTATGACGAGCGCGGCGCACCGCGCCCGGACTTCGAGCTGAACCGCGCCTCGAGCGCGGACTGCCGGATTCTCGTCGCGGGGCGCAATTTCGGCTGCGGCTCCTCGCGTGAGCACGCCCCGTGGGCGCTGCTCGACTACGGCTTCCGCGCGGTGGTGAGCACCGGCATCGCCGACATCTTCCGCAACAACTCCCTGAAGAACGGGCTCGTGCCGGTGATCGTCGACGAGCCGACGGGCGCCTGGCTGCTCGCGCACCCGGGCGCCGAGCTCACCCTCGACCTCGCGGACGCGACGCTCACGCTGCCGGATGGCACGCGGGTGCCCTTCCCCATCGAGGCCTTCGCGCAGCACTGCCTGCTGCACGGGGTCGATGAGCTCGGCTACCTCCTCGCGCGGCTGCCGGAGATCGAGGCTTACGAGCGCCGCGCATGAAGGCGCGCATCGCGGTATTGCCCGGCGACGGTATCGGGCCCGAGGTCATCGCCGCGGCGCTCGGTTGCCTGCGCGCGGTCGGTGAGCGTTTCGGCCATGACTTCGAGCTCACCGAGCACCCCTTCGGCGGCGCCGCGATCGACGCCTGCGGGGACCCCCTGCCGGCCGCCACCCTCGCCGCCTGCCGCGCGGCCGATGCCGTGCTGCTCGGAGCCATCGGGGGACCGAAGTGGTCGGCCCCGGACGCAGCGGTGCGCCCCGAGGCGGGGCTGCTGCGGCTGCGCAGGGAGCTCGGTGTGTACGCGAACCTGCGGCCGGTGCGGGTGCACGCCGCGCTCGCGGCCGCCTCGACCCTGAAGACCGAGGTGCTCACAGGAGTCGATCTCGTGTTCGTGCGCGAGCTCACCGGCGGGATCTATTTCGGCGAGAAGACGCGCACGGCCGAGCGCGCCACCGACCTGTGCGTCTACACGGCGGCGGAGGTCGAGCGGGTCGTGCGGGTCGCCGCCCGGCTGGCGCAGACGCGGCGCCGCCGACTCACCTCCATCGACAAGTCGAACGTGCTCGAGACTTCACGCCTGTGGCGCGCCGTGTGCCAGCGCGTGATCGAGCGTGAATTCCCCGACGTGACGCTCGAGCACCAGCTGGTGGACGCCGCCGCCATGCATCTCATCCACCGGCCGCGCGACTTCGACGTCCTGGTGACCGAGAACATGTTCGGCGACATCCTCACCGACGAGGCCTCCATGCTCGCCGGATCGCTCGGACTCCTGCCGTCGGCCTCGCTCGGCGAAGGGCGCCGGGGGGTCTATGAGCCGATTCACGGCTCGGCGCCCGACATCGCCGGCCGCGGCATCGCCAATCCCTTCGGCACGATCTACAGCGTGGCGCTGCTGCTGAAGCATTCGCTCGGCCTCACGCAGGAATCCGCCGCGCTCGAGCGGGCTGCGGATGCGGCGCTCTCGGCCGGGGTCCGCACCGCGGACCTGGTGGCACCCGGCGCGGCGCATCTGTCCACGCGTGCGGCCGCGGCGGCGGTCGTCAGCAGCCTGATGCCGCCCTGAGCGGCGGCGCGGGCACGGCGCGCGCCGCGCGCGCCAGCGCTCGCGTGAGATCCTCGCGCAGATCCTCCAGCGCCTCGATGCCGACCGACAGGCGCAGCAGTCCGTCCGTAAGTCCCGCCTTGAGGCGCGCCGCCGGATCCATGGCCGCATGAGTCATGGTGGCCGGGTGCGCCACCAGGCTCTCGACTCCCCCCAAGGATTCGGCCAGCGAGAAGCACCTGAGGTCCGCGACGAACTCGCGCACCGCAGCGTGCCCGCCCTCGAGCTCGAGCGTGACGATGGCGCCGAAGCCGCGCTGCTGACGCGCGGCGAGCGCATGCCCGGGATGGCTCGCGAGCCCCGGGTACCACACCCGCCGCACGTTCGGCTGCTCGTTCAGCCAATGGGCCAGCGCGTGGGTGTTGCGCGCGTGGTGCTCGAGCCGCGCATGCAGCGTCCGCAGCCCGCGCAGCGTCAGGAAGCTGTCGAAGGGCGCGCCGGTCAGTCCCAGACAGTTGGCCCACCATACGAGCTGCTCGTGCAGCGCCTTCTCGCGCGCCACCACCGCGCCGCCCACCACGTCGCTGTGGCCGTTGAGATACTTGGTAGTCGAGTGCACGACGAGATCGGCACCGAGCGGGATCGGCAGCTGCCAGGCGGGCGAGAGGAAGGTGTTGTCGACCACCACGAGCGCGCCGGCCGCGTGACCCAGGGCCGCGAAGGCGGCGATGTCGGTGATGCGCAGCAGCGGGTTGCTCGGCGTCTCGATCCACAGCAGCGCCGCGGGCTTGCCGAGCGCGGCACGCACCGCCGCCTCGTCGCCGAAGTCGACGAACTCCACCGCCCGCTCGCCCCGGCGGCGCCAGGCATCGAAGAGCCGGTAGGTGCCGCCGTAACAGTCGTGCGGTGCGACGATGCGGGCGCCCGCGGGCACCAGGTAGCCGGTGAGGGTGACCGCCGCCATGCCGCTCGCGGTCACGACCGCCCCCGCCCCCTGCTCGAGCTCGGCGAGCGCGCCGGCCAGCAGGTCGCGGGTCGGGTTGCCCGAGCGGGTGTAGTCGTAGGCGCCCTTCTCGCCGAAACCGCGGAAGGCGAAGGTCGAGGACAGGTGCAGCGGCGGCACGACGCAGCCGGTCGTATCGCCGCATTCGATGCCGGCACGCACCGTCTGCGTCACCTGGCTCACGCCGTTGGCGGCGGCCTCACCGGCGGAAAGAAGATCCGGAATCCTGCTCATGGGGCGCTCCCGAGTGCGCTGGCAAAGATGGAGCGCAACTGCTGCGGCTCCTTGAGAAAGGCGTCATGGCCGTAAATGGAGGAGATCTCGTGCAAGCGGCCGCGCGGCAAGCGCGCCGCGAGTGCGCGCGCATCGGCGAGCGGCACCAGCTGGTCCTCGCGCACCGCGATCACATGGGTCGCGACGAAGATGCGTGCCGCCTCGATCCGGTGCAGGTCGATCGACTCCGACAGCGCGAGATAGGACTCGGCCGAGTAGCGCGCCGCGTAGTCGGCGCCGCGCGCGAACAGGTATTCCTCGACCGGAAAGACGAAGCGCCGCCCGTCGCGCGCCGCCGGCCCCGCGAAGCGGGCCCCGAACTCTTCCCCGCTGCGGTAGGTGGCCATGCCGAGCGCGCGCGCGAGCTTCAGCCCCTCCTGCGGCCGGCCACAGTCGAGCGCGAAGCGCACCGCCTGCCGCTGCACGCTGCGCCAGGCGGTGGCGAGCGGATGGGCACGGTCGGTGGCGCCGATGACGAGCAGCCGGCCGACGCGCTCCGGATAGCGCTCACCGAAGGCGAGCGCCACCATGCCGCCGTAGGAGGCGCCCGCGATCGCCGCGAGCGCAGGGATGCCGAGATGCTCGAGCAGCGCGCGCAGCGCCTCCGCCTGGTCGTAGCTCGAGATCGGGGGAAATTCCGTGCCCGCGACCGGTCCCGAAGAGCCGCCGCTGCCGCCGAGGTAGTCGAAGCTCAGGATCCTGCAGCGCTCGGTGTCGAGGGCGCGCTGCGGACCGGCCACCTCGCCCCACCAGCTCTCGCGCGCGTCCTCCGTGAGACAGACGCGCCGATGAGCCGAGATGCCCCCGAGCGCGCACACCACGGGCGCATCGAGCGCGCCGGCCAGCCGCCAGGCGATGCGCGGCTGCGCCAGGCGCCCGCCGTGGTGCAGCGGCAAGTCACCCGGGAGCTCGAGGACCCCCTCCTCCACGCGCACCGCGGCGGCGCCGAGGCGTGCCACACGCACGCGAGGCGCAGCTGCCGCGGGCGCGCGCACCGGGGTCGATTCGGCCAAGACACTCATCGGGTTCCTCCGCCGGTAGTCCTGCTCATCGGACACCTGCGGAGCGTGCCTGCGCGCGGGAGGCGCGAGGCTTGTTGCGTCCATCCTCGGCCGGGCGAACCCGCGAGGCTACGCAAACCGCTCATCTGTCGACCCCCCCTTCGGTCGCGGGAGTCGCAGGAAGTAGCACCTTTCCAGGGTGGTTAAGCCTGGCGGTTGCCCCGGCGTCCAAGGGCCTTGTCCCTCAGCCGGTCTCGATGAGTGGGGAGGAGTTTAGGGTGCGGTGCAACCCCGCGCAAGCGCGGCCCCGTGATCTGTGTCCCGGCTCACGCCGGCCCCGGCCGGCGCGGTGACGCCGTCAGCGCGGCGCGAGGGCGGCCGCGTGCCGCTCCGCGTCCGCGGCCTCGGCGGCGCGCTGGCGCGCACGCAGCGATGCGGCGATCAGCGTCCAGGCGGCCGCCTGCGCCTCGCCATCCCCGGCCGCGAGCGTGAGCGCCTTGCGCCCCATGGCATCGGCCTGCGCCGCGTTGCCCTCATCCAGCTGCACGCGCCCGAGCTCGACCCACAGCAGCGGCGTGTCCGGCTCGATGCGCAGCGCCCGCTCGAGCGTCGCTCCGGCGGCGACGTATTCTCCGGCGCTCGCCTGGGCGTGCGCCTGGGCGAGCAGCGCGCTCGCCGCCGCTCCCAGGCGCGCGGGACGGCCGGGCGGCGGCGCCGGGTGCTCCGGGGTCGGCGCCGCTGGCTGGGAGCCGGCGGGCACCGCCGTGCCCGCCGGTCCTGGCATGGATGACGGGGGCAGCGGTCCGCGCAGCGCGCAGGCGCTCAGCGCAAGCGCGAGCGGCAGGATCAGGGCGGCGCGCATTCAGTGCACCAGCCCGCGCAGCCAGCGCTGCCCGCGCTCGAGGAGCGTGGTGAGGGAACTCGGGGCCTCGCTGAAGCCGCAACCCGGCTTCGCGGGAACCTGCGCCGCGGCCGGCAAGGCGACCGTCACCCGGTCGTCCGAGCATCCCGGCAGCACGCGCAGCCCCGTGCCGTACTCGATCTGCATGTCGACGACACCGTCGGGCATCGGTGCGCTCCAGGAGCTGCCGCCGAGATCAGCCATGATGTGCGCCCACACCGGCAGCGCCCCCGCGGAGCCGGTGAAGCCGGTCGGGGCATCGTCGTCGTAGCCCACCCACACGACCGTGAGATCGCTCCCCGAGAAGCCGGCGAACCAGCTGTCGCGGTAGTCGGAAGAGGTGCCCGACTTGCCGCCGGTGACGAGCTGCGCCGGCAGGATCGCGCGCGCCGGGCGTCCGGTCCCGCGCTCCATCACCTCGACCAGCAGCCGGTCGAGCTGATACACGGCCTCGGGCGTCGCCACCTGCGTCACCTGCACCGGGTAGGCCTTCACCGCCTTGCCGCCCGCACCGATCACCGCGCGCACGGCGCGCAGCGGATTCCTGAAGCCGCCGTTGGCGAGCCCGTTGTAGAGCTGCGCGGCCTCGAGCGGCGTCACGTTGACGGCGCCGAGCAGCATCGCGGGCACCTGCTCGGGCGGGGGCTCGAGGCCGAAGCGCCCGAGCGTCTCGGCGACCTTCGGGAGCCCCAGGTCCAGGCCCACCCCGACGGTCGCGAGGTTGAGCGAGTCGGCGAGGGCCCGCACCACCGGCACCGGGCCGTTGACGTCGCGGTTGAAATTCTCGGGACGCCAGTGCTTGCCGCCCGCGAGCTTGAGGTCGACCGGCTCATCCTGCACGAGGGTCGCGGCGTTGTAGCGACCGCTTTCGAGCGCCGCGAGATAAATGAAGGGCTTCACCAGCGAGCCCATGGCGCGGCGCGCATCGAGCGCCCGGTCGAAGCCGTCATAGCCCACGTCGCGCCCCCCGACGATCGCGACCACATCGCCGCTCTGCGGTGTCGTCACCACGACCGCCCCCTCGAGCTGCTCGCCGCCGTGCTTCCTCAGGCGATCGAGCCGCGTCAGCTCGCGCTCGAGCGAGCGCTCGGCCGCATCCTGGGCGCGCGGCTCGAGACTCGTATAGATCGCGAGCCCCGCCTGGGTCAGGTCCTCGTCGTGGTAGTCGCGCCGCAGCGTACGGCGCACGAAGTCGAGGTACGCCGGGTAGTAGGCGCCGGCCGGGCGCGGGGTCACGCCGAGCGGCCGCCGCGCGGCCGCGGCGGCGTCCGCCTCGCTCACCACGTGCTGCTCGGCGAGCTCCTTCAGCACCAGGTTGCGCCGCGCCAGGACCCGGTCGGCGTGGCGGCGCGGGTCGTAGTACGAAGGTCCGCGCACCACCGCGACCAGCAGAGCGATCTCCGGCAGGTCGAGCTCGCTCAGGGGCTTGCCGAAATAGAACTGGCTGGCGAGTCCGAAGCCATGGATGGCGCGAGTGCCATCCTGGCCGAGGAAGATCTCATTGATGTAGGCATTCATGAGATCGTCCTTGGTGAAGTGCGCATCGAGCGCGACCGCCATGATCGCCTCCCGGAGCTTGCGGCCGAGGGTCTGGCGCGAGGAGAGGAAGTAGCTGCGCACCAGCTGCTGCGTCAGGGTGCTGCCGCCCTGCTCGATCTGCCCGGCGCGCGCATCGACCCACAGCGCGCGCAGGATCGCCTGCGGATCGATGCCGCGGTGCGAGTCGAAGCGCCGGTCCTCGACCGCCTTGAGCGCCGCCGGCAGCAGCGGCGGCACTTCCCGCGGGGTGAGCACGATGCGGTCCTCGCCGTGGCTCGGGAAGATGCTGCCGATCAGGAGCGGCTCGAGCCGGATCACCGGCACCTCGTGTCCGCCGGCGTCCTTGAGACTCACGATGGCGCCCGCGCCGGCGTAGATGCTGAGCAGCCGCGCATCGCGCGTCTCGTCGGCGAAGCGCGCCGGGCGCAGCGCCACGTCGATGCGCTCGCCGTCCACGCGGTAGGTTCCCGGGCGCTCGAGCTGCGTCACGCGCCGGTAGTGCAGCCGCTCGAGCTCGTGCACCAGATCGGCCGGGGTGAGCGCGAGTCCCGCGTACAGCTCGAGCGGCGCGGCGTAGACCTGCGCCGGCAGCGTCCAGCGCCGCCCCTCGAAGGTGCGCGTCACGGTGACGCCGAGATAGAGCACGTACGCGGCGGCGGCGAGCACGCCCACGCCGAGCATGCCGAGGAGCAGGCGTTTCAGAGGACCAGCTCCTCCGCCGGCGCGCGCAGGTTGTAGTGCGAGCTCATGGCGTGCCCGTAGGCGCCGGCGTTCGCGATCAGCAGCACGTCGCCTTCGTGCGTCACCGGCAGCAGACGATCGTGGCCGAGCACATCCGCGCTCTCGCAGATCGGGCCGACCACGCTGACGAGCTCGGTGGCCGGTTCGTCGAGGCGCGTCAGGTTGACGATCTCGTGGTGCGCGCCGTAGAGCGCCGGACGGATGAGCGAGTTCATGCCGGTCGCGACGCCGACGAAGCGCACCCCGCCCTTCTGCTTCAGTTGCGTGACGCGCGCGAGCAGCACGCCGGCGGCCGCCACCAGGTAGCGGCCGGGCTCGAGCCACACCTCGAGGCGCGGATGCTCGGCGCGCACCGCCGTGAGGAGCGTGTCGAGGCGCTCGAGGTCCACGCCGGGCTGATCGGGCCGCTCGGGCACACCGAGCCCGCCGCCCACGTCGATGACCCGCACGCCTTCGAGGGTTTGCGCGGCCGCGGCGAGCAGCCGTGCGGTGTGCTCCCAGCTGGTGACGTCGAAGATGCCGCTGCCGACGTGCGCCTCGAGCCCGACGATGCGCGCGCCGGCCGCGCGCGCCAGGCGCTCGAAAGCCTTCAGCTCCGCGAGCGGCACCCCGAACTTGGAGCGCGTCCCGGCGGTGCGCACATGGGTGTGGTGGCCGCGGCCGACGCCGGTATCGAGACGCGCGAAGATCTCGCGGCCGCGGAACAGCTCCGGCCAGGCACTGAGCGCGTGCAGGTTGTCGACCGTGACCCGCACGCCGCGCTCGAGCGCCCAGGCGTACTCCGCGCGCGGGGCGAAGTTCGGCGTGTAGAGGATGCGCCCGGGCTCGAGATCCGGGCAGGTGGCAAGTATCCGCGCGACTTCGCCCTGCGAGACGCATTCGAACTCGATGCCCTGGGCGCGCAGCGTCTCGAGCACCCGGGGGTGCGGATTGGCCTTCATGGAGTAATGCACGCGAGCGACCGAGCGCAGGGCGCGCAGCGCGCACGCCGCCGCGCGCACCGTGTCGAGATCGTAGACGTAGGCCGCCGTGCGCTCCCCGAGCGCGCCGAGCAGGCGCGTGCGCTCGCGGCGCCACCAGGGAGGCGCGGCGCGCTCCCCTTCGGCGGGGGCGGCGAACAGCTGCTGCCAGCTCGGGCCCAGGATCCGGTCGCCCGGTACCGGGCGGATCAGCAGCTCGTGCAGCTGCTCGACCAGGCGATCGCCCTGGTCCTCATCCACCACGAAGGTGAAGTTCAGATCGTTGGCGGCCTGGCTCACCAGGTGGATCTTCTGCTCCTCGAAGAACTCGAAGGCGCCGCCGAGCTGATGCAGGATCGAGCGGATGTTGCGTCCGACGAGGCTCACCGAGGCGCACGGCCCGATCACCTGCACCCGGCACAGGTGCGAGAGATCGGCGACCAGCGCATTCACCTGGGCGTTGTCGAGCGTGTTGGCCGCCGGATCGAGCGATACCGTGACGTTGGTCTCGGAGGTCGATACCAGGTCGACCGACAGGCCGTGCTGCTTGAACACGTGGAAGGCGTCGGCGAGAAAGCCCACCTGGTGCCACATGCCCGGGCTCTCCATGGAGATGAGCGTGATGCCCTTCTTGGTGCAGACCGCCTTGACCTGCGCCCCGCCCTCGCCGCCTTCGGCGGAAAGCACCGTCCCCTCGAGGTGCGGCGCCTGGGTGGCGTACACATGCAGCGGAATGCGCTGCTGCCGCGCCGGCAGGATGCAGCGGGGGTGCAGCACCTTGGCGCCGCTGGTGGCGATCTCCTGCGCCTCGTCGTAGTGCAGCGAGCGCAACAGGCGCGCCGTCGGCGTCGCGCGCGGGTTGGCGCTGAACATGCCGGGCACGTCGGTCCAGATCTCGAGCCGTCGCGCGCGCAGTTTCGCGGCCAGATAGCTCGCCGAGGTGTCCGAGCCGCCGCGCCCGAGCAGCACCGTGTTGCCGTCGTCGTCGCTCGCGATGAAGCCCTGGGTCACGAGCACCGGCGCGAGCGCGGCGAGCTCGGCGGCGAGCGTCTCATCCGGGGAGAAGCTGCAGACGGCGGCGAGCACGCTCGCCCTGGCGGATGCGCTGTGACGCTCCTCGGCGCGCAGCATCCGCCGGGCATCCGTCCAGGCGACCTCGAGTCCCCGGGCGGCGAGGAAGCGCGCGCCGATGCGGGTCGCCATCAGCTCGCCGGTTGCCATGACGCGCGCGCGCGTGCGGTCGCTCACCTCGCGCACCAGCGCGATGCCGGCGGCGATCTCGCGCAGCTCCTCGAAATGCCGTTCCACGTCCTCGCCGGGCGAGACGCCGAGATCGGCGGCGAGGCGCCGGTGGCGCTCCTCGATCGCCGCGAGCTCCTCCTCGTGGGCCTGGCCGACGGCGGCGTCGAGCAGCCGCTCGAGCCGGTCAGTGATGCCGCTCACGGCGGAGTGGACGATGAGCACGCGCGCGCCTTCGGCACGGCGCTCGGCGGCGACCTGCGCGATATTGGTCCAGTTGGCGAGCGTGGCGACGCTCGTCCCACCGAATTTGAGGACGATCCAGGGTGAGGGACTACGGGTCAAGCGCGATCCTCCGCCTCACAGCTTAACGGCTGTCAGGATTCGCTTTCGCTTGAGCTTGGAGTGAGCCGGGAGCTCAGCCGTTCTACAGCTCGTCGTCGAAGTCCTGCAGGTCCTTCTCGAGCTTCTTGTCCGCCAGCACTTCCTCGAGGCGGCTCCAGGCGGCCTTGCCGCGCTTACCCTGGGTGCGAACGCGCTTATCCACCCGGTCGAGCATCCGATCGTAGTCGGTGCCATCCTCGGGCGGCGTGTTCAGGAATTCCTCGTCGAGGTCGAAGCCCTCGTTGTCCCGCTCGGCCATCTAAGTGCAAAACCTGAATTAATTCAAAGGGTAACGTGCTGATTTGGCACGGCACAAGGCGCGAACTATAACGGATTCGCGCCGCCTTTCAACTTCAGGGGGAAATGGGCCTCCTCAGGCCCGGCTCCAGGCCGCCCGTACCTCAGGCGTGATCGGTGCCGTCGCGCACCACCACCGGGGCACCGCGGCTGAGGCCGAGCCCCTCCGAGGCGCTGTGCTCGGCGCGGGCAATTTCGACCACACCGAAGGAATTGATCAGGGCCAGGTACTGCCCCGGCTGCGTGTCCGCGTAAGTGCGCAGCAGCGGGAAGGCGTGATTGCCGGCGTGCACCACCGGCAGGCGAAAGCGCGCGATGAGCGCCGCATCGATATTGGTGATGAGGTTGCCGAAGTGGTCGATGGTGATGACGACTCCGGTGACGCTCGCCGGCTCGACCGCCGGATCCTCGACCCACGAGGGCACGAGCGCCCCGACCGGCTCGCCGAGGTCGGCGACCTGGCAGCGCCCGGCGGCCAGCTCGGCCGCGACCGGCGCGAATATGTCGCGCCCGTGGAAGGTCGCGCTCGGGTTGGCGATGTTGAGCCGGGCGAGCGACAGCGCGGCGAGCCGCGTCAGGCGTGCGTCGGGACAACGCGCCACCACCGGAGCGAGCAGGCCGTTGTCGGGGGCGAGAAAATAGTGTCCGCCCGCCTCGAGCGCCAGGATGTCGCGCGAGGTGCCGACGCCCGGATCGACGACCGCGACGTGCACGGTACCCGCCGGGAAGAAGGCAAACGCGCGCGACAGCCAGAACCCCGCCTCCGCCGGCCAGTGCACCACGATCTCGTGCGTGAGGTCGACGATGCGCGCCGCGGGGAAGCGCGTGAGGATGCAGCCCTTGATGACGCCGACGAACGGACCCTGGTGTCCGAAGTCGGTGGTGACGGTGATGACGCCCGAGGCCGGCAAGGTCTGTCCCGACGGGCCGCGGCGCTCAGCCGAGCGCGCGCCCGCGCCCGGGTTGCGGACGCGTCCCTTCGGCGCAGGCACGGCACTTGTCGGTATAGGGAACCGCCGCGAGGCGCTCGGGCTCGATGTCCCCCGCGCACACGGCGCACGTCGTGTAGCGACCCTGCGCCAGGCGGCGCAGCGCCGCTTCGACCTGCTGCAACTCGGCGCGCGCGGAGCTGGAGATCGCTCCGAGTACGTCGTCGTTCTCGCGCTGCGTCACCTGCTCGGCGAAGTCCGCCGAGAGCGGGTCGGCCTCGTGGCGCGCCTCGGCGCTGGCGTCGCTCGCCCGCTGCCGCAGCTCCTCGCGGCGTTTGAGCAGCCTCTCGCGCACGGCCTCGGGTTCCATCAGGACGCCCCGGGCGCGCGCCGCCGGTCCTCGAGCCACTTCTGCAGCCGATCGAACGGCTCGATGAACTTCGCCACCCCCTCGCGCTCGAGCTGCAGCGCGACCGCCTCGAGGTCGATGCCGAGCCGCTCGAGGCCCTCGCGCGCATCGGAGCTCTCGGCCAGGTGGTGCTCGAGCGTGAGCTCGGGACGTCCGAGCCGCCGGTAGGCGTTGAGCGTCTCGAGCGGCATGGTGTTCACGGTATCGGGAACGATGAGCTCCTCGACGTACTTGATCGGGCTGTAGCTCGGGTCCTTGGTCGAGGTCGAAGCCCACAGCAGCCGTTGCGGACGCGCGCCGCGCGCCGCGAGCTCCTGCCACTGTGGCGTCGCGAGCGACTCCTCGAAGATCTCGTAGGCGCGCCCCGCGCTCGCGACCGCCGCCTTGCCGCGCAGCGTGCGCGCGGCCGGCTGGCCGGCCGCGGCGAGCCCATCGAGCAGCTGGTCGACCAGCGTGTCGATGCGGCTGAGGAAGAAGCTCGCGACCGAGGCGACGTTCGCGAGCGGGCGGCCGGCGCGCGCGCGCGCGCTCAAGCCGTCCATGTAGGCGCGCGCCACGGCGCGGTAGCGCTCGGGCGAAAACAGCAGCGTCACGTTGACGTTGATGCCGTCGGCGATCAGGTCGCGAATCACCGGCAGTCCCGCCTCGGTGCCGGGAATCTTGATGAAGGCGTTCGGTACCGCGAGGCGCTGCCACAGACGCCGCGCCTCCGCCAGGCTGCCCGCGCCGTCGTAGGCGAGGTGCGGAGAGACCTCGAGGCTGACGAAACCGTCGCCCCCGGAGGTGCCGTCGTACAGAGCGCGGAACAGCTCCGCCGCCGCGCGCACGTCGTGCAGCGCCAGCTCCTCGTAGAGCGCCAGCGCCGAGGGAACGGTTGGCAGCAGCCGCGCGATCGGCTGCGTGTAGCGCGGATCGCTGATCATGGAGTTGGCGAAGATTGCCGGGTTGGAAGTGACTCCGGCGACGCCGTCGGCGCGGATCAGGCGCGCAAGCGAGCCGTCCTCGAGCATGCCGCGGCCGAGGTCGTCGAGCCACGCGCTCACGCCGAGCTTGCGTAACTCCAGGAGCGGATTCGGAGCCGATGCGTTCATCGCCAACCTGCTGTTTGCAGAGTAGCGCAGCCGCTGCGCGCCGTCTCGCGGTTTCGCGGCGGATATGCGTAAATCCCTATACCCACGGTGCCGCCCGAGCGGCCAGCATTCATACGAGGAGGCTCCCATGACGGACGCTTTCAATGGCAGCAGGCTGGCGGAGGAGCTGCGCGCTCTGGTGAGCGACGCGGAGGCGTTGCTGCGCAGCTCGGCCGCGGCGGCCGGCGGTGCCGCCCAGGAGCACGCCGAGGCCACGGTGGCGGAGCTGCGCGGACGGCTCGCCTCGCTCGAGGGTCAGGTGCGGGCGCGGGCGCGCGACGTCGATGGCTACGTGCGCGACAACCCCTGGCAGGCGGTGGCAATCGCCGGCGGGGTGGCGCTGCTGCTCGGCCTCATCATGGGCCGCAGAGGATGAGCGAGGACGCCGCGCCCGCGGGTGCGACCGCGGCCGAGCGCCCGCCACCGCTCCCGGGCCTGCTGGCGGCGCTGCTCGATGCGCTGCGCACCCGGCTCGAGCTCGCCGGCGTCGAGCTCGAGATCCATCTCATCGGACTCGCGCGCACGCTGCTGTGGGCGGTGGCCGCGATCCTGTGCACGCTGCTGGCGCTCGCTTTCGCCGTGGTCGCGCTGATCGCGGCGCTGTGGGACTCGCACCGGGTGCTCGGGCTGCTCGCCGGCGGCCTCGCCTTCCTGCTGCTGGCACTCATCTGCGGCCTGATCGGCACGCGCTTCTTCCACCGCGCACCCGGGATCCTCGCCGCCTCGGTCGCGCAGCTCGACCGCGACCGGCGCCGCGCGGAGCGCCCATGAGCCGCCTCAAACAGCTCGAGGCCCGCCGCCGCGTGCTGCTCGAGCGCTGCGACCTGCAGCGCGAGGAGCTCGCCGTGCGGCTGAAGGCGCTCGACCCCGCCGCCGTGCTGCGCGGCGCGGGCGTCGGCGGCGCGGTCGCGGGACTGCGCCATCCGCTCGCCTGGGCGGCGGCGCTCGCGGGGCTGCTGTTCCTCGGACGCACGCGCGAGGTGCTCACCTTCGTGCTGTGGGTCCGCTCCGCGCTGAGTCTCGCCGGACGCGCCGCGCACCTGGTGCGTGCGCTGCTGCAGCTGCGCGCCTCGCGCGCCGGCGGCGGCGCGGACTAACGCGCGGCGGCGCCGCCCGGCGGCGCGGTCGCGACGCGCTCGGTTGCGCCCGCGCCTGCCGGAGGCGTATCGGGCATCGCGGCCAGTCCGACCAGGGTCGGGATGCCGTTGGCGGCTTCGAGCGTCTTGCGGGCGAGGTCCCAATGGATCGCCGCAGTGCTGTCGCCGAGCGCCTCGTCGAGCAGCTTCGAGAGCAGCCCGAGATCCGGCTCCACGCTCTGCCCCTCTTCATCGATCGGCGGGTGGGCTTCGAGCAGCAGCTCCCCGTCCACCCAGGCCACCTTCACCGGCTCATTCACCAGCCACACCCGGGTACCGACGGGAATCAGCGGAAAGAGCGCCGCGATGTCCTCGGGATACATGCGGATGCAGCCGTGCGTCACCGACATGCCGACCGCCGTGGGATTGTTGGTTCCGTGGATCATGTACTCGCCGTTGCCGGCCGCCAGGCGCAGCGCGAAATCGCCGAGCGGATTGTCGGGCCCCGCCGGCACCACCTTCGGCAGCGGATCGCCGTTCGCGGCGTGCTCCTTGCGGATCGATTCGGGCGGATACCAGGCAGGATTGCGGATGCGCGCGATCACGCGCGTCTCGCCGAGCGGCGTGCGCCAGTCCATTTTGCCGATGCTGATCGGATAGGTGATGACGACGCGTTGCTCGTGCGGGTTGTGCGGCTGCGGGTAGTAATAGAGCCGGTGCTCGGGGAGATTGATCACGATGCCCTCGCGCGGACCCGAGGGGAGGATGCGCCGCCCCGGCAGCACCACGCGCTTGCCGGCGCCGGGCAACCAGACGTCGAGGCCGGGATTGGCGCGGATGATCTCGTAATAACCGAGGCTGTAACGATGTGCGAGATCGGGCAGGGTGTCCTGATACACCGTCGTGACGGCCTCATCCGTGCCCACCACCGCGGAACCGTCCGCCGGCAGCGGATAGACGCTCGCGCCCGCGGGGGCACTGAGGAGTGCCGCCAGTACGAGTCCCGGGGCAAACTGGGCGCAGGCGCGTGGCCCGCGCGGCAATCGGAGTTCCATTGCTTTGATTTTACTACAAAAGCACGAATCCTTTAGCATCGCACCGTGACAACAGGCTCCAGGCCTGCGCGCGCCTTTTTCGCCCGCAGTGCCCTCACCGTCGCCCGTGAGCTCATCGGCATGCACCTGGTGCACGACGACGGCGTGCGCGTGCGCCGCGGCCGCATCGTCGAGACCGAGGCGTACCTCGGACCCCGCGACCGGGCGGCCCATTCCTCGCGCGGACGAACCGCGCGCACCGAGGTGATGTTCGGTCCGCCGGGCTACGCTTACGTATATTTCATCTATGGCTTCTGGAACTGTCTGAACGTGGTCACGGCCCAAGAGGGAGTACCGCACGCGGTGCTGTTGCGGGCGCTCGAGCCCCTCGAAGGACTGCGCGACAAGACCTGGGGGCCGGGGCTGCTGTGCCGCGCAATGCACGTCGATCGCAGGCTGAACGGCGTCGACCTCCTCGGCGCGCAGCTGTGGATCGAGAAGCCGCGGCGCGCGCCGCGCGTTGCGATCGGACGCAGCGCCCGCATCGGCGTCGACTACGCCGGTGTCTGGGCGCGGCGCCCGTGGCGATTCTACGACCGCGCTTCGTGTTACGTTTCGACCCATCGACGGAGAACGACTGCATGCCGCACCGCATCCGCTTCCTGAGCCTCGCCCTGTTGCTGGTCACCGCCGCCACGGCCTTCGCGCCCGCGCGCGCGCAGCTGATCGCGGGCCAGGACTATCGCCTGCTCAACCCGCCGCGGCCCACCGCGAGCCCCGGCAAGATCGAAGTGCTCGAGTTCTTTTCCTACGCCTGCCCGCACTGCGCCAAGTTCTACCCGCTGGTGAGCGCCTGGGCCGCAAAGCTCCCCAAGGACGTGGTCTTCAGGCGCGTCGCGGTGAGCTACGGCCGTCCGCAGTGGATGAATCTCGCGCGCACCTACTACGCGCTCGAGGCGACCGGGGACCTGAAGAAGCTCGACGGCGCGCTGTTCCACGCCATCCATGAGGAGGGCAAGAATCTCTTCGACGAGGCCTCGATCGCCGACTGGGTCGGCAAGGAGGGTGGCGATGCGACCCGCTTCACGGCCGCCTACGTCTCCTTCGACATCAACAGCCAGACCGTGAAGGCCGACCAGCTGGCCGAGGACTACTCGATCGATGCGATCCCGACGCTCAGCGTCGACGGGCGCTACGTGGTGCTCAGTCCCTCGCAGGCCGAGGACGAGCTCGCCACCTTCCGCGAGCTGCTGGTGCGCGCCGACCAGGTGATCGCCCTGGCGCGGGCGACCGCGCCACCGGCGCGGCCGTCGCATGCGTCGGCGGCTCCGGCCGGCGGCGCGAAACCCCGGTAACCCGCCCTCAGCTCCCGGGCGCCGCGGCGGCGGCGAGCTCGAGCAGCTGGCTCGCCTCGGGGACCCGGTCGCCGCGCGCGAAATGAATCGCCTGCACGGTGCCCGCATGGGGCGCCGTGATGGTGTGCTCCATCTTCATGGCCTCGATGACCATGAGGACCTCGCCCGCGGCCACTTTCTGACCGACGGCGACCGGGACCGAGACCACCACCCCGGGCAGCGGCGTCGTCAGGCCGCCGGTGCTCGCGCTGGCCGAGAATTCGCGGGTCCGCGGATCCTCGAGGGTCAGGTCGTATTGCGCCTCCTCATCCCAGAGCGTCACGTGCCCGGCGGCCACGCGGCAGCGCGCCTGCCGGCGCCGCTCGACGAGGCGCGCGGCGATGGTCGCCGCGCCGCCGCCGCCGGCCTCGTAGCGCACGTCCGCGACCTGCAGGAGCGTGCGCGCGTCGACGCTCGCCGCCTGCACCCGGCCGCCGGCGCCGAAGCTGAGCTCCACGGTGTGGCTGTGGCCCTTGCAGGCGAGCGGGTAGCTCACCGTCGCGGCAAGATTCGGCGTGAAGCCGTCGCGCGCCGCCCACGGGCTCGCATCCGCCGGGCGCTGCGCCGCGTGCAGTGCCAGCGCCGCGAGGATCAGCGCCTCGGGCGGCGCGGCCGCGGGCCCGGCAAACTCCGCCGCGCTCTTCTCGAGCAGCGCAATGTTGTGGCGCACCTCGAGGAAGCGCCGCGAGCGCAGCACGCGCGCCAGCCATCTTTCGTTCGTGCGCACGCCCGCGCAGCAGATATCCGTGAGGGCCGCGGCCAGCCGTGCCGCCGCGAGCTCGCGCTCGGGCGCCCAGGCGATCACCTTGCCGAGCAGTGAGTCGTAGCAGTCGGGCACGGTGTCGCCGCTCTCGAAGCCCGCATCGACCCGCACCGACTCGCGCGCCGGCCACTGCAGCAGCGCGAGCCGCCCGGCGCTCGGCAGAAAATTGCGCTCCGGATCCTCGGCGCACACGCGCGCCTCGATCGCGTGGCCGGCGAGGCGCACCTCCTCCTGCCTGAGCGGCAGCGGCTCGCCCGTGGCGACGCGCAACTGCCACTCGACCAGGTCGAGCCCGGTCACCGCCTCGGTGACGGTGTGCTCGACCTGCAGCCGCGTGTTCATCTCCATGAAATAGAACTCGCGCCCGTCGTAGAGGAACTCCACGGTGCCGGCGCTCACGTAGCCGATCTCGCGCGCCACCACCAGCGCCGCGGCCCGCAGCCGCGCGCGCAGCGCGTCCGGCACATTGGGGGCCGGCGCTTCCTCGAGGAGCTTCTGATGGCGCCGCTGCGCCGAGCAGTCGCGGTCGCCGAGCTGCACGAGATTCCCGTGGGTGTCGCCGAACACCTGCACCTCGAGATGGCGCGGGGTCGGCAGGAAGCGCTCGAGCAGCAGAGCGCCGTCGCCGAAGGCGCTCTCCGCCAGGCGCCGCGCCGCGGCGAGCGCCGCGGTGAGCTCGGACTCCTGGCGCACGATCTGCATGCCCTTGCCGCCGCCGCCCGCGGCCGGCTTGATGATGAGCGGCAGGCCGACGGTGTGCGCCGCACCGGCCAGCTGCTTGAGGTCCTGCTCCGGGCCGGCGTAGCCCGGTAGCACCGGCACGCCGGCCTCGCGCATGCGGTTCTTGGCGACGATCTTCGAGCCCATCGCCGCGATCGCCGCCGCCGGCGGCCCGACGAAGTGCACGCCGGCATCCGCGCAGGCGCGCGCGAAGCCGGCGTTCTCCGAAAGAAACCCGTAGCCCGGGTGGATGAAGCCGGCGCCGCTGGCGCGCGCCGCGGCCAGCAGCCGCTCGCCGTTCAGATAGCTCTCGCGCGCGGGCGCCGCGCCGATCCACACCGCTTCGTCGGCTTCGCGGGTGTGGCGCGCGCCGGCGTCGGCGTCCGAGAACACCGCCACCGTGCGCCAGCCGAGGCGCCGCGCGCTGCGGAAGATGCGGCAGGCGATCTCGCCGCGGTTGGCGACCAGCAGGGTGCGCGTCATGGCGCTCACATCCGGTACACGCCGAAGTGCGCCGGCTCGAGCGGCGCGTGGCGCACGGCCGCGAGCGACAGCGCCAGCACGCGCCGGGTGTCGGCGGGGTCGATGACGCCGTCGTCCCAGAGCCGCGCCGAGGCGTAGTAGGGATGGCCCTGGCGCTCATACTGCTCACGGATCGGCGTCTTGAAGGCCTCCTCCTCCGCCGCCGGCCACGCCTCCCCGCCACGCGCCATCTGCTCACGCTTCACCGTGGCGAGCACGCTCGCCGCCTGCTCCCCACCCATCACGGAAATGCGCGCGTTGGGCCACTGGAACAGGAGCCGCGGGGCGTAGGCGCGCCCGCACATGGCATAGTTGCCGGCGCCGTAGCTGCCGCCGACGATCACCGTGAGCTTGGGCACCGGCGCGCAGGCGACCGCGATGACGAGCTTGGCGCCGTCCTTGGCGATGCCACCGGCCTCGGCGCGCTTGCCCACCATGAAACCGGTGATGTTCTGCAGGAAGAGGAGCGGAATCTCCTCGCGCGTGCACAGCTCGATGAAGTGCGTGCCCTTCAGCGCGCTCTCGGAGAACAGCACGCCGTTGTTGGCGAGGATGCCCACCGGGTAGCCGCCGAGGTGCGCAAAGCCGCACACCAGCGTCGTGCCGTAGAGCGCCTTGAACTCATCGAGTGCCGAGTCATCGACGAGCCGCGCGATCAGCTCGCGCACGTCGTAGGGCTTGCGCAGGCTCGCGGGCACGACGCCGTAGAGCTCCTGCGGGTCGTAGTGCGGCTCGCACACCGGGTGCGGCGGGGCGGTGTCGGGCGCAGGCTTCAGGCGCGCGACGATGCGCCGCGCGATGGCGAGCGCGTGCGTGTCGTTCTCGGCGTAGTGATCGCAGACGCCCGACTCGCGGCAATGGACGTCCGCGCCCCCCAGCGACTCGGCGTCGATGTCCTCGCCGGTCGCCGCCTTCACGAGCGGGGGTCCGCCGAGAAATACGCGCCCCTGGTTGCGCACGATCACGTTCTCATCCGACATGGCGGGTACGTAGGCGCCGCCGGCGGTGCACGAGCCGTGCACCACGGAGATCTGCGCGATGCCGCGACCCGAGAGCGTCGCCTGGTTGTAGAAGATGCGCCCGAAATGCTCCCGGTCCGGGAACACCTCGTCCTGCGCCGGCAGGAACGCCCCGCCGCTCTCGACCAGGTACACGCACGGCAGGCGGTTGTCGCGCGCGATCTCCTGGGCCCGCAGGTGTTTCTTCACGGTGATGGGGTAGTAGGTACCGCCCTTGACCGTCGGGTCGTTGGCGACGATCACGCACTCGCGCCCGCTGACGCGGCCGATGCCGGTGACGATGCCCGCGCCGGCGATATCGCCGCCGTACATGCCGTGCGCGGCCAGTTGCGAGAACTCGAGGAAGGGGCTGCCGGTGTCGAGCAGCACCCGCACCCGCTCGCGCGCCGCCAGCTTGCCGGAGGCGCGGTGCCGGTCCACCGCCGCCTTCGAGCCCCCGCGGGCCACCCGGGTCACCTCGCGCCTGAGATCCTCGGTGAGGGCGCGCATGGCGCGCTCGTTGTCGCGGTATTCCTGGGACTGCAGGTTCAGCCGGGAGGTGATACGGGGCATCGGGGGTCTTGCCATGATTGCCGGTTTGTCCGACAATCATACGATCCCGCCCAAGGAGAGGCAAGTCCGATGAGTCCGCTCGACTGCACTGACGGCGATTTCGGTCTCGGCACCGAGCTCGAGGAGATCCGGCGCGAGGTGCGCCGCTTCGCCGCGCGGGAGATCGCGCCGCGGGCCGCGGCGATCGATCGCAGCAACGAGTTTCCCCGCGACCTGTGGCCGGCGCTCGGCGCCCAGGGCCTGCTCGGCATCACCGTGCCCGAAAGTCTCGGCGGCGCGGGCCTCGGCTACCTCGCCCACGTGGTCGTCATGGAGGAGATCTCGCGCGCCTCGGGCGCGGTCGGCCTCTCCTACGGCGCGCACTCGAACCTGTGCGTCAACCAGCTGCGCCTGAACGGCAGCGAGGCGCAGTGCCGGCGCTACCTGCCGAAGCTGCTCTCCGGCGAGCACGTCGGGGCGCTCGCCATGTCCGAGCCCGGCTCGGGCTCGGATGTCGTGTCGATGCAGCTGAAGGCCGAGCGCCACGGCGATGGCTACGTGCTGAACGGCCGCAAGATGTGGATCACCAACGGACCGGACGCCGACGTCCTCATGGTGTACGCCAGGACCGATCCGGCCGCCGGCGCGCGCGGCATCAGCGCCTTCCTCCTCGAGCGCGGCACGCCGGGATTCACGAGTGCCCAGAAGCTCGACAAGCTCGGCATGCGCGGCTCGGGCACCTCCGAGCTGGTGTTCGACGACTGCCGCATTCCGGCGGCCAATCTGGTCGGCACCGAGCACGGCGGCGTGCGCGTGCTGATGAGCGGGCTCGACTACGAGCGCGTGGTGCTCGCCGGCGGCTCCCTCGGACTGCACGCCGCGGCGCTCGACGTGGTGCTGCCCTACGTGCGCGAGCGCAAGCAGTTCGGGCAGCCGATCGGCACTTTCGAGCTGATGCAGGGCAAGATCGCCGACATGTACGCGACGCTCAACGCCGCGCGCGCCTACGTCTACGCCGTGGCGCGCGCCTGCGATGCGCGCACCGTGCGCCGGCGCGACGCGGCGAGCTGCATCCTGTTCGCGGCCGAGCGCGCCACGGCAGCCGCGCTCGATGCCATCCAGGCCCTCGGCGGCAACGGCTACATCAACGATTACCCGGCGGGCCGCCTGCTGCGCGATGCCAAGCTTTACGAGATCGGCGCCGGGACCCAGGAGATCCGCCGCATGCTGATCGGACGCGAGCTGTTCGAGGCGGCGGCGTGAGCGTCGCGTTCGCCCCGCTGACGCTCGAACCCGCCTACCGCAAGGTGGCGGTGGCGATCGGCGAGCGCATCCTGTCGCGCGTGCTGCGCGAAGGCGAGCGGCTGCCCTCCGAGATCGAGCTGGCGCGCCAGTTCGGCGTCAACCGCTCGACGGTGCGCGAGGCGCTGCGCGAGCTCGAGAGCCGCGGCCTGGTGCAGCGCCGCCCCGGCTCGAAGCTCATGTCGGTGAGCCGCCCGCACCACGAGGCCGTGGCCGCCGGGGTGAGCGATGCGCTGCTGCTGCACGACGTCACGGTGCGCGACGTCTGGGAGGCGCTCACCATCCTCGAGCCGCCGCTGGCCGAGGCCGCCGCCCGCACCCGCAGCGCCGCGGACCTTGCGGAAGTGACGGCCGCCGCGGATGCCTTCGGCGCGGCGCGCAGCGACGCCCCGCAGGCGGTGCAGCGCTGCGCGGAATTTTTCCGCAGCCTCGGCCGTGCCACCCACAACCCGGTGCTGGGTCTCGCCCAGGAGCCGCTGCTGCAGCTGCTCGAGCCCTCGCTCGCGGTCATGATCGACAAGGTGCCGCAGGCGCGCACCCGCATCGCCACGGCGCAGCGGCGCCTGGTGGAGGCGCTGGCCGCGCACGACGCCCCGGGCGCCCACGACTGGATGGCGCGCCACATCCGCGACTTCCGCAAGGGCTACGAGCTCGCCGGCATCGATCTCGGGCTGCGGGTGACGCCCGCCGTGTGACGTGCGTCACGTCCCTTACGGCTGGGGACACCTTCACATCGCCGCCGGCTTGCAGAGGGTATGCTGCGCCCCGACTCATGCGGGCAGCCCTGCTCTCTCAAGGAGTGGTCCGATGTTAGGTCTCTTGGTCGTGCTGTTTCTCCTCATCGCCCTGGTCGGCTATCTGCTCGGCGCCTACAACGGCCTGGTGCAGGTGCGCGCCGCGGTGAAGCTCGCCTGGTCCAACATCGACGTGCTGCTGGTGCAGCGCCACGACGAGCTGCCCAAACTCGTCGAGGTCTGCAGGCAATACATGCAGTACGAGCCGGGCACGCTCGAGCGTGTCATGCAGGCCCGCGCCGGCGTCGACGCCGCGCGCTCGAGCGGCAATGTCGCCTCGCTCGGTCCGGCCGAGCGCGAGCTGCGCACGGGACTGTCCGGGCTGTACGCGGTCGCCGAGAACTATCCCGACCTCAAGGCGAACGAGGCGTTCCGGCACCTGCAGGACCGCATCAGCGCACTCGAGACCGCGATCGCCGACCGCCGCGAGGTGTACAACGACGCGGTCAATACCAACAACGTGCGCATCGCCTCGTTCCCGGGCGTGCTGATCGCCGGGCTCGGCAACTTCCCCGAGGCGGCGCTGCTGCACTTCCAGACGGACGCGACCGCGGACGTCGACCTCAAGGCCGCGTTCTCGCGCTGAGCCGCGGCGCAAGCGCGCGCCGAGCTGTCGGTGACCGCCGTGGTGCAGCACCCCGAAGTGATCGCGGCCGCCGCCGCCGCGGGCGCCCTGCTGTGCCTGTACGGCTTCTTCCGCCGGCTGCGCCGTGACCGGATGCTCGCCGACACACCGCTGGTGCACATCCGCTCGGCCGCGCAAGGCTACGTGAAGATCGCCGGACAGGCGCGCTCCGCCGCGGCGCCCACCGCGGCACCCCTGAGCGGCCGGCCGTGCGTGTGGTGGAGCTTCAGGATCGCCGAGCGGCAGCGCGACTCCAGGGGCCGCACCGAGTGGCGCACCGTCGAGAGCGCGGCCAGCGTCGAGCTGTTCGTGGTCGACGACGGCGACGCGCAGTGCCTCGTCGGCCCGGTGCGGGCCGAAGTGACCCCTTCGCAGGTCAACACCTGGTACGGCGATACCGACCGGCCGCTCGGGGGACCGCCGCCGGTGAATACCGCGCTGCTGATGGGCCCCTACCGCTACACCGAGAGTCTGCTCGACGTCGGCGCCGCGGTCTGCGTGCTGGGCGAGCTGCGTTCGCATTCCGAGAGCGGCGACCTCGCCGCGGCCACCGCGGCGCGGCTGCACGAGTGGAAGCAGGACCAGGCGGCGCTGCTCGCGCGTTTCGATGCCGACCACGACGGCGTCCTGAGCGCCGCCGAGTGGGAGGCCGCGCGCGCGGCCGCCGCGCGCGAGTGCGAGGCGCTCGAGCGCGAGTCCGGCATCACCCGCACCAGCGTGGTCTCCGAGCCCGCCGACGGCCGGCCGTTCCTCATCTCGCCGCTCGGTCCCGAGCGCATGGAAAAACGCGAGTGGCGCATGGCGTGGCTCTATTTCGCGGCCGGACTCCTGTGCGTGTGGGTGTGTGCCTGGGCGCTGCGCCAGCCGGGAGCGCCCGCGACCTTCTAGGCGTCCGCCGCGACTCCTGGCGCGCCCACATAACGCGCGCTTATGTCCCCATGCGTAGAAGTACGCAGAGCGCTGGCCCACCGGCAAGCTAACATCTCCTCCAGGCAACACAGTCTGGAGGCAGGATCCTTGGCAGCCATCGGCAGCGAGCGTGTGCTCGCGGTCCACCACTGGACCGATACGCAGTTCAGCTTCACCACCACGCGCGATCCGGGCCTGCGCTTTGAGAACGGCCAGTTCGTGATGGTGGGGCTGCCGGTCGACGGACGGCCGCTGCTGCGCGCCTACAGCATCGCCAGCGCCAATTACGAGGATCACCTCGACTTCCTCAGCATCAAGGCGCCGGATGGGCCGCTCACCTCCAAGCTGCAGCACGTGCGTCCGGGGGACATCGTGCTCGTCAGCCGCAAGCCGACCGGCACGCTGGTGCTGCACGACCTGAAGCCCGGCGAGCGCCTCTACCTCCTCAGCACCGGCACCGGCGCCGCGCCGTTCCTGAGCCTCATCAGCGACCCGGAGGTCTACCAGCGCTTCGGGACCGTCGTGCTGGTGCACGGCGTGCGCTGGGCCCGGGAGAGCCAGGTGGTGCGCGAGCGCATCGAGGCGCTGCGCCGCCACGAGCTGCTCGGCCCGCAGGTCCGCGCCCAGCTGCGCTACTACCCCACCGTCACCCGCGAGCCCTACGTGCATCGCGGGCGGCTGACGACGCTCATCGAGTCGGGCCGCCTGACGCGCGACCTCGGGCTGCCGCCGCTCGACCCGGCGGCCGATCGCCTCATGGTGTGCGGCAGCGCTGCCATGCTCACCGATACCGCGAAGCTGCTCGACGCGCGCGGCTTCCACATCTCGCCGCGCAGCGGCGAGCCCGGCGACTACGTCATCGAGCGGGCCTTCGTCACGCGCTGAGAGCCGGCGGGCGCGGTTGTTCCGCCCGGCTAATGACCGCCTTCAACCAGCAGGCCCGCATCGGCCAGCGCCGCCGCGAGCCCGGCCTCGATGCGCGCGGCCTCGGCGTGTGCCAGGCGCTGCAGGTGCAGCGTCGGGCCGGTGAGCGCCTCGAGGCCGCGCTTGAGAACGCTGCCCGCCGCACGGATGCCGGCCTTGTGCTGGTCGAAGCGCTGCGCGGGCGTATAGCGGCTCATGCCGACGTACACGCCGTAGGGCCCGCGCCGGCGGTCGGCGAAGTCGAGCAGGATGAGATAGACGTTGCTGCGGCCGCGGCGCCGCGCGGTGAAACCGCCGGCGACCTCGTAGACGGCCGGCAGCCACTCGACGTAGCGCATCGGCAGCCACTCGGGGACCGAGGCCGCCGCCCGGCACCACAGCTGCTCGAGCGCCGCCTCGATACGCGCGCCGAATTCCCCGCGCATCCACAACTCATGGATGCAGTGTGCGCCGGCAGCGCCGTCGGCGGCCGCGAGCGCCGCCTCGAAGCGCGCCGCGATGGCGGCCGGGCTCGCCGTCGCGAGCGGGCGCGCCGCCGGGGACACCTCCGCCAGGCTCGCAGCGCGGACACGGCGGGTGCCGCTCGCGCGAGCGCCGCTCATGCGGCCGCCGCCGCCCGCGCGTTGACGCGCGCCGCTAGCAGCCACACGAGGCCGGCGACCGCGAAGGCCACGGGCACGATCAGCGTGGCCTCGCCGAGCGAGCTCAAGTGCGAGATGCGGCCGATGAGCGCCGGAGAGGGAACGTCGCCGAGCAGGTGAATGGCGAACATGCTGAGCGCGATGGCCGAGGCGCGCTCGAGCGGGCCCGCGATGTTGACGATCGCCGCGTTGATCGGACCGGTCGACATGAACAGCAGCAGCTGCGCGGCCACGATGCCGGGGTAGTAGAGCGCCGGCGATGCGGCCAGCAGGGCCAGCAGCGCGCACGGCACCGCGAGCAGCGTCAGCACGCCCGAGAACCACAGGTAGGCCTGGCGCGAATGGACCAGCAACCGGTCGCCGAGCCAGCCCCCCGCGAAGGTACCGACGAATCCCGTCACCAGCACGATCGCCCCGAAGCCGGTGGTGGCCTCGGCCGGGGCGACGTGGCGCACACGCTCGAGGAAGGTCGGCATCCAGAAGGCGAGCCCGCCGAGCCCGAAGGTGTAGGCGGCGTAGCCGAGCACCACGCTCAGATACGGCCAATGCCTGAGGAGCCCGAGATAGACCCTGAGCGGGTTGCCGCCGGCCGCCCCGCCCCGCTCGCGTGGTCCGTCCTGCGCGCCGCGCGGCGGGTCGGGCAGCCGCAGCACCGCCACCGCCAGCAGCATGCCCGGAATGCCGCCGACGAAGAATGCCGCGCGCCAGCCCCAGCGCGCGCTCACCAGTCCGCCTACGATGTAGCCGAGCGCCGCTCCCACCGGGATCGCCATGTTGAGCACGGCGTAGACGCGACCGCGGCCCCTGGCCTCGAAGCAGTCGGCGAGCAGCGCGGGCGCGATGGCGACGTAGGCGGCCTCGCCGATCCCGACCAGCGCCCGGCCGGCCAGCAGCTGCGCGTAGCTGTGCGCCAGGCCCGAGAGCGCCGTCGCCAGACTCCATACGAACACCCCGAGCGCGATCGGCCGGGTGCGCGAGCCGCGATCGCCCCAGCTGCCGAAAGCGGGCGCCGTCACCATGTACACCAGCATGAAGGCCGACATCAGGCCGCCGAGCTCGGTGTCGGTGAGCGCGAGCGAGCTCTTGAGCTCCGGCACGATCGCCGACACCACGTAGCGATCGAGATAATTGATCAGATTGATGGCGGTCAGTACGCCGAGCGCCCACAGCGCCGTCCGCCGGGTCGGGATCGCGGTGTTCATCTGCCGCGGACTTTAGCGAAAACGCACCGCGGGCGCTTGCGTGCGCGCGGCCGCCGCGCTCAGGCCGGCGCGAGCTTCAGACGCTCGAGGTAGGCCCGCACCGGGTCGCGGTAGCCCTCGCTGCTCGTGACCGTGGTGCCGCCCGCCACCACCAGGATGAAGTCGCCGCGCGGCGTGCGGCTGATCTCCCGCACGTGGCTCATGTTCACCAGGCACGAGCGGCTGATGCGCAGCATCGGCTGCGTCTGGAAGGAGCGCTCCGCCTGCTGCAGCGTGCTGCGCGCGTGGAAGGTCTCGCGGCCGATGATGAGGCGCACGTAGTTGCGGTCCGCCTCCACCACCTCGACCTGCGAGACCTCCAGCATGTGCATGCGGCTGCCCGCCTCGGCCAGCACGCGCGGCTGCGCCTCGGAGCGCTCGCGCGCGCCGCGCTCGAGCTGCTCGAGGAGCGCTTCGAGCGCCACGCGCCGGTCGCCGCTGCTTTGCCCCTGGTGCCGCCGCCGCACGCGCACGGCGGTCGCCTTGAAGCGTGCCTCGTCGAAAGGCTTGAGCAGATAGTCCACCGCGCTCACCTCGAAAGCCTCGAGCGCGTAGTGATCGTAGGCCGTGACGAACACGATGAGCGGCAGACTCTGCGGGTCGAGTGCGCGCGCCAGCGCCATGCCGGTCATGGAGTCCATCTGGATGTCGAGGAACAGCACGTGCGGCGGCCGGGCGCGCAGTGCCTCGAGGGCTGCACGGGCGTCGCCGTATTCGCCGATGACGTTGAAATCGCCCTCGCGCTCGCAGCACTCGCGCACGGTGCGCCGCGCCGCCGGCTCATCGTCGACGATGACCGTGTGCATCACGGCTGGGCGTCCGGCGCCGTGCGCCCGCCGGCCTCCGGCCCGTCGCGCAGCAGCGGCATGCGGATCTCGGCGACCCACTGCCCCTCCCCCCCGGGGCCGGCGCTGAAGGTGGCGCGCTCGCCGAACTGCACGGCGAGCCGCTCGCGTACGTTCGCAAGACCGATACCGGGTCCGTGCACGCCGGGCCAGGAGGAGGCCAGATCGTTGAGCACGCGCAGCACCAGCGTCTCGCCCACCAGCTCGGCCTCGACGCGCACGCTCACCGCGCCCTCGCGGCCGGCGAGGCCGTGCACCACGGCGTTCTCGACCAGCGGCTGCAGGATCAGGCTCGGGACCCAGGCGGGCGGCACGGCAGCGCGCGCCGGCACCGCCACGCTGAGACGGTCGGCGAAGCGCTGCTGCTGCAACTGCAGGTAAAGCTGCACGAACTGCAGCTCATCGCCGAGGCGCGTGAACTCGCGCTCGCCGGCGCTGAGGAGCCGGCGCAGCAGATCACCGAGCTGCACGACCATCGCCTGCGCGGCCGGCGGATCCCAGGCGATCTGTGCGCGGATGGTGTGCAGCAGGTTGAAGAGGGTGTGCGGCGAGAGCTGCATGCGCAGCGCCGCCAGGTGCGCGGCGGCGAGCGCCCGCTCGAGCGCGGCGGAGCGCAGCTGCGAGTCGCGCAGCCGCTGGTAGAAGCCGAAGCTGCTGATGAGCGCGAGACCGAAGCCGTAGGTGACGAGAAAGCTGGTGGCGCTCGCGATCCAGGTCGGCACCGCCGGACCGGCGAAGAACTCCGCCCAGCTCTCGTAGCTCCTGACCATGCCGTGGGTGATGCCGGTCGTGCCGTGCCACTCCCCCATCACCATCTCGCCGGTGACCAGCGCCGGCGCCGCCAGCACCGCGAAGCCGAGCGCGCACGACAGCTGGATCGGCAGCGTACGCCACAGCGGCCGCCACCCGATGCGCAGCGACGTCCACGCGCACAGGATGAAGACCGGATAGAGGATGAGGTGCTGCACCAGGCGCGCATCCCACGGCGCGAAAAAGTCGGTGACGTTGAGCGACCTCAGGCTCTCCCCCATGGTGTTGGCGTACATGAGGTTCGAGAGCGCCACATAGATCCAGAAGCCCGACAGCACCGCGAGCTGCGGCCAGAAGTTGCGCCGCGCGCGCGCGGCGCGCCGCTCGCCGGCGACGTCGCCGTCGCGGGCGACGCCGAGGAACGCGGGGGTGATCCGTTCGAGTGGCGAGGCGCTCATGCGCTGACCAGCATAGCCTACGCCGGACGGCATTCGCGTGCCGCTCGCCAGCGCGCCGGGACGATTCCGTCGGGCGGCGGGACGAATCCGTGCAATGCGCATCGCACCCCGCACACGGCGCGGCCGGCCATGCAGGCGCCGCTGAGGCGGCGGTACGAAGTCGTGAACCCGCGGGATCAACGCGTCACTTAGCGCCTTTAAACGCGCGCGGCGACTTGCGAATCTGATCAGCAGCGTCACGAGGGTCGTGACGCGTAAAGGAGAACCCCATGACCTCTGCAACGCTTCGCACCGGCGCCCGGATGCGCACCGCCACCGCTTTCGCCCTCATCGCCGCCTGCGTCGCGGTCAGCGCCGCCGGCAGCGCGCACGCCGCCGCCGTCGCCGACGTACCCGCCATCAAGGTGCGCTACGCAGACCTGAACCTCGCCACCGAGCAGGGATCGCTCGCGCTCTACGACCGCATCGTCGCCGCCGCACAGCAGGTGTGCGCACCGGAGGACATCCGCGACCTGCAGGCGGTCGCCGCCGCCCGCAGCTGCCGCCAGCAGGCGATCGCGCTCGCGGTGCGCGACGTGCACAGCCCGATGCTCGCCTCGCTCTACGCGGCGGAGCAGCGCCATGGCTGAGCGCGCCCGCCGGGGACCGTGGCGCGGTCCACCGGCCCCGCTCACAGGCGCACGCGCACGAACACCATGAAGGAGGTCGGCCGGTAGCCGTAGGTGGAATTGAGTGCGGCCGGAAATTCGTAGGTGCTGGCGAGCCCGCCGACGCCGAAGCTCGCCGGTCCGAGCTGCAGGAAATCGTAGATATAGCCGAGTGACAGCACGTTCACCATGAAGCTCCCGCCATAGAGCGGCGCAGCCGGCAGGAACAGCTCGTCCTTCGCGACGTGCTCCGCGCGGGCGAACAGCGTCTGCGTCGTGGTGAGCCCGAGTGCCGATTCGGCGAGCCACCCGCTGCTGGCGGTCCCCAGGGACGGCGAGTTGCGTCCCCACGCCAGCGTCGTCTGCCACCACTCCCCGAAGGCATGGGCGTTATAGGTCACCGAAGCGGTGCTGCGCCGCACGTCGACGCCGGGCTCGAGCTGCTCGGGGCCGACGAGCCGCCCCGTGCTGAGCTGCATCGAGAGATCCGCAGTCGCGTTCCAGGTGAGACGCGCCGCCCAGGAGTCGAGTGGGCGCAGCTCGACGTCGTAGCGGTGCTGATCGGGCTCGCGGCCATTGAAGACGGATGCATCGAGCTTGACCTGCCCGAGGACGTAGCCGGCCGTCACGACGCCGTAGGACACGTGCGTCGAGTCGAGCCAGTGATGCGTGAGCGGCGCCTCGGGGTCGTCCATGGCCGAGAGGCGGTGCATGAAGGTCGTCGGTCCGAGCGCGGGCTCGCCCGCGGGACCTGCGTAGACGAACACCGAGCTCGCCGCCGACAGCTCCCGGCTGTAGGTCACGGCGGCCTCCATCAGCAGGTTGTGCGGGTGCTGGCGGTCGATGAGCGGCACGCGCCCGTCGGCGGTCTCACCGGTCTGGAAGAGCAGCGGATAGCCGCTCGCGCCCATGAGCGGCTCGCCGGAGATCATCAGACGCAGGCCGAAGGCGCCCGCGTCGAGCTCGCGGCGCGCCATCAGCATCAGCATGCTGGTCGAGAAGGTCTGCGTCGCGCCGCGCGGCCCGCCCTGCGCATCGTAGATCGCGTCGAGAAAGCCGTGCAGCATGGCCATCCACGGGCCGCGCATCTGCTCAACGCCTTCCATGGGCGTCGAGTCCGGCTGCCAGCTGGTGCCGGAGGCCTCGCGCGTCATGTCGTAGGACCCGTAGAGCCCGGCCATGTCCATGGCGTGCGGCGGCGCCGCACTCGCGCCCGCCTCCTGTGCGCACAGCGGCGGCGCACGCAGCGCGAGAATCGCTGCTCCCAGGCAGACCCGCAGGCTGAGACGCGCATCCATGGCGGGGCATGCTGCCCGATCCGCGCGCGCCAGGAGCAAAAAAAAGGGCGACCCGCCCTGCGGGTCGCCCAATTGGGGGGAATCTGTCAGCGATTCGGTGCTTAGGCGGCCTTCTTCGTTCCCGCCGCGCGGTTCGCCGCCTCGGCGGCGAAGGTGTTGACCGACTCCTGCACCTCGGAAGCGAGCGTGGAGAATTCCTGCGCGCGGGCGTGCAGCTTCTCGCTCAGCTGGTTGCTGAGCTCGGCCTGCTTCGCGAGCAGATCGGCGACCGCCTGCGTACCGAGCGCGGCGCGCGCGCTGAGCGTCGCCTTCGCCTGAGCGAGACCCGCCTCGAGGCAGTCACCGGCGACCGCGTAGTTGAAGCGTGCGAAACGCTCGAGCGCCTTGAAGCCGTCCTGCTGGGCCCTGGTAAAGGAGCTGAAGGTCTCCTTGCAGGTCTCGAGCCAGGTGTTGACGTCGAAAGTGCGGGTGCTCATGGCAGTTTCCTTCGCGGCTATTCGGTAATTCACAAAAGACATTATAGGCATTTTTGTATGCGTTGCAAGAGGCATATGGCATGAAGGATAGATCACATTCAACTTGTTGCTTTACATGCCTTTAATGTACTTTTAACTCGACCTTTATACGCCTGTCTTGTGCGGTGCATACCTGACGGCGACTTACCGGAACATGCCGTCGCGGCGGTTGCTAAGATTTGCCGATGCCCGCGAGCAAAATGACCGTCGCCGACCTGGCGAAGCACATCGGCGAGGAGATCGGCGTTTCCTCCTGGATCCTGCTCGACCAGAGCCGCATCGACGAGTTCGCCCGCTGCACGGGCGATCATCAATGGATCCACGTCGACGCCGAGCGCGCCGCCCGCGAAGGGCCCTTCGGCGGCACGATCGCCCACGGCTTCCTCACCCTGTCGCTGCTCGCACCGACCGGCTTCGAGGTGCTGCTGGCGCGTATTACGCCGAAGTCGGTGGTAAACTACGGGCTCGACAAGGTGCGCTTCGTGGCGCCGGTGCGCTCGGGCAAGCGGATACGCAACCGCATCCGCATTTCCTCCGTCGAGGAAAAGGGCGCGGGGCGCTTTCTCGTGATGACCGAGAACACGATGGAGATCGAAGGCGAGACGCGCCCGGCGCTCACGGCGAGCGCGCTCGCCATGTTCATGGCCTAAACGCGCATGCGGGCGCCGTCCGGATCGAACGGCGCCCCGGCGAGCGGCGTTGCCTGGCAGCGCTCGCCGAGTATCTCGATCTCGAATCCCGCACCGGCATCTGCGTATTCCTTCGGCACGTAACCGAGCGCCAGCGAGCGCTGCACGCTGTGCCCGTAGGCGCCCGAAGTGACCCAGCCGATCACCCGGCCGTCGTGCCAGATGGGCTCATCGCCCATGGCGTCGGCATCGCGCGCCTCGACCGCGAACAGCACGAGCCGCAGCTTCCCGCCGCTCTCCTTCTCCTCGAGCGCCGCCGCGCGCCCGATGAAGTCGTCCTTCCTGAGATCCACGAAGCGCCCGAGGCCCGCCTCGTACGGCCCATAGATCGGGCGGTATTCGCGTGCCCAGGTGCCGAAGCCCTTCTCGAGGCGCATGGTATTCAGGGCCCGCCCGCCGAAGAGCTTCAGTCCGTACGCCGCGCCCGCCCCCCGCAGCAGATCATAGAGCGCCCGCTGGTACTCGCTCGTCACCCAGATCTCGTAGCCGAGGTCGCCCGTGAAGCTGATGCGCCCCACCAGCGCCGGGATCATGCCGACGTCCATGCGGCGGAAGGTGAGGAACGGGAACGCCGCGGTCGACAGGTCCTCGTGCGTCAGGCTCTGCAGCAGCGCGCGCGCGTGCGGACCGGCGACCGAAAGCCCGGTGTACTGCATGGCGCAGGGGCGCACGCTCACCCCCGGGGGCGGCGCATGGCGCTCGAACCAGCGCCGGTAATAGTCCTCCGCCGCGTAAGTGCACACCAGGAACACGCGATCCGCGCCTAAGCGCGCCATGGTGAAGTCGCCGATCAGCTTGCCGCGCTCGTTCAGCATCGGCGTGAGTGCGATACGGCCCGGCTGCGGCACGCGGTTCGCCATCACGTGCGACAGCCACTCCTCGGTGCGCGCCCCCGTGACCTCGAACTTGCCGTAGTTGGAGATCTCGAGCAGGCCGACGCCGGCGCGCACCGCCTGGCATTCGGCGGCCACGTGCGCATGGGCATTCGAGCGGTGGAACGTGATGTTCTCGTGCGCCGCGGCAGCGGCAGGCGCGAACCACAGGGCGTGCTCGAGCCCGCAGTAGTCGCCGAACACGGCATGCGCGTCGCTCAGCCGCTCGTAGATCGGCGTGGTGCGCAGCGGCCGCGCCGCGGTGAGCTCCTCGTTCGGGAAGCGGATGCGAAAGCGGCGCGAGTAGTTCTCGCGCACCTTGGCGTTGGTGTAGGCGAGCGTCGCCCAGTCGCCGTAGCGCGCGACGTCCATCCCCCAGATGTCGGCACCGGGGTCGCCATCGACCATCCAGCGCGACAGCGCGAGCCCCACCCCGCCTCCCTGGCTGAAGCCCGCCATCACTCCGCAGGCGACCCAGAAGTTACGCAGGCCGCGAATGGGTCCGACCAGGGGATTGCCGTCCGGCGCGAACGTGAACGGACCGTTCACCACTTTACGGATGCCAGCCTCGCCGAGCGCCGGGAAGTGCTCGAAGCCGACCTCGAGACTCGGGGCGATGCGCTCGAGATCGTTCGGCAGCAGGCTCTGTGCGAAGTCCCACGGCGTCTCGCGCGGCGACCACGGCACGCCGGCGCGCTCGTAGGTGCCGAGCAGCATGCCGCCGCGCTCCTGGCGCGTGTAGATCTCGCCCTCGAAATCGATGCAATGCAGCTGTTCCTTCTGACCCTTGAGCGCCGGGATGTCCTCGGTGATGAGGTACTGGTGCTCCATCGCGAGGATCGGCAGCTCGAGCCCGACCATGCGGCCGACCTCGCGCGCCCACAACCCACCGGCATTCACGACGTGCTCGGCGTGCACGTTGCCGTGATCGGTGATCACGTCCCAGCTGCCGTCGGCCCGTGCCTTCAGGTCCGTGACGCGCGTGTGGCGCACCACCTGCGCGCCCCCGATCTGCGCGGCCTTCGCGTAGGCGTGCGTGACGCCGTAGGGGTCGACGTGGCCCTCGATGGGATCGTAGAGCGCCCCGACGAAGTGCTCCTTGTTCATGAGCGGAAAGAGCCGCGCCGCCTCGTCCACCGAGATGATCTCGAGCTCCATGCCGAGATAACGGCCGCGCGCCTTGGCCATCCTGAGCCAGTCGAGCCGCTCGCGGGTGCCGGCCAGCATGATGCCCCCGGTCAGATGCATGCCGCACGACTGCCCGGAGATCTGCTCGATCTCCTTGTAGAGGTTGATGGTGTACTGCTGCAGCTTGGCGACGTTCGGGTCGCCGTTGACGGTGTGCATGCCGCCGGCCGCGTGCCAGGTCGAGCCGCAGGTGAGCTCGCCGCGCTCGATCAGCAGCACGTCCTTCCAGCCGGCCTTGGTCAGGTGATAGAGCACGCTGACGCCGACCACCCCGCCGCCGATCACCACTACGCGCACGTCGTTCTTCACCGAGCCTCCGCGTCGCTCATTCGTTCGATACGGCGAGCTGCACCGCGGCTGCCGGCGCCGCCGCCCCGCTGCCGAAGCGCCCGATCAGCCAGGAGCGGAACAGCGAGATGGCGGTATCCGCCAGGCCCTCGGGCTGCGTGGTCAGGTAATAGCCGTAGCCGTCATCGAGGATGGCATCGAAGGGCTTCACCAGCTTGCCGGCACGGATCTCCTCGGCGAAGAGATTGGTGTCGAGTACCGCGATGCCCTGCCCGCCGAGTGCGTATTGCGCGGCGAGCACGGCGGTGTCGAACACCATGCCGCGCTCGACGTCGATGCCGGCGAGCCCGTTCTGGCGGGCGAACTGCGTCCAGAAGTGGTGCCGCGGTGCATCGGCGATGCGCACGTGGATCAGCTCGTTCGCCTCGATGAAGGCCGCCAGATCCTTGCCGCGGTGGACGGCGGCGATGTTCGGGTGGCACAGCACCGACTGGCGCACCGCCCACAGCAGGTCCGTCACCAGATCGGTGACCCTGGGCCTGGAGTACACCACCGCGATATCGACGTCGCCGAGCGGCGGGCCGACGCCATAGGGGCTGATGAGGTCGATGTCCACGTCGGTGCTGGCGCGGCGGAAGTCCTGCAGGATCGGCACCGCGAGCTGCACCGCAAAGCTCGGCGGCATCTGCACGCGCAGCGTGCGCTGCGCGGGCGCGCCTTCGTTACGGATGTCGTCGAGCGCGTACTCGAGCCGGTCGAAGGATTTGACCACCGCGGGCAGCAGGTGCTGCCCGGCCTTGGTGAGGGTGAGCGCGTGCGGACGCCGCTCGAACAGCTGCACTCCGGTGAGACGCTCGAGGGCGATCACGTGGCGCGACAGCGCGCTCTGCGAGATGAGCAGTGCGTTGGCCGCCGCGGTGAAGCTGCCGTGCTTGGCGACCCCCTCGAAGGCGCGCAGCGCATTCAGCGGCAGCCAGCGCCGGTCGATTGCTTTTTTATCCATCGCTCAATACTCGCCGAGTTTCCGGCCGCGCGCCATCCTCGCGCCCGCTGCCTGTCAGGCCTTGTCGCGGTACGCCCTCTGGATGCGGCGGATCATCTTGTCGGTGCCGAAGTAGGCGTGCCTGGACATGTCGACGCTGTAGCGGCTCGCCGGCGGGTGGCGTCCGACACTCTCGGCCAGCGCGCGGATGTGATGCGGACCGGCGCCGCAGCACACGCCGAGGTAGCGCACACCGAGCGCGAAGGCCTCGCGCCCGAAATCGAAGATCTCCGAGCGCGTCGCCAGGAACGGGTCGAGCCCCACCGGAAAGGCGCGGCGGTTGCCGCAGCACGGATCGGTGAGCGCCATGAACGAGGGCTGCTGCGTCGTGGTGCGATAGGGAACGGGGAGCGCCGCGACGTGGCATTTCACCGCCGCGCGGATGTCGCGGATCATCGGCATCATGGTCGCGGGTCCGCGGTGGCAGTTGAGGCCGACCACGTCCGCGCCGGCCTGCTCGAGGCGCCGGCAGGCTTCCGCCGGGGTCAGGCCGTCGCGCAGGATCGTCTCCTGGTGCATGGCGAAGGTGACCACCGTCGGCGCCCGCGACTGGCGGCGGATCGCCCTCAGGGCGAGCTCCGCCTCGCCGGCCCAGGCGAAGGTTTCCGCCACGAAGAAATCCACCCCCGCCTCCACCGCCCAGCCCACCTGCTCGTCGAAGATCCGCTCGACTTCCTTCAGCGCCCGCGCATCGTTCGGATCGTAAATGTTGGTGTTGCAGAGGTCGCCGGCGAACAGCGTGCCGGTGCGGCGCGCCACCCTGCGCGCGATCCCGAGCGCGGCGCGATTCATGGGCGCGAGATCCTTCTCGCGGCCGATGACCCGCAGCTTCTCGCGATGCACGTAATAGGTCAGGGCCTCGGTCACATCCGAGCCCGCGTGCACGAAATCGAGGTGCAACTGCTCGACCACCTCCGGGTGCTCGAACAGCACCTCGGGAACGAAGGCCCCGGCCTGCAGATAGCCGCGCCGTTCGAGCTCGAATACGTAGCCCTCGGCGCAGATCACCGCCCCCGCCTTGAGCCGCGCCAGCAGGTCGCGCTCGCTGCCGCGCGCAGCGCCGGTGTCTTTGACGGTGCTCACGCGCCGAGGTGCGCGCGCGCGTTGGGGCCCGGTGGACGGCGCCTTCTTCCTGGCCCTGGTCGGCATCAGTCTCTCCGCGGGGGGCTGGCACCATTCTAGCCGCGGACGGTCAGCCTGCGTAGCCGATGCATACCGCCCCGAGCGTCACGGCGAGGCAGACCGCGAGGCGGCGCGGCGTGAGTACCTCCCCGAGAAAGCAGCGGCCGATCAGGGCCGAGAACACGATACCGGTCTCGCGCAGCGCCGAGATCGAGCCGGCCTTGCCGAGCGCCAGCGCGGCGATGATGGCCCCGTAGCTCGCGAAGGACAGCAGTCCGCCGAGGAGCGCCTTCACCACATCGCGCGCCGGCAGGTCGATGCGCACCCGTCGCTGCACGGCCAGGAGGCCGAGCGGCATCAGCGCTCCGTAGGCCGCCCAGATCCACGCGGCGTAGGACTGTGGCCGGCCCGCACGGTGCACGCCGAGCACGTCGGCGGTCACGTAGCTCGCCACGAACACGGCGGTCACGACACCGAGCGCGAGCGCTTTGCGCTCGGTGTGGCCGCCATGGATCGCGAGACTGATGATGGCCGCGGAGATGATCCCCACCCCAAGCAGTGCCAGGGGGCTCAAAGCCTGTGCCGCGAGCGCGAATCCCCCGAGTGTCACCAGCACCGGGACGCTGCCGCGCACGATCGGGTAGATCTGTCCGAGCTCCCCGTGGCGATAGGCATACGCCAGCAGGAAGCTGTAGATCACCTGCAGCACGGCCGAGATGCCGAGATAAGGCCAGCTCGCCGCCGCCGGCGGCGGCAGCAGGATGAGCAGCGGGACGGCCGCGACGGTGGTCGCAAAGCTCATGACGGTCACGAACTGCGCCCGGTCCGCCCCGCTGCGCAGCGCCGCGTTCCAGGTCGCATGGAGCACCGCGGCGCAAAGCGCCAGGGCGATGACCAGCGGGCTCACGGACTCGCCCCCGCGGCGCCACTGATGGCATGATCCCGACGGGGGTCACACTCACGATGCATAGCGTCCCGCGGCACGGGTCGTCCGCCGTTGTCGTCTGCGCCCTGGCGGTCCTCGGCGGCGGCCCGGCGGCCGGAGCCACGGCGCCGCCCGCCGCCGCGCCCGCTGCCGCTCAGGCACCGATCGCCGCCGCGGTGGCCGCGCCGGACCGCTACGGCGCGGAGGCGGCGCTGAAGATCCTGCGCGCCGGCGGCAACGCCGTGGACGCCGCGATCGCGCTCGCCTTCACGCTCGCGGTCACTTATCCGGAAGCCGGCAACCTGGGCGGCGGCGGCTTCGCCACCCTGTGGGTCGATGGCAAACCCGGGTTCCTCGACTACCGCGAGACCGCGCCGCGCAGCGCGACCGCCACCATGTATCTTGACCGCGCGGGCCAGGTGATCGCGGACGCGAGTACGGTGGGCGCCGGCGCCGCGGGCGTGCCCGGCACGGTCGCGGGGCTCTGGGAGCTGCATCGGCGTTTCGGCCGCCTGCCCTGGGTCACGGACCTCGCGCCGGCGATTCGTTACGCGCACGAGGGCTTTCGGGTGAGTCCGATGCTGGTGGCGCTGCGCGACGTGCGCGCGCGCGAGCTCAGGGGACGCAGCAACTTCCTCGACTACTTCGGCGGGCTCGCCGCGGAAGCGACCTTCCGCCAGGGCGAGCTCGAGCAGACGCTGCGGCGCATCGCCGCCGGCGGTCCGCAGGGCTTCTACGCCGGGCGCACCGCGGAGCTGCTGGTCGCCGAGATGACCCGCAACCACGGCCACGTCACGGCGGCCGACCTCGCCGCCTACAAGCCCGTGTGGCGCGAGCCGCTGCAGGGAGACTGGGCCGGCTACCGCGTGATCACCGCCCCGCTGCCGAGCTCCGGCGGGATCGCGCTGCTGTCGCTCCTCACGATGAAGAGCGATCTCGCCGACGCCTTTGCCGGCGTGCCGCTCAACTCGTCCCAGTACGTGCACCTCGTGGCGGAGATGGAGAAGCGCGTGTTCGCCGACCGCGCCGCCTACCTCGGCGACCCGGACTTCACCCAGGCGCCGGTCGCGCAGCTGCTCGAGCCCGCCTACCTCGCGCGCCGCGCGCACGAGGTGAGCCTCGGCGCGCCGACGCCGACCGCCGCGGTGCAACCAGGCCTCGCGGCGCACCACGACACCGCGCATTTCTCGGTGGTGGACGGCGCCGGCAACGCCGTCGCCAACACCTACACCATCAACGACGACTTCGGCTCGGGGGAAGTGGTCACGGGCGCCGGCTTCCTGCTCAACAACGAGATGGACGATTTCTCGGCCAAGCCCGGCGCGCCGAACATCTACGGCGTCGTGGGGAGCGACGCCAACGCGATTCAGCCCGGCAAGCGGCCGCTCTCCACCATGACGCCGACGATCCTCACGGAGAAGGGACGCGTCGCGCTCGTCATCGGCACGCCCGGCGGCTCGCGCATCGCCGGGTGGATCTTCCAGGTGATCGCCGACTGGCACGACTTCCACATGCCGCTCGCGAACGCGGTCGCCGCGCCGCGCTTCCATCATCAGCTGCTGCCGCCCAACACCATCTTCGAGGAGCCCTACGCCGGGCTCGACCCGGCGGTGCGTGCGGCGCTCAGCGCGCGCGGCTATACCTTCGTGAACCAGGGATGGAACGGCGACATCGAGGCGATCGCGGTCGGTCCCGCCGGCACGGTCGCGGCTGCCGATCCGCGCGGGCGCGGCGTCGCGCGCGTACTCGCCGTTGCCGCGCACTAGCATCAGGCGCGCAAGCGCAGGTTGTCCGGATCGTAGAGCGGCTCGCGCCCCACCACCGCGCGGCGCCGCTCGCCCAGGATCTCGATCTCGAGCTCGGTATCCGGGACGGCGAGATCGCTGCGGACGTAGCCGAGGGCGATGCTGCGCTGCAGGCGATACCCGTAGCCGCCCGAAGTGACCAGCCCGACGCGCTGCGTACCCCGCCACACGATCGAGACCGGCGCGGCGTCCGCGGCGCCTGCGTCCACGAGCAGCGGCACGAAGCGCTCGGCGACGCCCGCGGCCGCCTGCCGCCGCAGCGCTTCACGGCCGACGAAATCCGCCGTCTTGTCGAGACGCACGAAGCGCCCGAGCGAAGCCTCGAGCGGGGTGTACTCGCGCGTGAGGTCCGCCTTCCAGCTGCGGTAGCACTTCTCGAGCCGCAGACTCTCGACCGCATAGAGCCCGAGGTGCTTCAGGTCCAGCGCCCGGCCCGCCTCGGCGAGGCAGGCGTACACGGCGGCGAGCCGCTCCATCGCGACGTGCAGCTCGAAGCCGAGCTCGCCCACATAACTCACCCGCAGCACGAGTACCCGTATGCCCGCGATCGCCAGCGTGCGCGCGGCGAGCCAGGGAAAGGCCGCGCTGTCCAGGTCCGCCCCGGTCACCCGCGCCAGGAGCTCGCGCGAGCGCGGGCCGGCGAGCACCAGCGTTCCCTGGTGCGCGGTGTGGTTCTCGATCCCGACCCGATCGGGGGCAGCGCCGGGATGGTGCCGCAGCCAGTCCTCATCGTGCCGTTCCGCGGCCGCCGCCGACAGCAGCCAGAAGGTGCCATCCGGCAGATGGGTGATCGTCATTTCCATGACGATGCCGCCGCGCGGCGCACAGGCGTAGGCGAGCGAGGTGCGGCCCGGCCGCGGCAGCTCCCCTGCGATCAGGCGATCGAGGAATGCCGCGGCGCCCGCCCCGCGCACCGCCAGGCGCGTAAACCCCGGCAGGTCGAGCAGCGCCACACCGTTGGCAACCGCCGCACACTCGCGCTCCACCGCGCGGTGCCAGTGCGGCCGGCGGAACGAGGCCTCGGCTCCCCCGGGGTCTGCGGGCGCCCGGAAGTACACGGCCCGCTCCCAGCCGCCGCGGGCGCCGAATACCGCCCCCTGGCGCTTGAGCTCCCCATATAAAGGAGAGCTCTTCGCGGGGCGCCCCGCCGGGCGCTCCTCCACGGGGTAGCCGACCCCGTATTCGTTGCCATAGGTCTCGAGCGCCTTGGCGCGCGTGTAGTCGCGGTCGGCGAATGCGAGGTAGCGCCGGTGATCGAGCGGCCACAGGTCGGAGTCGGGCTCCCCGTTCACGACCCATTCGGCGATGGCCCGGCCGGCGCCCCCGGCCTGCACGATGCCGAAGGTGAAGGCGCAGCAGTGAAAGAAATTCGGCGCCGCGAGCGACGGGCCCATGAGGGGATTGCCGTCGGGTGCATAGGGGATCGGACCGTTGATGACGCGCTTGACGCCGACGCTGCCGAGGATCGGTACGCGCGCGCACGCCGCCTCGATGTACGCCTCGATGCGCGCGAGATCGTCCGGGAAGAGCTGATGAGCGAACTCTGCCGGAATGCCATCCTCGAAATGCGCGCGCCCCTGCGCCTCGTAGGGCCCGAGCAGCAGCCCGTGGCGCTCCTGGCGCAGGTAATAGCTCACGTCGGGATCGCGCACCAGCGGCAGCCGCGCGGTGCCGCGCGCCGCGAGCGCCGCGATGTCCTCGGTGATGAGGTACTGGTGCGAGAGCGCGACCATCGGCAGATACTCGCCGATGAGGGCAGCGACCTCCGCGCCGCGATAGCCGGCGGCATTGACCACGACCCCGGCCTCGATCGCACCCTGGGGCGTCTCGATGCGCCATTCGCCGTCCGGCAAACGGCGGATGGCCGTGACCGGCGTATGCCGCTCGATGACCGCGCCCCGCTCGCGCGCTCCCCGGGCGAGCGCCTGCGTCAGCTGCGCCGGATCGATGTCGCCGTCGTCGGGATCCCACAGCCCCAGGCGGATGTCGTCCAGCTCGAGGAACGGATGGCGCGCGCGGATCTCTGCCGGGGACAGCAGCTCGAAGCCGATCCCGAGGGCGCGGGCCTGGGCGGCCACGTGGCGAAACTCGTCGACCCGATCCTGCGTATGGGCGAGACGGATGCTCCCGGTGCGGTGGTAGGTCAGATCGGCCCCGACCTCGGCGCCGAGCCGCGCGTAGAGCCCGGTCGAGTAGCGCTGCAGCTTGAGGAGGCTCCACGAGGTCGAGAAGTTCGGACAGTTGCCGGCGGCATGCCAGGTGGAGCCGGCGGTGAGCTCGTCGCGCTCGAGCAGCACCGCATCGGTCCAGCCGAGACGCGTCAGGTGATACAGGGCGCTGCAGCCGACCGCTCCCCCGCCGATCACCACGACGCGCGCGCGGCTCTTCAACGCTTCACTCGCTCACCGGACGGATCGTAGAAGGGCCGCAGCGACACCCGCGCCGGGACGCGCTCGGCCGCCACTTCGATTTCGTAACGTCCCGCGCCGATCCACTCCGCGGTGATCGGCTCATCGCCCGGGCGCTCGACGTAGCCGAGACCGGCCGCAACCCCGAGCGTGTGGCAGAACATGCCCGAGGTGATCTTGCCGACCAGCGCGCCGTCGCGCCAGATCGGCTCGTTGTGGTAGAGCAGCGCATCCGGACTCTCGAGCGCGAACGCCGCCAGCCGCCGCCGCACGCCCGCCGCGCGCTGCGCAAGCAGCGCCGCGCGCCCCGTGAATCCACCGGGCTTGTCCCAGGCGACCGCGAAGCCGAGTCCCGCCTCGAGCGGCGTATCCTCCTCGCCGATGTCGTGGCCCCAGTGCCGGTAGCCCTTCTCCATCCGCAGACTGTTGAGCGCGTGGTAGCCGGCGAGCCTCAGGCCGAACGCGGCGCCCGCCTCCACCAGCACGTCGTACACCCCCTGGGAGAACTCGGTGGGGATGTAGAGCTCATAGCCGAGCTCGCCCACGTAAGTGATGCGGCTTGCACGCACGCGCGCGTAACCCAGATCGATGATCTGCGAGGTGCCGAAGGGAAAGGCCGCGGTCGCGAGGTCGGCGTCGGTGAGCGATTGCAGGAGCGCACGGCTCGCGGGCCCCATGAGACTCAGCACCGCGTAGGCCGAGGACACGTCGACCGCCTGCGCGGCGGCGGCCGCGGGAATCGCGCGGCTGAGGAAGTCGAAGTCGCGCGTCTGGGTCGCGCACGCGCTGACGATGAGATATGCGTCCTCCGCCTGGCGCGTCACCGTCAGGTCCGCCTCGATCCCGCCGCGCTCGTTCAGCCACGGCGTGTAGACGATGCGCCCGACCGGGACGTCGACGTCGTTGGCGCAGATTCGTCCGAGCACCTGCGCGGCATCGCGTCCCCGCAGCACGAATTTCGCGAACGAGGACTGATCGAACAGCCCGACGGCTTCGCGCACCGCGCGGTGCTCGGCGCCCGAGCGCTCGAACCAGTTCTGCCGCCCGTAGCTGTACTCGTAGCGCGGCGCGCTGCCCGGCGCGCCGAACCAGTTGGCGCGCTCGAAGCCCGCCACCTCGCCGAAGCACGCCCCGGCGGCGGCGAGCCGGTCGTGGAGCGCGGACTTGCGCACGCCGCGCGCGCTCTCGGCCTGGCGATACGGCCAGTGCATGGCGTAGAGGAGCCCGAGCGCCTCGACGGTCCGGTCGCGCAGGTACCTGCGGTTGCCCTGAAACGGCATGCAGCGGCGGATGTCGACGTCCCACAGATCGAACGGCGGGTGGCCGTCGACGATCCAGTCCGCGAGCACCTTGCCGGCACCGCCCGCCGACTGGATGCCGATGGAATTGAAGCCCGCGGCCACGTAGAAGCCGCGCAGCTCCGGCGCCTCGCCGAGGAGGTAGCGGTCATCGGGCGTGAAGCTCTCCGGGCCGTTGAAGAACACCTGCACGCCGGCCGTCTCGAGCGCCGGCACGCGGCGCATGGCGCCCTCGAACAGCGGCTCGATGTGCGCCAGATCCGGCGGCAGCTGCTCGAAGGCGCAGTTCTCGGGAATGCCGCTCTCGCCCCAGGGCTTGGCGCGCGGCTCGAACCAGCCGACGAGGAGCTTGCCGGTGTCCTCCTTGAAGTAGGAGCAGGCGTCGGCGTCGCGCAGGATGGGAAGATCGGGCGGCAGCCCCGCTATCGGCTCGGTGACGATGTAGAAGTGCTCGGCCGCGTGCAGCGGTACGTTGACGCCGGCCAGCGCACCGACCTCGCGGCCCCACATCCCGGCGCAGTTGACCACCACGTCGGCGCGCACCTCGCCCGCCTCGGTGATCACCCCGGTGACACGGCCGCCGGCACGCCGAATGCCGGTGACCCGCACGCCCTCGACGATGCGCGCCCCGCCGTTGCGCGCCCCGCGCGCCAGCGCCTGCGTGGTGTCGACGGGATTGGTGCGCCCATCCTTCGGCAGGTACACCGCACCCACCACGTCCCCGATCGCAAGCAGCGGCCAGCGCTCGCGCGCTTCCCCGGGCGTGAGGATCGCGACCTCCAGGCCGAACACGCGCGCCATGGAAGCGCCGCGCTTCAATTCCTCGAAGCGGGCTGCGCTCGCGGCGACGGCGATCGAGCCGACCTGGCGAAAGCCGGTCGCCTGCCCGGTCTCGCGCTCGAGTCCCTCGTAGAGCTGCGTCGTGTATTGGGCGAGGCGGGTGAGGTTGTGCGTGGCGCGCAGCTGGCCGACGAGCCCGGCCGCGTGCCAGGTGGTGCCGCAGGTCAGCTGCCGCCGCTCGAGCAGCAGCACGTCGCCGACGCCGCGCTTGACGAGGTGATAGGCGACGCTGCAGCCGACGATGCCGCCGCCGACGATTACCACCCGCGCGTGGGTCGGGATGCCTGGCACCTGCGGCTCAGAATTCCGCGATCGCCTCGCGCAGCATCCCGGCCATCGCATCGATATCGGCCTGGGTCGCGATGAAGGCCGGCGCGAGGATGGCCACGTCGCCGGTGGTCTTCACGTGCAGGCCGCGGTCGTAGAGCTTCGCCTGCAGCTCGTTGCCGCGCACGCCGGCGGCCCTGCCCGGCTTCACCTCGACGCCGGCGAGCATGCCGAAGCCGCGCACGTCGGCGACCGCCGGCAGATCGCCGAGGGCGAACATCTTGTCGAGGAAATAGCCCGAAAGATCCCGTCCCTTCGCGAACAGCTGCTCCTTGCGGTAGATCTCGAGCGTCGCAAGTCCCGCCGCGCAGGCCGCCGGGTGGGCCGAGTAGGTATAGCCGTGGAAGAACTCCGGCAGGCCCTCGGGAGCCGCCTCGATGATGGTGCGATAGAGGTCGTCGCGCACCGCGACCGCCCCCATGGGCTGGGCGCCGTTGGTGAGCGCCTTGGCCATGGTGATGAGGTCCGGCGTGACGCCGAAGGACAGTGCCGCGAACGGCTCGCCGGTGCGCCCGAAGCCGCAGATCACCTCATCGAACACCAGGAGGATTCCGTAACGGGTGCAGATCTCGCGCAGCCGCTCGAGGTAGCCGCGCGGCGGCACGATGACGCCGGTGGAGCCGGCGATCGGCTCGACGAACACCGCCGCGATGCGCTTCTCGCCCACGAGGTTCACGAAGCGCGCGAGGTCCTCGGCCAGCTCCGCCCCTCTGGCGCCCATGCCGCGCGTCATGCGGTTCTCGGGCAGGAGCGTGTGGCGCAGGTGCAGGATACCCGGCATCAGCGCGCCGAAGACCTCGCGGTTGCGCACCATGCCGGAGAGCGCGGTGCCGCCGATGTTGACGCCGTGATAGGCGCGCTCGCGCGAGACGAAGTAATTGCGCTGGCCCTCACGGCGCGCGAGGTGGTAGGCGAGCGCGATCTTCATCGCGGTATCGACCGCCTCGGAGCCGGAGTTGCAGAAGAACACGTGATCGAGACCCCTGGGAGTCAGCGCCGCGACGCCGTCGGCGAGCGCGAAGGCGCCCGGGTGGCTTCTCTGGAAGGACGGCGTGAAATCCAGCGTCTCGAGCTGCTGCGCCACCGCGCTCGCGATCTCCGGCCGGCAGTGACCGGCGGCGCTGGTAAAGAGGCCGGAGCTGCCGTCGAGGATCCTGCGGCCGCCCGGACTGTAGTAGTGCATGCCGCTCGCGCGCACGAACAGGCGCGGCTCGCGCTTGAACTCGCGGTTGTTGGTGAAGGGCAGCCAGTGGTGCTCCAGGTTCTCGACCTTCATGTCCATGAGGTGTCTCCGCATCAGCCGAGGGTGGAGCCGATCTCCGCCGCCGCCGCGCGCAGGCGCGGAATGAATTCGATGGCGCGCATCAGCGGCAGGCGCGCCGTGGCGCCCTGCACCGCGAGCGCGGCGACCACGTCGCCGTGGCGATTCGCCACCGGCACCGCGACGCAGGCCACCCCGAGCACGTACTCCTCGTTGTCGACCGCATAACCGACGCTCACGATGCGGTCGAGCTCGGACTCGAGCACCGCGCGGTCGGTGATGGTGCGCTCGGTGAAACGCTCGAGCGGCAGCAGCTCGAGGAGGCGCAGCCGCTCGGCGGCCGGCAGGTGCGCGAGCAGCAGCTTGCCGCTCGCGCAGCAGTGCGGCGGCAGCGCTCCGCCGTCCGCAGCCACGTGCAGCCGCAGCGGCCAGGGTGCCTCGACGCGGTCGAGGTAGATGAGCACCCCCTTCTTCAGCACCGCGAGATTGCAGGTTTCGGTGAGCTCGCTCACCACGCGGCGCAGGATCGTGCGCCGCTCGGCCGCGGCGCCATCGCTGCGCAGCACGTCGAGGGCGAAGCGCGAGAGACGCTCGCCGATGATGTAGGCGCGGCCGCCGGGCTCGCGGGCGAGAAATCCGGCTTCCTCGAAGAGCGCGAGCGTGCGGTGCAGCGTCGGCTTCGGCAGCTCCGTGGCCTGCATCAGCTCCGACAGCGTCACCGCCCTTCCGGCCCGCACCAGCACCTCGAGCACGCCGAAGGCCTTCAGGGTCGAGGAGGTCTCGCTCGCGATCTCCCCGAGGTCTTCGGGGAGCGAAAAGACGCGGCTGCTCAAGATGCCCTGCCTTCCGTTCCGTTAAACGGAACGAAACACGCTCCAGAAGGGAATATACTTGGCCTCAATGACGAGTGATTATAATCTTCCGCGGACAAAAGAAACAAACCATCTCGTTCCTAGAAACTAATGGAGTACCGGGGATGACCCAGCCGCAGACCATGGGGCCTTCCGAGGCGCTGGTGGAGACGCTCGCAGCCAACGGAGTCACCCACGTATTCGGGATCGTCGGCTCGGCCTTCATGGACGCGCTCGATATCTTCCCCGCCGCCGGCATCCGCTTCGTGCCGGTGGCGCACGAGCAGGGCGCGATTCACATGGCGGACGGTTACGCGCGCGCCTGCGGGCGTCACGGCGTGTGCATTGCGCAGAACGGCCCCGGGGTGACCAACTTCGTGACCGGGGTCGCGGCCGCCTACTGGGCGCACTCCCCGGTCGTGTTCATCACCCCGGAGACCGGCTCCATGACCATGGGGCTCGGCGGCTTCCAGGAGACCGAGCAGCTGCCGATCTTCTCGAAGATCACCAAGTACCAGGGCCACGTGAACAACCCGCGGCGCATGGCCGAGATCGCCGCGCGCTGCTTCGACCGCGCCATGCTCGAGATGGGGCCGACCCAGCTCAACATTCCGCGCGACTACTTCTACGGCGAGTTCGAGACCGCCATTCCGGCGCCGCTGCGCATCGCGCACGGCGCGGGGGACGATGCCGCGCTCGATGCCGCGGCCGGGCTGCTCGCGGGTGCCACCTTCCCCGTGATCGTCGCCGGCGGCGGCGTGATCGCCGGCGGCGCCACGGCGGAGGCGATCGCGCTCGCCGACACGCTCGGCGCGGCGGTGTGCAGCAGTTACCTCCACAACGACTCGTTCCCCGCCTCGCACGCTCTCGCCGCCGGACCGCTCGGCTACCAGGGCTCCAAAGCCGCGATGAAGCTCATCGCGCGCGCCGACGTCGTGCTCGCGCTCGGCACGCGCCTGGGGCCCTTCGGCACGCTGCCGCAGTACGGTCTCGACTACTGGCCGAAGCAGGCGCAGATCATCCAGATCGACGCCGACCCGCGCATGCTCGGACTCGTGCGCCCGATCTCGGTCGGCATCCACGGCGATGCCCGCGCCGCGGCCGCGGCGCTGCTCGCGCGCCTCAAGGGCCGGCAGCTCGCCGGCGACTCGAGCCGCGCCGAGCGCGTCAAGCGCATCGCCGCCGAGAAGTCCGATTGGGAAGCCGAGCTCAGCGCCTGGACGCACGAGCGCGACCCCTACTCGCTCGAAGTGGCCGCCGGCTCCAGGTACATGCACCCGCGGCAACTGCTGCGCGCGCTCGAGGGTGCGCTGCCGGCCGGCGCGATGGTATCGACCGACATCGGCAACATCTGCTCGGTCGCCAACTCGTATCTGCGCTTCGAGCAGCCGCGCTCGATGTTCGCGGCGATGAGCTTCGGCAACTGCGGCTACGCGTTCCCGGTCATCTGCGGAGCGAAGATCGCCGCGCCCGAGCGGCCCGCCTTCGCCTACGTCGGCGACGGCGCCTGGGGCATCAGCCTGAATGAGCTGCTCACCTGTGCGCGCGAGCGGATCGGCGTGACGCCGATCGTCTTCAACAACGGTCAGTGGGGCGCGGAGAAGAAGAATCACGTCGATTTCTATTCGCGGCGTTACCAGGGCGTCAATCTCGAGAACCCGAGCTGGGCGAAGGTGGCGCAGGCTTTCGGCTGCGAGGGTCTCACGGTCGAGCGGCTCGAGGACGTCGCCCCGGCACTGCGCGCGGCGGCTGCCGCCCAGCGCGACGGCAAGACCACGGTGCTCGAGATGATGGTGACCCAGGAGCTCGGCGATCCCTTCCGGCGCGATGCGCTCTCCAGGCCCGTGCGCCATCTCGCCAAGTACCAGAAGTTCACCTGAAGGCCGCCGGCGGACCTCGAGCCGCGAGCGCACGCATGAACGCCAGCGCACCAGTGCACGGACCCGCGGCGGCCGCGCCGGGACTGCGCCGCTCGCTCGAGCGGCGCCACATGCAGATGATCGCCCTCGGCGGGGTCATCGGCGCCGGCCTGTTCGTCGGCAGCGGCGTGGTGATCGGCTCGGCGGGCCCGGCCGCGGTGCTCTCCTTCGCGCTCACCGGCACGCTCGTGGTGCTGGTGATGCGCATGCTGGGGGAGATGGCGGTCGCTTATCCGGCGGTCGGCGGCTTCTACGAGTACAACCGCCTGGCGCTCGGCGAGCTCGCCGGCTTCCTCACCGGCTGGATGTACTGGTATTTCTGGGTGATCGTGGTCGCGCTCGAAGCGGTCGCCGGCGCGCGCATCCTCGGCGGCTGGTGGCCCGGCGTCGCGCCGTGGGAGTTCACGCTGGCGCTGATGACGCTCTTCACCATCGTCAACCTCCTTTCGGTGCGCTCCTACGGCGAGGCCGAGTTCTGGTTCGCCTCGATCAAGGTGGCTGCGATCGTGGTGTTTCTCGGCGCGGGGGTACTGTTCGCGCTGGGCCTGTGGCCCGGGGCGCACGCGGGTCTGCCGCATCTCACCGCCCACGGCGGGTTCATGCCGAGGGGCATCGTGCCGGTACTCACCGGCGCGGTAGCCGCCACCGGCTTCTATTTTGGCGCCGAAATCGTCACCATCGCCGCCGCCGAGTCGGCCGAGCCCGAGCGCGCGATCGCCGAGACCACGCAGTCGGTCATCTGGCGGGTGCTGGTCTTCTACATCGGCTCGATCTTCCTCGTGGTGGCGCTGGTGCCGTGGAACGACACGGTGCGCATGGCCCAGCCCTACGTGAGCGTCATGCAGGTGCTGCGCATACCCGCCGCCGGCACGCTCATGAGCCTCGTGATCCTGACCGCGGTGCTGTCGGCGCTGAACTCGGGCCTGTTCGCCTCCTCGCGCATGCTGATGGCGCTCGCCGGACGCGGCGATGCGCCGCGCGCCATGGCGCGGCTCGACCGCCGCGGCGTGCCGGTCGCCGCCATCCTGGCGAGCACCGCCTTCGGCTACGTGACGGTCGTGATGAGCTACCTGTCGCCCGAGCGGATCTTCGCCTTCCTGGTCAACTCCTACGGCACCGTCGCCATCTTCGTCTACGTTTTGATCGCGTTCGCGGAGCTGCGCCTGCGGCGCCGGCTCGAGCGCGAAGCTCCCGAGCGGCTGCGGATCCGCATGTGGGGCTACCCCTGGCTCACCTGCGTGGCGATCGCCGGAATGATCGCGATCCTCGCCGCCATGGCGGTGCTCGCCGATCAGCGCGTCTCGCTCGGCTTCGGAGTGATCAGCGCCGCGGTGCTGCTGGCCGCTTATGCGGTGCGGCGCGCGCTGCGCCTGCTGTGATGCGCCTGCTCGTCCTCAACGCCGGCAGCTCCTCGCTCAAGTTCGATCTGATCGAGGTGGCGCAGCAGGGCATACGGCGCCTGAAATCCGGCGCCTTCATCGAGGCCGACGGGGATCTGCGCCTCGAGACGGCGGACGCCGCGCCTGCGCCCGCCGCCCCGCTGCGCTCGCTGGCGGCGGCGGCGGACTTCCTCATGAGCTGGCTGGCAGGCACCGGAGAGCTCGCGGACCTCAGCGCCAGCGTGCACCGCATCGTGCACGGCGGCGAGCGCTTCCGCGCCACCACGCGCCTCGGCGACGCCGAGCTCACGGCCCTCGCGGCGCTCGATGAGCTGGCGCCGCTGCACAACCCGCCGGCGCTCGCCGTCATCGCGAGCGTGCGCGCGCGGCTGCCCGGCGCGGTGCCGCTCATCGGCGTGTTCGACACGGCCTACTATGCCGCGCTCCCCGAGCCCGCCTGGCGCTATGCCGTGCCCGAGCGCTGGTATAGCGACTTCGGCGTGCGGCGTTACGGCTTCCACGGCACCGCGCACCGCTATCTGTGCCAGGCCGCGCGCGCGCGGCTGCCGGCCGGCGCGCCCGCGCGGCGCATCATCAGTCTGCAGCTCGGTCGCGGCTGCTCCGTCACCGCGACGCTCGATGAGCAGCCGGTGGCGACCAGCATGGGCTTCACCCCTCTCGAGGGTCTGGTCATGGGAACGCGCTCGGGGGATCTCGACCCCGGCGCGGTACTGCACGTCATGGAGCACGGCGGGCTCTCGCCGGCGCAGATGAACGCCGCGCTGAACACCGCAAGCGGCCTCAAGGCTCTTTCGGGTCGCAGCGCCGACATGCGCGAGCTGCTCGCGCTCGAGGCCGAGGGCCATGCGGGTGCGCGGCTCGCGATCGAGATATTCTGTCGGCGTGCGCGGCACTATCTGGGAGCCTACGTGTGCGAGCTCGGCGGGGTGGACGTGATCGCCTTCGGCGGCGGCATCGGCGAGCATGCGCCTGAGATCCGCCGGCGTATCGTCGGCGGACTCGAGTGGGCCGGGATCACGATCGACCCGCTCGCGAACGGGGCCGCCGATGCCGGCAGCATCGCCGCCGCGGGCAGCCGCGCCGCAGTCGAAGTGATCCGTCTCGATGAGGCGAGCGTGCTGGCGGCCGAGGCGGTGGCGTTGCTGCGGCAGGCGGCCTGAGCCTAAAGGAACCAAGCGATGAGTACCGAACCCTATCTCCTCACCCCCGGTCCCCTCACCATCTCGCTGCGTACCAAGCAGGCGATGCTGCGCGACTGGGGCTCCTGGGACGTCGACTTCAACAGCATCACGGCGCGCGTGCGCGAGCGGCTGCTCGAGATCGTTCACGGCGCCGCCACGCATGAGTGCGTGCCGCTGCAGGGCAGCGGTACCTTCTCCGTCGAGGCGGCGCTCGGCACGCTGGTGCCCCGTGCCGGCGGCCACGTGCTGGTGCCGCAGAACGGCGCCTACTGCCAGCGCATCGCGCGCATCTGCCGCTACCTCGGCCGCAAGGTGACGACCATCGACTACGCCGAGAACGCCGCCGTATCCGCCGCCGACGTCGAGCGCGCGCTGATTCAGGATCGCTCCATCACCCACGTCGCGCTGGTGCACTGCGAGACCAGCGCCGGCATCCTCAATCCCCTCGATGCGGTCGCCCAGGTGGTGGCCAGGCACGAGCGGCGCCTGATCGTCGATGCCATGAGCTCCTTCGGCGCGCTCGAGATCGACGCGCGGCGCACGCCCTTCGATGCGGTGATCGCGGCGTCCGGCAAGTGCCTGGAGGGGCCGCCCGGCATGGGCTTCGTGCTGGTGCGGCGCGCGGCGCTCGAGCGCTGCGAGGGCAATGCCCACTCCCTCGCGCTGGATCTCTACGACCAGTGGGTCTACATGCAGAAGACCACCCAGTGGCGCTACACGCCTCCCACCCACGTGGTGGCCGCGTTCGATTGCGCCATCACCCAGTACCTCGAGGAAGGCGGACTCGCGGCGCGCGGCGCGCGTTATGCGCACAACTGCCGCACGCTGATCGAGGGGATGGCGGCGCTCGGCCTCAGGAGCTTCCTGCCGGCGGCCATCCAGGCGCCCATCATCGTGACCTTCCACGCGCCCGAGACTCCGCACTACCAGTTCAAGCGCTTCTACGACGCCGTCAAGGCCCTCGGCTACATCCTCTATCCCGGCAAGCTCACGACGCTCGAGACCTTCAGGGTGGGCTGCATGGGGCAGCTCGGCGAGCGGGGCATCGGCGGTGCCGTCGAGGCAGTCGGCAAGGTGTTGACGCAGCTGCGCGCCGCGGCCTGAGGTAACCCGTCATGCGTTCCATCGAAGTCAACGGCCGCAATTACCGCCTGCCATCCGCGCCCGCGGTCGTGGTGTGCGTCGACGGCTGCGACCCGGAGTACATCTCCCAGGCGGTCGCCGGCGGTCACATGCCCTGGATGCAGCGCACGCTCGCCAGCGGCAGCGCCGTGGTGGCCGATTGCGTCGTGCCGAGCTTCACCAACCCCAACAATCTCTCGATCGTGACCGGCGTGCCGCCCGCGGTGCACGGCATCTGCGGCAACTTCCTCTACGACGTCGAGAGCGGCACCGAGGTCATGATGAACGACCCGAAGTGGCTGCGCGCCCCGACGCTGCTGGCGGCGCTCGCCGATGCGGGCTGCAAGGTGGCCGTGGTCACCGCCAAGGACAAGCTGCGCCGGCTCCTCGGCCACAGGATGCGCGGCATCTGCTTCTCCGCGGAGAAGGCCGACGAGGTGACGAGCGCCGAGCACGGCATCGGTGAGGTACTCAAGCTCGTCGGCCTGCCGTTGCCCTCCGTCTACAGCGCCGCACTCTCGGAGTTCGTGTTCGCCGCGGGGGTCAGGCTCATGGCGAGCCTGCGCCCCGATGTCATGTACCTCTCGACCACCGACTACGTGCAGCACAAGCACGCGCCCGGCTCGCCGGAAGCGAACGCCTTTTGCCGCATGATGGACCACTACATGACCGAGCTCGAGCGCGCGGGCTGCGCGATCGCCCTCACCGCCGATCACGGCATGAGCCCGAAGCAGCGGCTCGACGCCAGCCCGAACGTGATCTACCTGCAGGACGTGCTCGACGCCTGGCTCGGCGAGGGCCGTGCGCGCGTGATTCTGCCGATCACCGACCCCTACGTGGTCCATCATGGCGCCCTCGGCTCCTACGCGACCGTGTACCTGCCCGCCGGCATTCCCGCCGCCGAGCTGGCGCGGCGCATCGCGGCCTTGCGCGGCATCGAGCTGGTGCTGACGCGGGCCGAGGCTGCGCAGCGCTTCGAGCTGCCGCCCGACCGCATCGGCGACCTGGTGGTGGTGTCGGTGCGCGCGGTGGCCATAGGGTCCGCCCGGGCGAAGCACGACCTCTCGGGCCTCGATGCGCCGCTGCGCTCGCACGGGGGTTTGTCCGAGCAGCCGGTGCCGCTCGTCATGAACCGCGCGATCGCCAACCTCGATACCAACCGGCGCTGGCGCAACTTCGACGCCTTCGACTGGGTGCTGAACCATGGGGCTTGAGCGCGAGGCGCTGCGCATCGCGGGCGAGCGCGTCGACACGCCGCGCACCGCACAGGTATTCAATCCCTACACGCGCGAGCCCATCGCCACGGTGGCCCAGGCGGGACTCGCCGAAGTCCGGCGGGCGCTGGCCGCCGCCAGGGCCTTCCGCCCGCAGCTCACCCGCTACGAGCGCTACCGCATCTGCTACCGGACGGCCGACGCATTGCGTGCGCATACCGAGGAGCTGGCCAACCTCATCACCGCCGAGAGCGGTTTGTGCAAGAAAGACTCGGTGTACGAGGTCGGGCGCGCGTGCGACGTGTTCGTGTTCGCCGGCAACGCCGCGCTGCAGGACGACGGCCAGATCTTCTCCTGCGATCTGACCGCGCACGGCAAGAAGCGCAAGGTCTACACGCTGCGCGAGCCGCTGCTCGGAGTCATCACGGCGATCACGCCCTTCAACCACCCGCTCAACCAGGTGGCGCACAAGGTGGCGCCGAGCATCGCCAGCAACAACCGCATGGTGCTCAAGCCCTCGGAGAAGACGCCGCTTACGGCGCTCAGGCTCGCCGACATCCTCTACGAGGCCGGGCTCCCGCCCCCCATGTTCAGCGTGCTCACCGGCGACCCGGGGGAAATCGCCGACGAGCTGCTGACGCATGCGGACGTCGACCTCGTCACCTTCACCGGCGGGGTGGCGATCGGCAAATACATCGCCGCCAGGGCGGTCTACAAGCGCCAGGTGCTCGAACTCGGCGGCAACGATCCCCTCATCGTCATGGAGGATGCCGACGTCGAGGAGGCGGCGACGCTGGCCGCCGCCGGCTCCTACAAGAACTCGGGACAGCGCTGCACCGCGATCAAGCGCATGCTGGTGCAGGAGTCGGTCGCCGCGCGCTTCACCGAGCTCTTGGTGGAGAAGTCGCGCGCCGTCCGCTACGGCGACCCCATGGATCCGGCCACCGACATGGGGACGGTGATCGATGAGCCCGCGGCGCGCTCCTTCGAGGAGCGGGTGAATGAGGCGGTGGCGGGCGGCGCCCGCCTGCGCTACGGCAACATCCGCGACGGCGCGCTCTATTCCCCCACCGTCATCGACCGGGTGGATCCGGCGATGACGGTCGTGAAGCAGGAGACCTTCGGCCCCGTCTCCCCCGTCATGACGTTCCGCACGATCGACGAGGCCATCCGCATCTCGAACTCGACGGCTTACGGGCTCTCCTCCGCGGTCTGTACCAACCGGCTCGACTACATCACGCGCTTCGTGCAGGAGCTCAACGTCGGCAGCGTCAACGTGCGCGAGGTGCCGGGCTATCGCCTCGAGCTCACGCCCTTCGGCGGCATCAAGGACTCCGGACTCGGCTACAAGGAAGGCGTGCAGGAAGCGATCCGCAGCTTCACCAACACCAAGACCTACTCGCTCCCGTGGCTACCGTAGAGGCGGCGGCCACACCGCCGCGTGCGCGGGCGCTGCGCCTGGCGCAGACCCGCACGCTGCTGCTGCTCTTTTTCGGCTACGCGTCCTGCTACTTCTGCCGTGCCAATCTCCCGGTGGCGACGCCGCTGCTGATCGAGGAGCTCGGCCGGCGCGGCATCGGCCACGACGACGCCATGCTCGCCATCGGCTGGATGGGCTCGGCGGGGGTGTTCGCCTACGCCCTCGGCAAGTGGTTCCTCACGAGCCTCGGCGATTACTGGGGCGGCAAGCGCAATCTGCTGATCGCCACCGGCGGCGCGACGCTGTTCACGCTGCTGTTCGCCGCGAGCGGTACGGTGCCGGTGTTCACGCTCGCCTGGATCGCCAACCGCCTGTCGCAGTCGATCGGCTGGTCGGCGCTCGTCAAGGTGTCCTCGAAGTGGTTCCACTACTCGCGCTACGGCACGGTGGCGGCGTTCCTCAGCTGCAGCTACCTCATCGGCGATGCCATCGCCCGCCCGAGCATGGGCCTGCTGCTGCAGCACGGCGTGTCGTGGCGCGGATTGTTCGTCTTCGGGGCGGTGGTCGCCGGCGCCTTGTTCCTCGCGAACCTGCTGTTCCTGCGGGAGTCGAGCACCGACGAAGGCTTCCCGGAGGCCGTGAGCAACCCGGCAAACGTGTTCGCGCACGCCGATCGGCCGCAGAGCTACCTCACGCTGGTGCTGCCGCTGTTGCGCAGCCGCGCCTTTCTCACGGTGTGCCTGCTCGCCCTCGCCACCACCATGGTCCGCGAGACGTTCAACACCTGGACGCCGTCCTACCTGCACGATTTTCTCGGCCTCAAGGTGAGCGAGGCCGCGGTGATGTCCGCCGTCTTCCCCGGGGTCGGCGGCCTGTCGGCGATCCTCGCCGGCTGGGCGAGCGATCGCCTCGGGCACAACTGCCGCGCCCTGCTGCTGGTCATCGGACTCGCCGGCACCGCGGCGGGACTGCTGGTGCTCACCCAACTGCACCCCGGAACCTCCGGCTCCGTGCTGCCGATCGTGATGATCGGAGTCGTCGCCTTCTGCCTGCTCGGCCCCTACGTGTTCCTGCCCGGAGCGTTCGCGCTGGATTTCGGCGGCAAGCAGGCCGGGGCCGTGGCCTCGGGTCTCGTCGATGGCACCGGTTACTTCGGCGGCGTGGCGGCCGGCAGCGCCATGGCATGGCTCGCGGTGCGTTACGGCTGGGGCGGCATGTTCACGGCGCTCGCCGCCGTCAGCGCCCTCGCCGCCCTCGGCGCCACCTATTTGTGGGCGCTCATCGTGCGGCCCACGCCCGCGACAGTGACGGCGCCCTCATGAAGATCGCGACGCTCGAGACTTTCACCAATCAGTTCGTGTGCTTCGTGCGCGTCACCACCGACTCGGGCGCCACGGGTTGGGGTCAGACGTCCACCTACAACGCCGACATCACGGCCAGCATCTTCCACCGCCAGGTGGCGCCCTGGTCGCTCGGCCAGGACGCGCTCGACATCGGCGCGCTCATCGCACGCGTCGAGGAGCGCGAGCACAAGTTCCCGGGCAGCTACCGCTGCCGGGCGCTGGCCGGCCTCGATACGGCGCTCTGGGACCTGCGCGGCAGGCTTGAGGGCAAGCCGGTGGTCGAGCTCCTCGGAGGCAAACCGCGGCGGCTGCGTGCCTATGCCTCCTCCATGCGGCGCGACATCACCCCCGAGCAGGAAGCGGCCCGGTTCCTCAAGCTCCGCGACGACTTCGGCTTCGATGCCTTCAAGTGGCGCGTCGGCGCCGAATGCGGTCACGACGTCGACGAGTGGCCCGGGCGCACCGAGGCGATCGTGCCGACGGTGGCGCGCGCGCTCGGCGCCGGGGTTGCGAAGCTGGTGGATGCCAACAGCGGCTTCTCGCCGCGCCGGGCTATCGAGGTGGGACGGCGGCTCGAGGCCGAGGGCATCGAACACTACGAGGAGCCCTGTCGGTACTGGAAGCTCGCCGAGACCCGCGAGGTCACCGCGGCGCTGTCGCTCGATGTCAGCGGGGGCGAGCAGGACTGCGAGCTCGCGATCTGGGAGCGCATGATCGAGATGCGCGCCGTCGATATCGTGCAGCCGGACGTCATGTACATGGGCGGCATCGCGCGCACGCTCGAGGTGGCGGCGCTCGCGGCCGCCGCGGGGCTGCCCTGCACGCCGCACAGCGCCAACCGCTCGCTGGTGACCTTGTGCACGATGCACCTCCTCGGTGCCATCGCCAATCCGGGCAAGTACCTCGAGCTGTCCATCGAGGGAGCGGATTATTATCCGTGGGAGGATGGGCTGTTCCTGCAGAATCCGTACGAGGTGCAGGACGGGCAGGTCACCATCCCCGCCGAGCCGGGCTGGGGGGTCGAGATCAACCCGCGCTGGCTCGAGGCGGCCGCCTACCAGCGCAGCAGCCTGGGGGTTTGACGGCAGGAGTTAAGGAGCGAGCGTTTACATGCAACCAGAAGAAGTACGCACCGCCGCGGACGCCCGCGCCATCGTCGAGGAGCGCGGGCTGAGCCACGTCAAGGTCGCGGTGTTCGACAACGACGGGATCCTGCGCGGCAAATTCATCGATCGCGCCAAGTTCCTCGCATCCCTCGAGAAGGGCTTCGGCTTCTGCGATGTGGTGCTCGGCTGGGACTCGAACGATCAGCAATACGACAACGTCGCCTTCACCGGCTGGCATACGGCCTTCCCCGACGCCCAGGTGCGGCTCCTGCCCGCAACCTGCCGCGCACTGCCGCTCGAAGGCAACATGCTGCTGTTCCTCGGTGAGTTCGCCGGCAAGGCCGAGGCGGTCTGCCCGCGCGCCGTGCTGCGCCGGGTGCTCGCGCGGGCCGCCTCCATGGGACTCGCCGCGACCGCCGCGGCCGAGTACGAGTTCTTCGTCTTCAGCGAGACGCCGGCGAGCGTACGCGAGAAGCACTACCGCAATCTCACCAACCTGACCCCGGGGTACTTCGGCTACTCGGTGCTGCGCAGCGGCGTACATGCCGAGCTCTACCAGGCGTTGCTCAAGCTCGCCGACGACATGCGCATGCCCATCGAGGGACTGCACACGGAAACGGGTCCCGGCGTCATGGAGGCGGCGCTGCACTACACCGAGGCGCTCGAGGCGGCCGACCGCGCCGCACTCTTCAAGACCTTCGTCAAGGTGCTCGCGCAGCGACGCGGCCTCATGGCCACCTTCATGGCGAAATGGTCGCAGCAGCTGCCGGGCCAGAGCGGCCACCTGCATGTCTCGCTGACGCGCCAGGACGGCACTTCGGCTTTCTACGACGAGGGCAAGCCCCACACCATGTCGGAGGAGATGCGCTGGTTCGTCGGCGGCCAGCAGGCGCTGATGCCGGAGCTCCTCGCCATGGTGGCTTCGACCGTCAACAGCTACTCGCGCCTCGTACCCGGCTACTGGGCGCCGACCTCGGCGACCTGGGGCGTCGAGAACCGCACCTGCGCACTGCGCGTGATCCAGGGGGGTGCCAGGGCCCAGCGTGTCGAGTACCGCATCGCCGCCGCCGACATCAATCCCTATCTCGCGCTCGCGGTCGCCATCGGCTCGGGGCTCTGGGGGATCGAGCAGCGCATCGAGCCCGACGAGCCGATCACCGGCAACGCCTACGACAAGCAGCTCCCGGCCGGACGGCAGCTGCCGCGCACGCTCACCGAGGCCGCCGAGCGCCTCGCCGGCTCCAGGGCGGCGCACGAGCTCTTCGGCAAGCCCTTCGTCGAGCACTTCGCCGCGAGCCGCGAGTGGGAGGAGCGTGAGTTCCGCCGCGCCGTCACCGATTGGGAGCTCGCCCGCTACTTCGAGATCATCTGATGAGCACCATCAGGACCCTCTCCCCGGTCGACGGCCGCCTCTACGCCGAGCGCACCGCCGCCACCTCCGCCGAGATCGATGCGGCGCTCGGGCGGGCCCGCGCCGCGCAGCGCCCCTGGCACGCCACACCGCTCGCCGCACGCGCCGCGCTCCTCGAGCGCTTCTGCGGCGAATTCGAGCAGCGCGGCGCGCAGATTGCCACGGGCCTCGCGTGGCAGATGGGGCGCCCGATCCGCTTCGCGCCGAGCGAGGTACGCGGCACCCTCGAGCGCGCCCGCTACATGATCGGCGCCGCGGCGGGGGCGCTCGCCGACCTCGATGCCGGACCCAAGCCCGGTTTCCGGCGCTTCATCCGCCGCGAGCCTCTCGGCGTCGTCTTCACCGTCGCCGCATGGAATTATCCCTACCTGATTGCGGTCAACAGCGTGGTGCCGGCGCTCATGGCCGGCAACGCCGTGATCCTCAAGCACTCGGCGCAGACGCCGCTCGCCGCCGAGGTATTCGCCGAATGCCTCGCGGCCGCAGGACTGCCCGCCGGCGTCTTCCAGGTGCTGCACCTCTCGCACGAGGATACCGAGCGGGTCATCGGCGATGCGCGCATCGACTTCGTCGCCTTCACCGGCTCGGTGGCCGGCGGCCGCGCCGTGCAGCGCGCCGCCGCCGCGCGCTTCGTCGGCGTCGGCCTCGAGCTCGGCGGCTGCGATCCGGTGTACGTGCGCGCCGACGCCGACCTGAGGCATGCCGTCGAGAACATCGTCGACGGCGCCTACTTCAACTCCGGGCAGTCGTGCTGCGGGCTGCAGCGCATCTACGTCCACGAGAGTCTCTACGAGCCCTTCACCCGGGGCGCGATCGAGCTCATCCGCCAGTACCGGCTCGGCGACCCGCTCGACCCCGAGACCACCCTCGGCCCGCTGGTGCGCACCGCCGCGGCGGACGCCGTGCGGGGGCAGATCCGGGACACGATCGCCGCGGGTGCGCGCCCGGCCATCGAGGAGCGCGAATTCCCCGCAAGCCGCGCCGGCACCCCCTATCTCGCGCCGCAGTTGCTGCTCGATGCGCCCGCCTCTTCCGCGGTGATGCGCGAGGAGATCTTCGGTCCCGTCGCCGGCGTCATGAAGGTCGCGAGCGACGCGGAGGCGATCGCCCGCATGAACGACAGCGCATTCGGCCTCACGGCGGCCGTGTGGACGCGCGATGCGGCGGCCGCCGAGCGGCTCGGTGCTGAAGTTCAGACCGGCACCTTCTTCATGAACCGCTGCGACTACCTCGATCCGGCGCTCGCCTGGGTGGGAGTCAAGGACTCCGGGCGCGGCTGTACGCTTTCGGTCGTCGGGTACGAGCACCTGACGCGGCCCAAATCCTTCCATCTGCGGGTGACGACGTGAGTGCGATCCTCAAAGCCAACTGGAACTATCCGACCACCGTGTGGGCGGGCCCCGGACGCATCGCCGAGCTGCCGGCCGCGTGCGCGAAGCTCGGCATCGGCCGGCCGCTGCTGGTGACCGACGAGGGGCTGCGCGATGCGCCCATGGTGCAGCGTGCGCGTGGACTCGTGCCCGGCACCGGACTCTTCGCGCGTGTGCGCGGCAACCCGGTGGCGGCCAACATCGAGGAGGGCCTCGCCGTCTACCGCGCCGGCAGGCACGACGGGGTCATCGCCTTCGGCGGCGGCTCCGGACTCGATGCCGGCAAGGTGATCGCCTTCATGTCCGGACAGACGCGGCCGCTGTGGGACTTCGAGGACATCGGCGACTGGTGGACGCGCGCCGACGTCAAGGGCATCGCGCCGGTGGTCGCGGTGCCGACCACGGCCGGCACGGGCTCGGAGGTCGGGCGCGCCGGCGTGGTGGTCAACGAAGAGACCCACCAGAAGAAAATCATCTTCCATCCGCTGATGATGCCCGGGGTCGTGATCTCCGATCCCGAGCTCACCGTCGGACTGCCGCCGGCCATCACCGCCGCCACCGGCATGGACGCCTTCGTGCATTGCTTCGAGGCGTACTGCGCGCCGGGCTTCCATCCGCTCGCCGACGGCATTGCACTCGAGGGCATGCGCCTCATCCAGGCCTACCTGCCACGCGCATGCGAGCACGGCGCGGATCTGGAAGCACGCTCGCGCATGCTCGCGGCCGCGAGTATGGGCGCCACCGCCTTCCAGAAGGGCTTAGGCGGCGTGCACGCCATCGCCCACCCGGTGGGCGCGCATTTCAACACCCATCACGGCCTCACCAATGCCGTGCTGCTGCCGTACGTCATGACCTACAACCGGCCGGCGATCGAGGCGCGCGTCGCCACGGTGGCACGGGTCCTCGATCTGAAGGGCGAGCCGTTCGGCGCCCTGTTCGACTGGGTGCTCGGCTTTCGCAAGCGCCTGAAGATCCCGCACACGCTCGCCGACATCGGCGTGCCGGCGAGCAGCGCCGACACCATCGGCCGCGAAGCCGCGCTCGACCCGTCGGCCGGCGGCAATCCGCAGCCGGCGGACGCCGCCGCCTACGCGCGCATCTTCCGCGCGGCGGTCAAGGGGGAGATGAGCCTGGCGGCCTGAGCCGCCACGGCTAGGACGCGCCGAGCGTCTCGACCGCAAGCCTCCACAGCGTCTCGTTGGCGGCCGCGACGACGCGGCCGTCGCTGGCGGTCGTGAGCGGCGCGCCGCGCCAGTCGCTGATCCTGCCGCCGGCGCCCTCGATCACCGGCACCACGGCCATGAAATCATGAGCCTTCAACTGCACCTCGATCACGAGCTCGCACCAGCCCGAGGCGAGCATCCCGTAGAGATAGCAGTCCCCGCCGTAGCGGCGCAGGCCGGCGCGCATCGCGAGCGCCTCGAAGCGCCGGCGCTCCGCGGGGCTGAAGGTCTCGGCCGTGGTGGTGTAGACCACCGCGTCCCCGAGCGCGCTCACCTCGCTGGTGCGCACCTCGCGGCCGTTGAAGCGCGTCCGGCGCCCCTCGCATCCCACCCAGCGCTCGGCCGTGGCCGGCGCCTCGACCACGCCGATCACCGGGCGCTCGCCCTGTACGAGCCCGATGAGGGAGCCGAAGAGCGGAAATCCGCTGATGAAGCTCTTGGTGCCGTCGATCGGATCGAGCACCCAGGTGAACTCGCCGCTCCCCTGCGCCGGAAACTCCTCGCCGCGGATCGCGTGGGCGGGGAACGCGGCGCCGATCAGGCGGCGCATCTCGGTCTCGATCTCGCGATCGACCGCGGTCACCGGCGTGCCGTCGCTCTTCTTCTGCACGGTCACCGGCGTGCGAAAATGGCGCACGGCGATGCGGCGTGCCACGTCGGCGAGCTCCTCGGCGAGCGCGAGCGCGCGGGCGCAGTCGGGATGATCGGCGAAACTCATGCGGGGTCCTTTGTGCGGCGCGCGGCGCGCGGCAGCACCTCGATCTCGAGCCAGTTACGCAGCTCCGCCAGCTTCAGCCGCTGCTGCCGCAGCGCCGGTCCAAGGCCGTGCTTCCAGGCGAGCCGCGGGTCGTCGGGCCGCTGCTCGAGCGCGCGCAGATCCGCGACGAAGGCCTCGAGCTCGGCGCGATCGGCGAACAGCCCATCCTCCATCAGCTTCGCGCCGTAGCGCACCGCGCAGGCGGCGATCTCGGCGAAGCTGTACTCGGGGTGATACTGCACTCCCCAGAAGACGCCCCGCCCGTGCCGCAGCTCGAGAGCCTGAACGCCCATCTCGTTGCCGGCGAGGACCTGCGCACCCGCGGGCAGCTCGCCGATGTCGTCACGGTGCACGCTGATCGCCTCGAATACCGGCGGCTTGCCCGCGAACATCGGGTGGCGGCGCCCGGCTTCATTGAGCTCGATGCGGCGCGCGAAGCCGAACTCGCGACCGAGCGGGTTCGCCCGCACGCGCCCGCCGGCCGCGGCGACCGCCACCTGCATGCCCCAGCAGCTGCCGAAGAACGGTACACCCGCCGCGAAAGTGGCCTGGGCCAGCTCGATCTGCCGCTCGATGTGCGCACCGCCGTCGTACACATTGAGCGCCGAGCCGGTGATCGCGACGCCGTCGTAGGCAGCCAGCGGCTGGCCGAGCCGCACCGGCGCGTCCGCCGGACGCACGATGTCGCAGCGCACGCCGGCCAGGCTCTCGAGCGTGCGTGCGTAACCCTCGCCACTCGGCGTCCCGCCCGCAGCGACCTGCTGCTCGCGGATCGCGGCGCGGTTGCCGTCGATGACGAGCACGCGCGGCGAGCTCACCCCGGCCCCTCCCCGGCCAGCATGGGCGGCACGGCCAGCCCCCGCTCGAGGAGCACTTCGCGCAGCACGTCCGGCCGGTCGGTCGTCATGCCGTCGACTCCGAGGTCGATGAGGCGCTCCATGTCGGCCGTGGCGTTCACGGTCCACGGCACCACGCGCAGTCCGAGCGCGTGCGCCTCGGCGATGCGCTGCGCATTCAGATCGAGGTAGTCCGGGCCCCAGGTGGCCGCGCCGCTCGCCTTGACCAGCTGCACGACCGAGTTGCCGAATTGCCGGGGGTCGAGGCCCCCGAGCCACGGCGAGGGCTGCGCCGCGCCGATGCGCACCGTGTCATCGCCGCGCTGTTCCTCCGTGAGCGCCACCCTCGCGACCTGCGGCATGAGACGCTGCATGGCGGTGAGTACCCGCCAGTCGAAGGCCATGACGCTGACGATCGCCGCCGTGCCGGTCGCCTCCACCACTTCGCGCAGCGCCGCGGCGAAGGGCCCGGGCGCCGCCGTGAGTGCCGGCTCCTCCGGAAAGGTCTTCACTTCCACCGACACGCGCACCTGCCCGCGCCCGCCGGTGCGCACCAGGGTCAGCACGTCGGCGAGGCGCGGAATGCGCTCGCCGTCGATCGGTTCCTGGTCGGGAAAACGCGCCGCGTAGGCGGCGTGCGGATTCAGCCGCCCGACGTCGTAGGCCTGCAGCTGCGCGAAGCTCAGGTCGACGATGCGTGCGCCCCGGCCGCTCAGGAACTGCCCGGACGCATCGCGGGTGATGTCCGGGTTCAGCTCGGGGTCGTGCGTGACCACGACCACGCCGTCACGGGTCACGGCGCAGTCGAGCTCGAGCGCGCTGACGCCGAGCTCGAGCGCGCGCGCGAAGCCGCTCAGCGTGTTCTCCGGCCACAGGCCCCGCGCACCGCGGTGCCCCTGTACCTCAGGCATGGTGGCGGCTCCCGGAAGCGGCGGTCAGACGACAAGCGATGGGGGCGATGTTATATTTCCCGAGATCTGAGCCCGATCAGACTATCTCGCTAAAAACTTGGCTGTCAACGCGACGGCCAGGCAAGTCCGGGAGGGGCATGGCCCGATGATCCGCCGCATACTCATTGCCTACCTCGCGCTGCTGCTGCCCGCGGCGTTCCCGGCGCACGCCGAGCCGCTGCGCATCATCACCTGGGCGAGCTACGTACCCCCCGAGGTCATTGCGCAGTTCAGGAAGGAGACCGGCATCGACGTGGCGGTCACGCTCTCGAACAACGAGGAGATGATCTCGAAGCTGCGGGCCACGGGCGGCGCCGGCTTCGACCTGGCGCAGCCCTCCCAGGACCGGATCTTCGGCGCGCAGCAGGAGTTCCGTATCTACAAGCCCCTCGACCTCACCCGGGTCAAGCTGGACGAGTTCGTGCCGGAGCTGCTCGAGGCCGTGAAGAAGAATGCGACCGTCGCGGGCAAGCTCTACGGCCTGCCATACGTCTGGGGCACCGAGGGGCTCATCTATAACTCCACGCGGACGAAGATCGCCGACTACACGGATCTGTGCGCGCCGGCGCTCAAGGGCCGCACCGCCGTGCGCCTGAAGCGCCCGACGCTCATGGCCTTCGCGCTCGCCTCGGGTCACGATCCCTTCGCGCTCTACAACGATACCAAGGCCTATACCGCGCTCATGCAGCAGGTGGGAAAAACCCTGGCGGCCTGCAAGGAAAACTTCCGCTTCTTCTACGACAACAAGGACCAGCTGCTGAACGGGGTGCGCTCGGGGGAGATCTGGGCCGCGATGATGTGGGACTCGGGCGGCTGGCTCCTCAACCGGGAGAACCCGGCGATCAAGTTCATCAATCCGAAATCCGGCGCCATCGCCTGGATGGACACCTTCGCGCTTCCCGCCCGCGGCCGCAACGACGCCGCCGCCTACGCCTGGATCAATTTCATCATGCGCCCCGAGATCGCCGCCCTGGTGGCGAAATCGATCGGCAACTTCACCGCCTCCAGGGGCGCCGACAAGCTCATGGACCCGCGCGTGCGCGCGCAGTTCGCCGAGTCGTTCCCCGACGGACTGAAGAACATCAAGTGGTACCCGGCGATCCCGCCCGGCCTCGAGGAGATCGAGGGCGAGGTACTCGACAGAGTGAAGGCCTCCGATTGAGCGCGGCGGGCACGCCCGCGCCGGAGGCGGCGCCGGATCTTGAGGTCCGCGCGGTCACCAAGCGCTTCGCCGCCCACACGGCGGTGAACGCCGTCTCCTTCAGCGTACCGCGCGGCAGCTTCTTCTCGATCCTCGGTCCCTCCGGTTGCGGCAAGACGACGCTGCTGCGCATGATCGCGGGCTTCATCCAGCCGGATGAGGGCACCATCGCCATCGGCGGCCGCGACATGGCGCACGTGCCTCCCAACCGCCGTCCCGTCAACATGGTGTTCCAGCACCTGGCGCTCTTCCCCATGATGTCGGTGGGCGAGAACGTCGCCTTTGGCCTGGCGCGGCGCGGCGTCGGCCGTGCCGAGCGGCA
>DATKPR010000153.1:0-4516 GCA_035523985.1 Steroidobacteraceae bacterium | reverse complement strand
CAACCCCTGCGTGCGTTCTCTTATTCATGGAATCGGACTCCGGCGGACTCAACGCTCGAACAGCTGCTCCCAGATCGAATGCAGCCAGACCCCCACCAGGGGCAGGAACGCCTCGAAGAAGACACCGAAGAGATGCATCACGGCCCACTGGATGCCGATCAGCACTCCCGTCAAGCCTAGCAGCCCGAGCGAGCTCCTGACGATACCGCCGGCGAGCGCGAATATCGCCGATGCCAGCAGGCCGAAGACGAACTCGGCCACGTCGAGCACGATCCCCGGCACGTGACGGTAGGCGCGCGAATCGAGGAAAGCCTCGGCGAAGTTGGCGTGAATGAGCGCGCCATTCAGCCTGCCGATCGGGGTCTCGTGCAGGTCGACCCGCACCCCGCGGCCCGCGGCCTGGCTGCTCCAGCCGGCGCCCACGACGACGATCTTGTGCTCGAGGAGCGCGAGCGTGGCGTCGTTACCCTCGATCACGTCCCGCGCCGACTGGATGGCGTGATAGGCCTCGAGCTTCTCCATCGGGATGAAGCTGCCGTAGCGCACCGTCGAGCCGATCCTGCGCGCCTCATCGAAATTGGCGCTGCGCGCGATCGCGAGCGCAAACGAGTCGACGAAATTCCCGTCCGTGAGCGGCAACCGCGCCGGCAGCATGCGCTTGTCGCGGGTGAGCGCGATGTAGCCGCAGCTGATGTGGCGGGCGGCCCGGGCGCTGATCGGCAAGGCGGGCGTCCCCGCATGGGCGAGCTGGCCTGCGCCATCGAAACGGCTGCAGAGCCCGTACAGCTGGTAGATATCGGGCTCGAGGACATAGCGGCCGCCGCCGGCCTCGCGCACGGTCTTCGACAACACGATGCTGCGCTGCTCCGCGGCCTTGAGTATCGAGTGAATGAGCTGCTCGGTCTCGGCGCGGTACTCGGGGAAGTCCGCGAGCCGCGCCGGGTCCGGCAGACGCACGTCGAAATCGAGCGCGATCGCCGCGGCGTTGGCGGCATCGAGCCGATCGACGAGATGCGCCAGATAGTCCCGCTTGATCGGCACACGGGCCGCGAGGCTCCCGCGCCAGTATTCGTCGTCGCCGATCAACAGCACCTTGACGTAGCGCGGCTCGAGCGGCTGCCAGTACCACTCGAGCAGCCGCTGCGAGAGCCAGTTGCGCACCTTGTCGAAGCCGAGATACTCATCGACATAGGGGCGCACGAGCGTGCCCAAGATCAGCACCAGCACGACCACCGTCCAGTGGCGCCAGCCCTTGCGGCGCAGCTGCGCGAGAGCCGCTCGGATCCTCTCCCGGTGTTGACGTAAGTCGGCCATTCGCGCCGTGCGAGCGTACGATAACGAGGCGTTGAATAGTAGACTGTCAGGATGGATCTGAATTTCTCCGCCAGCGAGGAGCGCTTCCGCGCCGAGGTGCGCGCCTTCGTCGCCGCGCAACTGCCGGCGGCGCTGCGCGACAAGGTCCTCGGCCACAAGCGCCTCGAGCGCGAGGATTTCCTCACCTGGGTGCGGATCCTCAACACCCGCGGCTGGGTGGCCCCCGCCTGGCCGCGCCGCTTCGGCGGTCAGGAGTTGGATCCCGCCCGCCAGCTCATCCTCGAGGAGGAATGCGCGCTCGCCGGGGCGCCGCCGGTGCTGCCCTTCGGTCCGCGCATGGTCGCGCCCGTCATCATGGCCTTCGGCAACGAGGCGCAGCAGGAGTACTACCTGCCGCGGATCCTGCGCGGCGAGCACTGGTGGTGCCAGGGCTACTCCGAGCCCGGCGCCGGTTCCGACCTCGCCTCGCTCAAGACCCGCGCCGAGCGGCGCGGCGAGAGCTATGTCGTCAGCGGCCAGAAGACCTGGACGACGCTCGCGCAGTACGCCGACTGGATTTTCTGTCTGGTACGCACCGCGCAGGAGGGACGCCCGCAGGAGGGCATCTCCTTCCTCCTCATCGACATGAAGTCCCCGGGGGTCACGGTGCGCCCGATCGCGATGCTCGACGGCGAGCATGAGATCAACGAGGTGTGGTTCGACAACGTGGAGGTCCCGGTCGCCAACCGCGTGGGCAAGGAGAACGAGGGCTGGACCTACGCCAAGTTCCTGTTGGGTCACGAGCGCGTCTCGAACGCGGCGCTCGGCGTGAGCAAGCGCGCCTTGCGCGAGCTCAAGGCGATTGCCGCGGCGGCGCCGACGGGCTCGGGCCGGCCGCTGATCGAGGTGCCGCACTTTCGCGAGCGGATCGCCGAAGTCGAGATCGATCTCATGGCGCTCGAAGTGATGGTGCTGCGGGTCATCGCCATGGACCGTGAGCGGCACACGCCCGGTCCCGAGGCCTCGCTCCTCAAGCTCCACGGCAGCCAGATCCAGCAGACGATCTCCGAGCTCTCCATGGAGGCGCTCGGCCCCTATGCGCCGCTCCATCAGCCGCTCGCGCTGAGCGCCGACTGGGCGGGTTCGCCCGCCGGTCCCCCGCTCGGGCCCGGCGTCACCGGCCGCTACTTCAACTACCGCAAGACCTCGATCTATGCGGGGTCGAACGAGATCCAGCGCAACATCATCGCGCGGCACATGCTCGGACTCTAGCGCGCATGGATTTCACCTTCACCGAAGAGCAGACCCAGATCCGCGACGCGCTGCGCCGCTTTCTCACCACGACGTACACCCTCGAGCGCCGCCGGGAGATCGCGCGCGCCGGCAGTGGCTGCGACGCCGAGGTCTGGTCGCAGTTCGCCGAGCTCGGGATCCTGGGACTCCTCATTCCGCAGTCGCTCGGGGGCATCGGCGGCAACGCCTTCGACGCTCTCGTCGTCATGGAGGAGCTCGGCCGCGCGCTCGTCATCGAGCCCTACCTGCCGACCGCGCTCGTCGGCGCCGGCATCCTGGTGCGGGCCGGAAGCCCCGCGCAGCAGGAGCTGCTCGCCGGGGTGGCCGCCGGCAGCACCCGCCTCGCCCTGGCGCACGAGGAGCCCGACGCGCGCTGGCGGCTCGAGAGCGTCGCGACCCGCGCGGTGCGCGCGGGCGGGAGCTGGGAACTCAACGGCCGCAAGGCCATGGTGGCCGATGGCGCGGGGGCCGACTACCTCATGGTCTCGGCGCGCACCGCATCGGGCCTCTCGCTGTTCCTCGTGCCCGGCGCGAGCGAGCGCCTGACGCGCACCCCCCTCGTCGCGCACGACGGCGCGGGTGTGGCCGAGATCGCACTCGATGGCGTGCGGCTGCCGGCGGATGCGCTGATCGGGAGCGAGGGCGGCGCGCTCGCGCTCGTCGAGGCGGCGCGCGAGGTGGCCATCGCGGGCCTGTGCGCCGAGGCGGTCGGCGCGATGGATGCGCTGCTCGCGCTCACCCTCTCCTACGTCAAGACGCGCAAGCAGTTCGGCGTGCCGATCGGCAGCTTCCAGGCGCTGCAGCACCGCATGGCCGACATGCTGCTGCACGCCGAGCTCGCCCGCTCGATGAGCTATCTCGCGAGTGCCAAGCTCGCCGTCGCCGATGCGGGCGAGCGCCGGCGCGCGCTCGCCGCCGCCAAGTTCCTCATCGGACGCTCAGCGCGCCTCATCGGCCAGGAGGCCGTGCAGATGCACGGCGGGATGGGCGTCACGGACGAGCTCGCGACTTCCCATTATTTCAAGCGCCTCACGCTCATCAACGCGCGCTGCGGCGACCGGGCTCATCACCTGGAGGAATTCGCGGCCGGGATGATCACCAGCTTCCCGGAGGCGCGCCTCTCGAGCAGTGCCGCCAGCGCCTCGGCGCCGCGCTCGAGCGGATAACGCGCGGCGATGTGCGGGCGCAGGCGCCCTTCCTCGAGCCATTGAAACAAGGTGGCGAGATCGCGCGCCCAGGCCGCGGGCTCCGTCTTCACGTAGCGCCCCCAGAACACCCCGATGAGCGCGCACCCCTTGAGGAGCAGCAGGTTCGCGGGGATGCGCGGGATGTCCCCATTCGCAAAGCCGATGACGAGGTAGCGTCCCCGCCAGGCGCAGTTGCGCAGCGCCGCCTCCGTGAACGCGCCGCCGACCGGATCGAAGACGACGTCGACCCCGCGGCCCGCGGTCAGCGCACCGAGCACGGCCTTTAAATCCGCGCCCGTGTAGTCGATCGCCTCATCCGCCCCGTGCTCGCGGCAGATCTCACGCTTCTCCTGCGAGGAGGCCGCCGCGATCACCCGCGCGCCGAGCGCCTTGCCGATCTCGATGGCGGCGATCCCGACACCGCCGGCGGCGCCCAGCACCAGCAGCGTCTCGCCGGACTTCAGGGCACCGCGATCGGCGAGCGCGTGATAGGCCGTCCCATAGGTCAGGAGGAACGCGGACCCGGTGACGAAATCGACCCCCTCGGGCAAGGGAGTCAGGGCGGCGGCGTCCGCCAGCACCCGCTCGGCGAATGCGCCCGATGCGGTGAGGGCGATCACCCGATCGCCGGGTTTGAGCTGCGCGACTCCCGCGCCGAGCTGCTCGATAACACCGGCGCACTCACTCCCGGGCACGAAGGGCAGCGCCGGGGTGAACTGGTACTTGTTCTGAATGATGAGCGC
>DATKPR010000152.1:0-80561 GCA_035523985.1 Steroidobacteraceae bacterium | reverse complement strand
GGAGCGGATCGTGGATCTGCTCGAGGTAGGTCTGTCGGTTGACGCTCAGGAACACGCCGGCGGTCCACAGCAAGCGCGCCGCAGGGTCGTTCGACTGCAGCCGGAACTCCTGGGTGATGTTCTGCTGCCCGTTGTCGACGGTCGAGGGCGAGGTGTAGTTCTGCGCCCCGGGCGGCAGGTGGATGCCCTGCGCGTCCAGCAGGTCGTTACCGGGGAAGGCGTACAGCTGGTAGAAGCCCAGGTTGTACAGCGTGCCCTCGTAGCCGGACTGCTCCTTGCGGTGGTAGTACGAAGTGTTGGAGATGAGGTCGGCAAAGCCGACGTCGCCCTTGATCTTGAGCGCGGTCAGGTAGAAGCGGTCGGGCACGCGCCGCTGCGTCGGGTCGGCATTGACGAACTTGCCGTCGTCGGGGTTCGAGTACAGCGGCCAGTAGTTGTCGATGTCGTTACGGTACTGGTCCTGGTAGTAGATGCTCGGGGTCGCCGACCACTTGTCATTGATCTGCCACAGGCCCGCCAGGCGCAGCAGCAGCGTGTTGCGGAAGTTGGCGTTCTTCTCGGTCGACTGCAGCGTCACCGGGTTGATGTCGTCGATGTAGCCACCGTCGCGCCGGTAGGAGACCGCGATGCGCGCCCCGAAGACGCCCGGGATGATCGGGCCGCCGATGGCGCCGCCCGCCTCCCAGCTGGGCGCGCCGTCCTGCGTGTAGGAGACTTCCTCGCGGCTGTACATTGATGTGGTGGTGACGCTCGGCTGCACGGTGATGTAGCGCACCGTGCCGCCCTCGGAGCCGGCGCCGAACAGGGTGCCCTGCGGGCCGCGCAGGATCTCGACGCGCTCGATGTCGAAGGACTTCGGCAGGGCCTCGTCCGGGTTGAAGGCCAGCGCGCGCATCTGGATCGGCGTGTCGTCCAGGTAGATGCCGGTGGTGCCCGCACCGCCGGTGCCGGAGATGCCGCGGATGGCGATGTTGTTGGTGCCGGAGTTGTCGAAATTGACGCCGGGGGTGAAGCGCGCGATCTGCTGGAAGTCCTTGATGCCGCGGTCGTCCAGCCCCGCCTGCGTCAGCGCGGTGATGCTGATCGGCACCTTGCTCAGGGACTCCTCGCGGCGGGTCGCCGTGACCGTCACTTCCTGCAGGGCACCGCCGCCGGCTTCCGTGGTGGCCGCCTGCTCCTGGGCGCCGGCCCCGCCGGCGCACAGCAGCAGCGCTGCCGTCCAGCCTACCGAGTTTCCGAGACCGTAATTCTTATGGATCCGCTTGCGCATGCGACGCATAACATTCTCCCCGATTTGCTTTATCGATCCGTGGCCGCACCCCCTCTGTGTGCAGTCACCCTGGTCGCCTTGGACGGCCAGGGGCTCAGGAATCGCTGATCCAGCTGCGCAGGCCGCGCGTGGCGCGTCGCGTGCGGAGGCGGCAGTGGCGGCTCATGGGCGCACCGGCTGCGGGCTGCGCAGCGCCTGGGCGCGCCGCCGGGCGCCGACCACCAGGAAGGCGCCGATGGCGACCAGCAGCGTCAGCAGGCTGGCGCGCAGGTCGGCCTGCATCTGCGGCGTGCAGGCCATCGCGATGAGCACGGCCGCCATGCCGGCCAGTGCCAGGTAGTCGAGCCACGGGAACAGCCACATGGTGAGGGCCGGCGCCGGGGCGCCGCTCGCCTCGCGGGCACGCCGCACGCGCAGGTGCGCAACCACGATCATGGTGTAGACGAACACCATCAGGGCACCGGAGGCGTTGACCAGGAAGGCAAACACCGCCTGCGAGTGCGCGGTGGCGGCCAGCACCCCGAGCACGCCGGCCAGGCTCCCCATCCACACCGAGCGCGTGGGCACGCGCCGGCCGTTCAGCTGCACCAGCCACTGCGGCGCATCGCCGTGCTCGGCCAGCACGAACAGCACGCGCGAGCACACGTAGAAGGCGGAGTTCAGGCACGACAGCACCGCGGTGAGGATGATGGCGCTCATCGCGAGGCTCGCCCACCGGTACTGCATGGCCGTGAGCGCCAGGGTGAACGGCGACTCGCCGGACTTGACCTGCACCCACGGCACCACCGTCACGATCAGCAGGATCGAGCCGGCATAGAAGGCCAGGATGCGCAGCACCACGGTGCTGCTCATGCGCGCCACGGCGCGCGCCGGCTCCCGGGACTCGGCCGCCGCGATGGTGGTGATCTCGGGCCCGGTGAGCGCGAAGTAGACCGTGACCGCGCCCGAGAGCACGGCGGTCCAGCCCCTGGGCACGAAGCCACCGTTGGCGGTGAGGTTGGCAAACCCGCCGCCGGCATGCGGGCTGAGCCCGAGGGCGAACGCCGCCGCGAGCCCGATGAACACGATGATGGCCGCCACCTTGATGGAGGCGAACCAGAACTCGAACTCGCCGTAGGAGCGCGCGGACATGAGGTTCACCAGCGTCATCACGGCCATCAGCACGATGCCGAGCAACAGCGGCGAGACCTCGTGGGGTGCGAGCCACCCGTGCAGGATGTTGGCGCCGGCGATCGCCTCCACCGGCACCACGATCATCCAGAAGTACCCGTACAGCCAGCCGGCGACGAAGCCGCCCCAGGGCCCAAGGCCGGCGCGGGCGAACTCGGTGAACGAGCGCACCTTCGGCAGCGTGAGCGCCATCTCCCCGAGCATGCGCATCACCAGCAGCACCAGCAGCCCGGTGATCAGGTAGCTGATGACGATGGCCGGGCCGGTGGCGGCGATCGCGGCGCTGCTGCTGACGAACAGCCCGGCCCCGATCACCCCGCCGATCGAGATCATGGTGATGTGCCGCGACTCGAGCGAGCGGCTCAGTTCCTGCGGCGGCTTGTCGGTCAGCGCCTTCATGCGCTGCGCAGCATGGCCTGGCCGACGGATGCCGCACGCACGGTCTGCAGCAACAGCGGTGCGAGGCGCGCGCGCATCTCCGCCAGCGTCCAGCGGCTGGTGGGCGCGGAGATGTTGACCGCCGCCAGTGCCTGGCCATCCGCCCCCAGCACCGGGGCGGCGATCGACAGGTCGCCGCGGTAGCACTCCTGGTCGGTCCAGGCGTAGCCGGCATCGCGGGCTTCGCCGATGCGCTTGAGGATCGTCGGCACGTCGGTGAGCGTGTGGGGGGTGAGCGCCCGCAGCTCGGCGCGGCGCAACAGCCGCTGCACCGCGGCCGCCGGCAGCGTCGACAGGTAGGCGCGCCCCGAGGCACTGCAGTACATCGGCAGGCGCCGCCCGACGGGCATGTGGATGTAGAACCGCTTGAGGCTCGGGAAGCGGGCGATGAACACCATGTCCTCCCCTTCCGGCTCGGACATGCTCACCGACTCCCCGCTCGCCTGGTTGAGGTCCACCAGGTGGGTCGTGGCCTGCTCGAGCAGGCCGTGGCCGGCGAGGTAGGCGTGCGCGAACCCGAGCGCGCGCGGGGTGAGGACCCAGCAACGCACGCCCGCGTCGCGCCGCAGGAACCCGAGCCGCACCAGCGTGTGCACGCAGCGCTGCGCCGAACTCAGGGTCATGCCGACGCTGGCGGCGAGTTCGGCCAGGCTGCGCGCGCGCCGCTCGCCGCCGAAGGCCTCCAGGATCGCGAGCGCCTTCTCCACGGACCGGTTGAAGAGCGGGTCGCGTGCGCGCGCAGGCTCGGCTTTGCGCGACGTACGCTTCATGATGAAAAACAGTATAGGACTATCGATTATCGATAGTCTACGGCGTCAGCTGCGCGAGGCCCCCCATGTAGGGCTGCAGCACGGCGGGCACGGTCACCGAGCCGTCCGCGTTCTGGTAGTTCTCGAGGATCGCCACCAGCGTGCGCCCGACCGCCAGCCCGGAGCCGTTGAGGGTATGCACCGGCTCGGGCTTGCCGGTCTTGGGGTTGCGCCAGCGCGCCTGCATGCGCCGCGCCTGGAAGGCCTCGAAGTTGCTGCAGGAGGAGATCTCGCGGTAGCGCTCCTGCGAGGGCAGCCAGGCCTCGAGGTCGTAGGTCTTGGCGCTGCCGAAGCCGATGTCGCCCGCGCACAGCGCGACCGTGCGGTAGGGGATCTCCAGGCGCCTGAGCACCTCTTCCGCGTTCGCCGTCAGCGACTCGAGCGCGGCGTAGGAGTCCTCGGGCCGCACGACCTGCACCAGCTCCACCTTGTCGAACTGGTGGTTGCGGATCATGCCGCGCGTGTCCTTGCCGGCCGCGCCGGCCTCCGAGCGGAAGCACGGGGTGTGCGCCACGAACTTCAAGGGCAGCGCCTCGGCCGCCAGGATCTCCCCGCGCACCAGGTTGGTCACGGGCACCTCGGCGGTGGGGATCAGGTAGTAGTCCTGCTCGCCGCGCACCGCGAACAGGTCCTGCTCGAACTTCGGCAGCTGCCCGGTGCCGAGCAGCGCCTGCGGCAGCACCAGGTAGGGCACGTACACTTCCAGGTAGCCGTGCTCGCGGGTGTGCAGGTCGAGCATGAACTGCGCCAGCGCCCGGTGCAGGCGCGCCACCGGGCCGCGCAGCACCACGAAGCGCGCGCCGGCGATGCGCGCGGCCGCCTCGAAGTCGACGCCGCGCAGCTTCTCGCCCACCTCGACGTGGTCGCGCGGCTTGAAGCTGAAGGCGCGCGGCTCGCCATGGCGGCGCACCTCGCGGTTGGCGTTCTCGTCGCGTCCCTCGGGGACGCTCTCGTGCAGCAGGTTCGGCAGCCCGAGCTGCCAGGCCTCCAGTTCCGCCTGCACCTCGGCGAGCTTGCCCTCGGCCGCGGCGAGTGCGTGCGTGAGGCCCTCCCCCCGGGCGATGAGCGGCCCGGCATCCTCGCCCCTGCCCTTGGCCATGCCGACCGCCCTGGCGCTGGCATTGCGCTCGGCGCGCAGGCGGTCCACCTCCACCGTCCAGGGCTTGCGCTTGTCCTCCAGCCCCTGGAGGGCGGCGACGTCGAGGGTGAAGCCGCGGCGGGCGAGGTTGGTGGCCACGGCCTGCGGGTCGCTGCGCAGCAGCTTCGGATCGATCACGTCAGTTCAACCTTTCGCATCGTTGCGGGCGCGCAGGCGCGCGAGCGCCTCGCCGATCTTGATCTCGAGCCCGCGGGGAACGGGGCGGTAGTATCGCCGATCCGGCAGGCCCTCCGGCAGGTAGCGCTCGCCGGCGGCGAAGGCGTCGGGCTCGTCATGCGCGTAGCGGTAGTCGCGCCCGTAGCCGAGGTTCTTCATCAGCCGCGTGGGTGCGTTCTTGAGCTGGATGGGCACCTCCAGCGTGCCGTACCGGGTGACGTCCTCCATCGCCTCCGCCATCGCCACGTACACCGCGTTGCTCTTCGGGGCGCAGGCGAGGTAGACGACGCCGGTGGCGAGCGCCAGCTCGCCCTCCGGCGTCCCCAGCCGCTCATAGGCCTGCCAGCCATCGAGGGTGAGCGCGAACGCGCGTGGGTCGGCGAGCCCGATGTCCTCGATCGCCATGCGCACGATGCGCCGCGCGAGGTACACCGGGTCGCAGCCGCCATCGAGCATGCGGCACAGCCAGTAGAGCGCCGCGTCCGGGTCCGAGCCCCGCACCGCCTTGTGCAGCGCCGAGATCTGGTCGTAGAACTGGTCGCCGCCCTTGTCGAAGCGCCGGTGCGAGCCGCCGGCGATCTCCTGCGCGATGGCGGTGCCGAGCAGCCGCTCGCCCCCGGCGGCGGCCAGGCCCGCGCCGAGCTCGAGCATGTTGAGGGCACGGCGCGCGTCGCCGTCGGCGGCGCGTGCCAGCAGCTCCAGCGCCTCGTCCTCGGCGCGCAGCTGCTCGCGGCCGAGCCCGCGCTCGGGGTCCTCGAGTGCGCGCCGCAGCAGGCCCGTGAGGTCGCCCACCGCGAGCGCGCGCAGCACGTAGATGCGCGCGCGGGAGAGCAGCGCGCTCACCACCTCGAACGAGGGATTCTCGGTGGTCGCGCCCACGAAGGTGAGCGTGCCGTCCTCGAGGTAGGGCAGGAAGGTGTCCTGCTGCGCCTTGTTGAAGCGGTGCACCTCGTCCAGGAACAGCAGGGTCGGGCGGCGGTCGGCGCGGCGCGCGCTGCGCGCGGCCTCGACCGCCGCGCGGATGTCCTTGACGCCGGCCATCACCGCCGAGAGCGGGATGAACTGCGCGTTGCAGGCCTGCGCGATCAGCCGTGCGAGCGTGGTCTTGCCGGTGCCCGGAGGCCCCCACAGGATGAGCGAGTGCAGCTTGCCGGCGGCGATCGCCGCGGCGAGCGGCTTGCCGGGCCCGAGCAGGTGCTGCTGGCCGACGAACTCGCCGATGTTGCGCGGCCGCATGCGGTCGGCGAGCGGCCGCAGCGTCTCCTCGTCGAACAGGTCCGCCGGGCCCACGATCGCCGGCGCTTAAGGGTGCGGCACGCCGATCACGTCGGCGTCCTTGGGCGGGCTGAAGCTGACCTCGGCCGGGGCAACCGCGGCATTGCGGGTGACCCGGTCGAAGATGATGGTCGCGGTCTGGCCGAGCTTGTCCTCGACGATCATGCGCTTGAGCTCGCCGTTGGCGAACCCGAACAGCGCGCTGCGGAAGTCGGCATCCGGGGCGACCGGCTCGGCCAGCACCCACTCGAGCCCGAGGCGCGAGCCGGCCGCCGACAGCTTGAAGTTCTGCCTGAGGTCAGCGGTGCCGGACAGGAGCATCGCCGGCGTGGCGCTCAGGGCCGAGTCCACCGGCTTCACCGTGACCTGCTTGAGGTCGCGGTCGAAGAACCACAGGTTGGTGCCGTCGCACACCATCAGCTGGCCCTCCCCGGTCGCGGTCCCGGTCGGGCCCTGCGGGTGGATGTCCCAGCTGAACTTCCCCGGGCGCGCGACGATGAGGGTGCCGGTGGCGCGGTCGATCTCGCGCCCGTGCGGGTCGGCGAGCGTCTGCAGGAAGCTCGCCCGCAGCGTCTTCAGGTTGTCGAGGTAGGCATCCAGCGGCGTGCCGGCCGCCCGCGTCAGCAGCGGCAGCAGCGCCAGGCCGGCAGCGAGCAGGACCTGCGCCCTGAGGCGCCGCGGATGGGCACGCATCGGCGTCAGCCCTCCGGCGGCGCCGGGGCCAGCACCTCGCGGGCGCCGTTGGCCTGCAAGGGGCCCACCAGGCCCGCGATCTCCATCGCCTCGAGCAGGCGCGCGGCGCGGTTGTAGCCGATCTTCAGCCGCCGCTGCACGTAGGAGATCGAGGGCTTGCGCTCGGTGGTCACGATCTTCACCGCCTCGTCGTAGAGCGGGTCGGACTCGGCGTCCTCCCCCGCCCCGCCGCCGCCCTCGCCCTCCTCGCCCGGCAGCCCCGGGATCGGGGCCTTGGGCCCGGAGAGCACCTCCTCGATGTAGTCCGGGGGCGTGCTGGACTTGAGCGCGTTGACCACGCGGTGCACTTCCTGGTCGGAGACGAAGGCGCCGTGCACGCGCGTCGGGAGCGAGGTGCCCGGGGGCAGGTAGAGCATGTCGCCATGGCCGAGCAGCGTCTCCGCCCCCATCTGGTCGAGGATGGTGCGCGAGTCGACGCGCGCGGACACCTGGAAGGCGATGCGGCAGGGAATGTTGGCCTTGATGAGGCCGGTGATGACGTCCACCGAGGGACGCTGGGTCGCCAGCACCAGGTGGATGCCCGAGGCGCGTGCCTTCTGCGCCAGGCGCGCGATCAGCTCCTCGACCTTCTTGCCGACGATCATCATGAGGTCGGCGAGCTCGTCGATCACCACCACGATGTAGGGGAGCGGCGCCAGGTCCTGGATCTCGCGCTGGTCGATGCTCGGGTCGTTGGCGGCCCGCAGCATCATCACCGGGTCGCGGATGGGCTTGCCGGCATCCAGCGCGTCCTTCACGCGGCGGTTGAAGCCGGAGATGTTGCGCACCCCCAGGGCGGCCATGAGCTGGTAGCGGCGCTCCATCTCCGCCACGCACCAGCGCAGCGCGTTGGCCGCCTGCTTCATGTCGGTGACCACCGGTGCCAGCAGGTGCGGGATGCCCTCGTAGACCGACAGCTCCAGCATCTTCGGGTCGATCATGATCAGCCGCACGTGCTCGGCGGTCGACTTATAAAGGAGCGACAGCACCATGGCATTGAGTGCCACCGACTTGCCCGAGCCGGTGGTACCGGCGATCAGCAGGTGCGGCATGCGCACCAGGTCCGCCACCACCGGCTGGCCGCCGATGTCCTTGCCGAGCGCCAGCGCGAGCGGCGAGTGCATCTCGTCGTAGGCGCGCGAACGGATGATCTCCCCGAGCGTGACGATCTCGCGCTTCTCGTTGGCGATCTCGAGGCCCATGACGCTCTTGCCGGGGATCACCTCGACGACGCGCACCGACAGCACGGAGAGCGCGCGTGCCAGGTCCTTGGCGAGCGCCGTGATCTGGCTCGCCTTGACGCCCGGCGCCGGGCGCAGCTCGAAACGCGTCACCACCGGGCCCGGCTGCACCGCCACCACCTCGACGTCGATGCCGAAGTCCTTGAGCTTCATCTCCACGAGCCGCGAGAGCGCCTCGAGCGCCTCCGCGGAGTACAGCGGCTCGCGTACCGGCGGGTCGTCGAGCAGCTTCAGCGGCGGCAGCTCGTTGGCCTTGGGCGGATCGAACAGCGACACCTGCCGCTCGCGCTCGACCCGCGCACTCTTCTCGACCACCGGCCGCGGCGGCTCGATGCGCGGCGGGGCGCGCGTGGCCGATTTCTTCTGCTCGGTCTCCACCGCCTCCTTGCGGGCCTGACGGCGCTCGCGGCCCTCGGCCGCGTCCTTGCGCGAGGCCCAGCGCGCGCGCAGCCAGCCGATGCCGCCCCAGGCGAGCGCCCCGAGGCGGTCCATGACCGTGAGCCAGGAGACGTGGAACGCCACCGAGATGCCGCCCATCCAGGCGGCGATGAGCAGCAGCGTCGCTCCGAGGAAATCGAGCCAGGCGGCGAGCCCGTTGCCCACCAGCCGCCCGACCACGCCGCCGGCCGTCTCCTGCAGGATGCCGGCCTGCCAGTGCAGCGTCGTCAGGCCGCAGCTCGCCGCCAGCAGCAGCACGAACCCGGCCACGCGCACGGCGGTGTTCATGCGCGAGACGGTGAGGCCCTGGACCCGGCGCTGCAGCGCCCAGGCGGCGACCGCCAGCACCACCGGCAGCAGGAACGCCGGCCAGCCAAAGAGGAAGAACAGCGCATCGCTCACCCAGGCGCCCACGACCCCGATGCGGTTGTGGATCGGCGCGGCGCTGCCCGTATAAGAGAATCCGGGGTCGTCGCGGCTGTAGCTGGCGAGCGCCATGAAGAGCACGAGCGCGACGATGCCGATCGCGATCACCGCGCTTTCGCGCAGGGCGCGGGACACCGCCGCCGTGAGGCGGGAGCCGTTGCGTGCCTGAACCTGCGTCTCAGCCAATTCCCGTCGCCCCATCTTAAGATAGACGGCCCGCATTATAGGGCTTAGGTACCATGCACCGATGGCACAGATGACCCCCGCGAAAACCCGCCACAGCCGCTTGATTATCCTCGGGTCGGGACCGGCCGGTTACAGCGCCGCCGTGTACGCCGCGCGCGCCAACCGCACGCCGCTGCTCATCACCGGCATGGCCTCCGGCGGTCAGCTCATGACCACCACCGACGTCGACAACTGGCCCGGCGACGTCGAGGGACTGCAGGGTCCGGCGCTCATGGCGCGCATGCAGCGGCACGCCGAGCGCTTCGCGACCGAGATCGTCAGCGACCATGTCGTGGCGGTCGACTTCTCCGCGCGCCCGCTGCGCCTCACGGGCGAGGCGAGCGCCTACACCTGCGATGCGCTCATCGTCGCCACCGGCGCGAGCGCCCGTTACCTGGGTTTGCCGTCCGAGGAGCAGTTCCGCGGCCGCGGCGTGTCCGCCTGCGCCACCTGCGACGGATTCTTCTTTCGCGGGCAGCGCGTCGCGGTGGTCGGCGGCGGCAACACCGCCGTCGAGGAGGCGCTGTACCTCGCGCACATCGCGCAACACGTGACGCTCATCCACCGGCGCGACAAGCTGCGCTCCGAGAAGATCCTGCAGGATCGCCTGTTCCGCGAGGTGGCGGCCGGCAAGATGTCCGTGGTGTGGAATCACGCCGTCGAGGAGGTGCTGGGCGATGCCCAGGGTGTCAACGGCGTGCGCCTGCGCGCACTCCCCGAGGGCGCGCGGCGCGACCTCGAGGTGACGGGCCTGTTCGTCGCCATCGGCCACACGCCCAACACCGCGATCTTCGACGGCCACCTCGCGATGCGCGGCGGCTACATCACGGTGAAGAGCGGCCTCGACGGGGATGCCACCGCCACCAGCGTCCCGGGCGTGTTTGCCGCCGGCGACGTCGCCGACCACGTCTACCGGCAGGCCGTGACCTCGGCGGGCTCCGGCTGCATGGCCGCGCTCGATGCCGACCGCTACCTCGAGTCGCTGGACGCGCGCAGCCACGGCTAAGCGCCGCGCCACATGAGCGCCGTCCGCCTCGAGTTCCGCTCCAGCATCGATGAGCTCGAGGCGCGCGAGTGGAATGCGCTCGGCGGCGGGCAGCCGTTCGCGCGCCACGAGTTCCTGGCGGCGCTCGAGCATGGCGGCTGCCTGGGTGCCGGCACCGGCTGGCGGCCGCGCTATCTCGCGCTGCGCGATGGGCACGGGCTCGCGGGCGCCGCCGCCGCCTTCGTGAAGACGCATTCCTACGGCGAGTTCGTCTTCGACTTCGCCTGGGCGCAGGCCTACGCACGGCTCGGCCGCCCCTACTATCCGAAGCTCACCCTGGCGACGCCGTTCACGCCCGCCACCGGACCGCGCCTGCTCGTGCGCCCCGGGCTCGACAGCGCGCAGATAGGCGCGCGCCTGCTCGGCGCGCTCGAGCGCGAGGCGGACGCCGGCGGCTTCTCGGGGGTGCACGCGCTGTTCCTCGATGAGCCGGCGCGCGCGGCCTGCGCACGCGCCGGCTGGCTGATGCGCCGCGACTGCCAGTTCCACTGGACCAACCGCGGCTGGCCGAGCTTCGAGGAATACCTCGGGTCCTTCACCGCCGAGAAGCGCAAGAAAGCGCGCCGCGAGCGCCGCCGGGTGCACGAGAGCGGTGTGCGCTTCGAGACGCGCCTCGGCGGCGAGCTCGATGCAGCGCTCCTCGAGCGCATCTACGCGCTGCACCGGGACACGTTCCTGCGCCACGGGCACGAGCCCTATCTCACGCGCGAATTCTTCGCCGAGATCGCGCGCACGCTCCCCGAGACCCTCATGGTCAAGCTCGCCATGCATCACGGCGAGGTCGTGGCGGTCGCGATCTTCTTCTGGTGGCAGCAGGCGCTGTACGGCCGCTACTGGGGCGCCGCCGCCGACTATCACAGCCTGCATTTCGAGGCCTGCTATCACCAGGGGATCGAGTTCTGCCTCGAGCGCGGCATCGCGCGCTTCGAGCCCGGCACCCAGGGCGAGCACAAGGTGAGCCGCGGCTTCGAGCCGACCCTCACCTGGTCGGCGCATTACATTGCCGACCGGCAGTTCCGCAGCGCCATCGCCGAGTACCTCGAGCGCGAGGGCGCGGCGGTCGAGAGCTACGCGCTCGAGATCCAGGAGCACGTCCCGTATCGCGGGCGGCGCGCGGCGCGCGGTGGCGCATGAAGACCGTCACCTGGATCTCGGCCCACGATGCACCGGAGTGGTTTCCGCCGCCCGAGCAGGCGCTCGAGGACCCGCCGGGACTGCTGGCCGCGGGTGGGGATCTGTCGCCCGAGCGGCTGCTCGCCGCCTACCGCCGCGGGATCTTCCCCTGGTATTCGCCGGGTCAGCCGGTGCTCTGGTGGTCGCCGGACCCGCGCGCGGTGCTGTTCCCCGGGGAGTTCCGCTGCCCGCGCAGCCTCGCCAAGACGCTGCGCAACGGCGGCTTCAGCACCTCGGTCGACCGCGACTTCGAGGCGGTCATCGACGGCTGCGCCGCGCCGCGCGCCGCCAGTCCCGGCACCTGGATCACCCCCGACATGCGCAGCGCCTACTTGAGGCTCCATCGGCTCGGCTGGGCCCACAGCATCGAAGCCTGGCGCAACGGCGCCCTCGCCGGCGGCCTCTACGGCGTGCGCCTCGGCGGCGTGTTCTTCGGGGAATCGATGTTCAGCGCGGTGCGCGACGCATCGAAGGTGGCACTCGCGCATCTGGTGGCTTTGTGCCTGCGCAACAGCATCGTGGTGATCGACTGCCAGCTGTACTCGCGCCATCTGGCAAGCCTCGGCGCCCGCACCATTGCGCGCAGCCAGTTCCAGCGCCTGCTGCGCGAGCAGCCGGCGGTGGAGCCGGCACCGCTCGTCTGAGCGGCAAATTGCCACGGGAGCGGCCTTTGTGCTCCAATTCGCGCCCCGCAGCCCTTTAAGGCTCCTGTGTCCAAAGAAGACGCGATTCAGATGGAAGGCGAGGTCGTCGAGACCCTGCCCAACACGACCTTCCGCGTGAAGCTCAAGAACGGCCACGTCGTGACCGCGCACATCTCGGGCAAGATGCGTAAAAACTACATCCGCATCCTGACCGGCGATGCGGTCACCGTCGAGATGACCCCCTACGACCTCACCAAGGGCCGCATCATCTACCGCGGTCGATAGGCCGCCGTCCGACGGGACTTCAGGCCGTAACCGCCGGCGCCTGCGCCGGCTCACAGTGCAGCACCAGTTCCGAGCCGTCCTCCCTCACGGAGACGCTCACGTGTCCGCCGCCCGCGAGCCGCCCGAACAGCAGCTCCTCGGCCAGCGGCCGCTTGATGTAATCCTGGATGGTGCGGGCCATGGGACGCGCGCCCATCTTCGGATCGTAGCCCTTGCCCGCGACCCAGCGGCGCGCGGCGTCGTCGAGCGTGATCGACACGCCTTTCTGCTCGAGCTGCGCTTCCACCTCGAGTATCAGCTTGTCGACCACGCGCTCGATGGTGGCGCCGTCGAGGGAGGCGAACTGGATCACCGCGTCCAGCCGGTTGCGGAACTCGGGGCTGAAGATGCGGCGAATGGACTCCATGCCGTCGGTGGTGTTGTCGGCATGCGTGAAGCCGATGACGGTGCGCGCCATCTCCTGGGCACCGGCGTTGGTGGTCATCACGAGGATGACGTGGCGGAAATCGGCCTTGCGCCCGTTGTTGTCGGTGAGCGTGCCGTGATCCATCACCTGCAGCAGCAGGTTGAACACGTCCGGGTGCGCCTTCTCGACCTCATCGAGCAGCAACACGCAGTGCGGATGCTTGGCGATGGCCTCGGTGAGCAGCCCCCCCTGGTCGAAGCCCACGTAGCCGGGCGGCGCGCCGATCAGACGCGACACGGTGTGGCGCTCCATGTACTCGGACATGTCGAAGCGCAGGAACTCGACGCCCATGGCGATGGCGAGCTGCCGCGTGACCTCGGTCTTGCCGACGCCCGTGGGACCGGCGAACAGGAAGCTGCCGACCGGCTTGCGTGACTCCCCGAGCCCGGAGCGCGCCATCTTGATGGCGGCGCCGAGCGCCTCGATCGCCTTGTCCTGACCGAAGATCACGAGCTTGAGGTTGCGCTCGAGGTTACGCAGGATCTCCTTGTCGGAGACCGACACGCTCTTGGCGGGAATGCGCGCCATGCGAGCCACCACGTCCTCGATGTGGCGCACCTCGACCACCGGCTCGCGCTCGGCGACGGGCTTCAGCCGTGCGCGCGCGCCGGCCTCGTCCACCACGTCGATGGCCTTGTCGGGCAGGTGCCTCTCATTGATATGGCGGGCGGCGAGCTCGGCGGCGGCCTTGAGCGCCGCGTCCGCGTAGGTGATGCCGTGATGCTCCTCGAAGCGGGGCTTGAGGCCGAAGAGGATATCGATGGTCTCGGCCACCGAGGGCTCGACCACGTCGATCTTCTGAAAGCGCCGCGCGAGCGCATGATCCTTCTCGAAGATGCCGCGGTACTCGCTGTAGGTGGTCGAGCCGATGCAGCGGATCTCGCCGTTCGAGAGCACCGGCTTGATGAGGTTGGAAGCGTCCATCACGCCGCCGGAGGCCGCGCCCGCGCCGATCACGGTGTGGATCTCGTCGATGAACAGCACCGCGCCGGGAAGCTTCTTCAGCTCGGTGATCACACCCTTCAGCCGCTTCTCGAAATCGCCGCGATACTTGGTACCGGCGATGAGCGCGCCCATGTCGAGTGCGAAGATGGTGCAGTCGGCGAGCACCTCGGGCACCTTGCCCTCGACGATCAGGCGCGCCAGCCCTTCGGCGATCGCGGTCTTGCCGACGCCGGCCTCGCCGACGTAGAGGGGGTTGTTCTTGCGGCGGCGGCACAGGATCTCGATGGTGCGCTCGACCTCGAGCTTGCGGCCGATGAGCGGGTCGATGCGACCCTCCTGTGCCAGGCGGTTGAGATTGGTGGTGTACTTCTCGAGCGCGCTGCCGCCCTCGCCGTCGCGCTCGGCGTCCGGCTGGCCGTCTTCCTTGTCGGTCTTCTCCTCGGCGATCTTCGAGAGCCCGTGCGAGATGTAGTTGACGACGTCGAGCCGCGTGACGTGCTGGCGGTTGAGCAGGAATACCGCGTGGCTCTGCTTCTCGCTGAAGATGGCGACCAGCACGTTGGTCACCCCGACCTCTTTCCTGCCGCTCGACTGCACGTGGAACAACGCCCGCTGCAACACGCGCTGGAAACCGAGCGTCGGCTGCACCTCGCGCTCCTCACCCTCCTCGAGGCGCGGCGTCGACTGCTCGATGTGCTCCTTGAGCTCATCGCGCAGCTTGGCGAAGTCGACGCCGCATGAGCGCAGCACCTCGCGCACCTTCGGGGTGTCGAGGATCGCGAGCAGCAGGTGCTCGACCGTCAGGTACTCGTGACGCGCCTCGCGGGCCTTGTGGAACGCGTCGTTGAGGCAGTATTCCAGTTCGTTCGACAGCACTTTAGCCGCGCCTCCGGTTCAGGCTTCTTCCAGGGTACACATCAGCGGGTGCTGATGATCGCGGGAGTAGGTCGTCACCTGCGCCACCTTAGTTTCGGCAATCTCATATGTGAATACCCCGCAGACGCCCTTACCCTTCGTATGAACCTCGAGCATGATGCGGGTGGCGGTCGGACGGTCCAGGCCGAAGAACTTTTCCAGCACGTCGACCACAAACTCCATGGGGGTGTAATCGTCATTGAGCAGCACGACCCGGTACAAAGGGGGTTGTTTGACCTCCGGTTGCGCCTCCTCGACGGCGATGCCGGAGTCGGGACGGACCGGATGCTGCTCGGGCATGGGCTTCTTTATAGGGGTCGCGAAACGGCAACACAAGAGCGTGACAATGTCGCGTGCATACTTCTGCGAAAACAATTACTTGAGAGCGCTCGCGCTGCGCCCGTATGATTAGGCCAGCGCTCCACGGACACCCTTGCGCGGCGGGTGCTCCGCACGCGCCGAGTACACTGGATAAGCTCCGCTAAGCTCATGCTTTTGGCCTCATGAACGCCGCATCCTGGCTCGAAGGTCTGCCGCCTCCGGAGCGCTGGCGGACACTGCTGCTCACCGAAGGGCCGCGCGTTGCGACCTGGTTCCTCGCGCTCGCCATCGGCGTACAGGCCGCGCTCATCGTGACCGATCTCGCCGGCGCCGACCGCGGCACCCACGCCAGCCTCGTGCCCCCGCGTCCGGGCGCGCCGGCGCGCATGGTCGACGCGAGCGCCATCGCCAACGCCCACCTCTTCGGCGCCGCCCCGGCGCCGAGGCAGGACGAAACCAATGCGCCGGTCTCGAGCGCTCCCCTGGTCCTTACCGGGATCATCGCCGGTGATGATCCACAAAGCGGCCTCGCAATCCTGGGACCGAACGCACAAAGCGCCAAAGTGCATGCGGTTGGCGACACCGTCGTCGGCGGGGTGAAGCTGCACTCGGTGTACGCCGATCGCGTCATCATCGACCGTAACGGACAGCTCGAGTCCCTGGTCCTGCCGCGCCAGACGAGCGGCGCGGCGCCGGCGCCCTCGGCGGCGGCGCTACCCACTCAGAGCCCGGTGGTCGACCGCATGCGCAGGGCGTTCACCGAGCAGCCCGGGCTGATCGCGGACCTGCTGCGGCCGCAGGCGGTCATGGACGGGGACAAGGTCAAGGGTTTCCGCGTCTATCCCGGCCGCAATCGCCTCGCCTTCGCCCGCCTCGGGCTGCGGCCGGGCGATGAGGTCGTGGCCATCAACGGCACGCCCCTCGATGACCAGGACCGCGGCCAGGCGATCCTCAATACGCTCACCAACTCGTCCGAGGCACGCGTCACCGTCATCCGCAACAACCAGCAGCAGGACCTGACGCTGAACATCGCCCAGGTCGCGCAGGAAGCGGAAGCGGCCACCGGCCTGCAACCGGGACCCTTCAGCGGCGGCCCGGGCCTGGGCGGTAACGGCCAGGGGCTGCCGCAGCCCTTCGGCGCCACCCCGCAGGCGACGGGAGCCGAGCCCGCGGGGACGCCCCCGGCCGGCATGCCGGGGAACGCATCCCCGGCGCCCGTTGCGCCTGCGGAGGAGCCGCAGGGCACTACTCCGCCGCACGACAGTCAATAGCTGCGGCGCGCTTTCCCCGGGGGACCCACTCAGTGAACCGTCTTCGTCCATTCACCCTGTGCGCGCTCGCCCTCGGGCTCGCGGGTGCGCTCGCCGCCGCACAGCCGGCCGAGCGCATCACGCCGAACTTCAAGGACGCCGACATCACGCAGGTCGCCGAGGCGGTCGCCGCGGCGACCGGCAAGAACTTCATCATCGATCCGCGGGTGCGTGCCCAGGTGACGATGCTGTCCTCGACGGCCATGACGCCGGAGGCGTTCTACGAGGCGTTCCTGTCGATCCTGCAGGTCTACGGCTTCATCGCGTTACCCCAGGGCAACGTCGTGAAGATCATGCCGGACACCAGCGCCAAGACCAGTCCCTCGATCGATCTGCCGGACCATGTGAGCGCGACCTCGGACGAGATCGTCACCCAGGTGCTGGACGTCAAGAACGTGAGCGCCGCACAGCTGGTGCCGATCCTGCGGCCGATGGTGCCGCAGTACGGATCGCTGGTGGCTTACGCGGCCGGCAACATCCTGGTCATCACCGATCATGCGAGCAACGTCAACCGCATGATCCGCATCATCCGCCGCATCGACCAGGTCGGTAACCAGGACCCGGAGATCGTGCCGCTGCAGAACGCCTCGGCCGCCGAGATCGTGCGCGTGGTGAACTCGCTCTACCAGGGCGCCGCCGCCGAAGGCAGCATCGTCAAGGTCGTGGCGGATGAGCGCTCCAACAGCGTGTTGATCAGCGGCCAGGAGGCGCAGCGGCTGCGCATCCGGGCGCTGATCGCGCACCTCGATACACCGCTCGGCGGTGGCGGCGACACCCGCGTGCGCTACCTGCACTACGCCAACGCCGAGAAGCTCGCGCCGAAGCTCAAGGAACAGATCACCGGCATCGCGCAGGCGGCCGGTCCCGGCGGCGCCGGCCAGGCGGCCAACCCGCAGCTGGCCGCCGAGAAGAACGCGATGGTGTGGGCGGACCCGCAGAACAACGCCCTGGTGATCACCGCGCCGCCGAAGATCATGCACGCGGTCATGGACATCGTCGACAAGCTCGACATCCGCCGTCCGCAGGTGCTGGTCGAGGCGATCATCGCCGACATCGACTTCGACAAGGACGCCGAGCTCGGCGTCAACTGGGCGGCGTTCGTCAATGGCAGCAACGTGCCGGCGGGCGCCTTCGTGAGCCCGGTCGGCGGCACCAGCATCGTCGACCTCGCCAGCGCGGTCGCGAGCCCCGCCAGCGTGAGCACCACGCTGCTGCAGGGCACGACCCTCGGCATCGGCCGCGTCGGCGGCAGCAATGGCGCGAACTTCGCCGCCGTGCTGCGCGCGATCCGCGCCGACACCGACGACAACGTGATCGCGACCCCCTCGGCCGTCACCATGGATAACCAGGAAGCCGAGCTCAAGGTGGCGCAGGAGGTGCCGTTCATCACCGGGCAGTACACCGCCAACAACACCGCGGTGGTGGGCGGCGCGGTCAATCCGTTCCAGACCATTCAGCGCGAGGAAGTCGGCACCATCCTCAAGATCACCCCCACCATCTCGCCCGAGGGCAACGCGGTACTGCTGAAGATCTCCATCGAGAGCTCCACCATCGGCCAGAAGCCCGCGGGCGCCGTGGACCTCGTCACCAACAAGCGTACCGTGAGCACCACCGTCATGATCGACGACGGCGGCATCGTGGTGCTCGGGGGGCTCACCGAAGACAACACCACCAAGGGCGAGAATCGGGTGCCGTTCCTCGGCCAGATTCCGATCATCGGGTACCTGTTCAAGACGCGCAACGAGAGCAACACCAAGAACAACCTCATGATCTTCCTGCGCCCGAAGATCCTGCGGGATGCCGCGCAGGCGGCCTACGAGACCGACCTCAAGTACAACTACATGCTCGATGAGCAGAGGAAGATCGAGAAGATGGGCAGCCACGAGGCCGTGCCGCTGCTGCCGGGCGTCAGCCGCGGCGCCCTGCCGCCGCTGCCCGCCGGCGGGTCCGGGCAGGGCGTGAGGCAACCGGCGGCAGCGCCGCCCTCCGGCCAGGCCGCAGCGCCGCCCTCCGGGCAGGCCGCGCCGGCCGGTGCGCCCGCAGCGCCCGGGACCCCGGCGCCCGACACCCCCGCGGCTACCCCGGCGGATCAGCCGCCCAAGCCCTGAGGCACCCGGCGTGAACGCGGTAACCCCCGAGAGGACGCCGGGCACGCTCGTGGCGGAGCCCGCCGAGCGGCGGCTGTCCTTCGCGTTCGCCAAGCGCCACGGCGTGCTGGTGCGCGCGGTGGCCGGGGGCGTCGCCGAGTGCGTCTGCCGCGAGAACGCCACGCCGCAGGCGCTCGCCGAGGTGCGCCGCTACGTGCGCTGCCCGGTGAAGATCGAGCGCGTTGCGGAGGCGGAGTTCGACCTGCTGCTGCGCCGCGCCTACGAAGCGGGCTCCGATGCCATGCAGGCCGCGGAGACGCTCGATGAGACCACCGATCTTGCGCACCTCGCGCAGGAGTTGCCCGAGCAGGCCGATCTTCTCGACAGCGAGGACGACGCGCCGACCATCCGCCTGATCAACGCCGTGTTCACCCAGGCGGTCAAGGAGAACGCCTCCGACATCCACATCGAGCCGTTCGAGAACCGCCTCGTGATCCGCTTCCGCGTCGACGGCGTGCTGCGCGAGGTGCTGCAGCTGAAGCGCGCGGTCGCAGCGCCGGTCGTGTCGCGCGTCAAGGTCATGTCGAAACTCGACATCGCCGAGAAACGCCTGCCACAGGACGGGCGCATCGGCCTGCGGGTCGCCGGCCGCGCGGTCGACGTGCGCGTCTCGACCATCCCCGCCGGCCATGGCGAGCGCGTCGTGCTGCGCCTGCTCGACAAGCAGGCCGGCAAGCTCGAGCTCAACTCCCTCGGCATGGACCAGCGCACCCAGGACGCGATGGATGAGCTGATCCACAAGCCCCACGGGATCCTGCTGGTCACGGGCCCCACCGGCTCCGGCAAGACCACCACGCTGTACGCCGCGCTCGAGCGTCTGAACGACAACACGCAGAACATCATGACGGTCGAGGATCCGATCGAGTACTACATCGACGGCATCGGCCAGACGCAGGTCAACACCAAGGTGGAGATGACCTTCGCGCGCGGCCTGCGCGCCATCCTGCGCCAGGATCCGGACGTGGTGCTGATCGGCGAGATCCGCGACCTCGAGACCGCGCAGATCGCGGTGCAGGCGAGCCTCACCGGCCACCTGGTGCTCTCGACGCTGCACACCAACACCGCCGCCGGCGCCATCACCCGGCTGCGCGACATGGGGATCGAGCCGTTTCTGCTCTCCTCCTCGCTGATCGGAGTACTGGCCCAGCGCCTGGTGCGGGTGCTCAACCCCGACACCAAGCAGCCCTTCAAGGCCGGCGAGCGCGAGCGGCGGCTGCTCAACCTCAGTCCCAACGACCCCGCGCCGACGCTCTATCGCCCGGGGCGCGACGCGGGCGGCGGCTATCGCGGCCGCACCGGCATCTACGAGCTGATCGTGGTCGACGATGCGATGCGCGACATGATCCACGACGGCGCGTCCGAGCACGAAATCGAGCGCCATGCGCGCCAGAGCACCCCGTCGATCCGCGACGACGGCCGCGCCCGCGTGCTGCGCGGCGAGACCACGCTCGAGGAAATCCTGCGGGTCACGCGTGAGGACTAGCGGCGCGGCGCCCGGCTCCGGCAGCCGCTAAACGCCCATGGGAGCCTTCGAATACACGGCCCTCGACAGCGTCGGCAAGGAACGCAAGGGCATCCTCGAGGGCGATACGCCGCGCCACATCCGCCAGCTGCTGCGCGAGCAGCAGCTGCTGCCGGTCACCGTGGCCGAGGTGGCGCAGAAGGAGGCGCGGGCGCAGCGCTCCTTCAGCCTCCTGCGGCGCGTCTCGCCGACCGATCTCGCGCTCTTCACCCGCCAGCTCGCCACCCTGGTGCGCGCGGGCCTGCCTCTCGAGGAGGCGCTGCTCGCCGTGTCGCAGCAGACCGAGCGGCCGCGCGTGCAGAGCATCGTCCTCGGCGTGCGCTCGCGCGTCATGGAGGGTCGCACGCTCGCCGACGGCTTCGCGCAGTTCCCGCGGGTGTTCCCCGAGATCTACCGGGCGACGGTGGCCGCCGGCGAGCAGGCCGGGCACCTCGACAACGTGCTCGAGCGGCTCGCCGACTACACCGAGAGCCGCGAGCTGATCCGCCAGAAGGTGCTCGCCGCACTCCTCTACCCGATCGTTCTCACGGTGATGTGCTTCACCATCGTCTCGGGGCTGCTGGTGTTCGTGGTACCGAAGGTGGTGGCGGTGTTCGAGTCCGCCAAGGGCAAGCTGCCGCTCATCACCCGGGTGCTGATCGCCACCAGCGACTACCTGCGTCACAACGGCCTGTATCTGCTCGCGGGCGCGGTGCTGGCGGTGTGGCTGTTCCGCCGCTGGCTGCGCGACCCGGCCGCCAAGCGCCGGGTGCAGCGCTTCGTGCTGACCGTACCGCTGGTCGGCAAGCTCTCGCGCGGCTTCAACACCGCGCGCTTTACCCGCACCTTCAGCATTCTCACCGCGAGCACCGTGCCGGTGCTCGAGGCGCTGCGCATCGCGGGCGAGGTCGTCACCAGCCTGCCGATGCGGGATGCGGTGGCGGACGCGGCGGCGCGGGTGCGCGAGGGCGCTCCCATCGGGCGCTCGCTGGCCGTGAGCCGCATGTTCCCCCCCATGACCATCCACCTCATCTCGAGCGGCGAATCGAGCGGCGAGCTCGAGAGCATGCTGGAGCGGGCCGCCATCAGCCAGGAACGCGAGCTCGACGCGCTGCTCGCCGCCATGGTGGGCCTGCTCGGGCCGCTGCTGATCATCGTCATGGGCCTGTTCGTCATGGGCATCGTTTTTGCAATGCTCCTGCCCATCTTCGAGATGAATGACCTGATCCACTGACCCCGATCCGGACGCGGTTCACAGAAACCGCATCGGGCGGATTGCAGTCGCCCGGCGATCTGATTTAAGTTCGCGCCGTCAATTCCCGCCGGACAGCCGTCCCGCATGAGCGAGAAGCCGGAATCGGACGAGTTCGAGGATGAAGAAGCCGACGAGCCCGTCGTCGGTGAGGGCGATGTCGACCTCGATCAGGTCATCAAGGACCTGGACCTGGCCAAGCGTCGCGGCCAGAAGGCCGGCGACCCTGCCTGGCGGCGCCTCGAGCGGCTGCTCGAGGACAAGCACACCGCCGAGCTCACCAGTGACTTCGAGGATTACGAGATCGGCGAACCGGGCGACGCGCCCCGCAAGAGGCGGCGCAAGTCCCGCGGCGCCTGAGCCGCGGCAGCGCCCGCGGTCACCCGCCGCCGCCGCCGGCGGCCTCGCGCGCCGTGCCGGCGCCCGCCCCCGGGAGCGCGCGTTCCGGCGCCCGCAGCAGCTGCGCGAAGGCGCGTGCCTCGATGGCACGGCTCATCAGGTAACCCTGCACCAGATCGCAGCCCACGGCGCGCAGGAATTCGAGCTGCTCGAGCGTCTCGACCCCCTCGGCCACGATCTTCAGATCGAGATTGTGCCCGAGTCCGACGATGGCACGCACGATGGCCGCGTCGTCGCGGTCGGCCGTGATGTCGTTGACGAAAGCGCGGTCCACTTTCAGGGTATCGAGCGGGAAGCGCTTCAGATAGTTGAGCGAGCAGTAGCCGGTGCCGAAGTCATCGACGGCGAGCGCGAAGCCGTATTCCTTGAGCGCCGCCAGCGAGCGCTGCCCGCTCTCGACGTCCTGCATCAGCACTCCCTCGGTGAGCTCGAGCTCGAACAGCGAGGCGGGCAGGCGCGCTTCCTCGACCACGCGCGACAGGCGCAGCAGCACGTCCTGACGCAGGAAATCGCGGCCCGAGACGTTCACCGACACCGCCGGTACCGCGAGCCCGGCGCCGCGCCACTGCGCGAGGTCGCGGCATACCTGCCCGAGCGTCCAGCGGCCGATGTCGCCGATGAGGCCGGTCTCCTCGGCCACCGCGATGAAATCGGCGGTGGAGATCTGGCCGCGCTGCGGATGGAACCAGCGCAGCAGCGCCTCCGCCCCGGCGAGCTCCAGACTCCCCGCCGCGTACTGCGGCTGGTAATACACCTCGAGCTTGCCGTCCTCGAACGCCCGCCGCAGCTCCATCTCGAGCGATAGCCGCTTCACCGCCCGGGTGTTGATGGCGCTCGAGTAGAGGCGGAACTGGTTGCGGCCGCCCGCCTTGGCCTCGTACATGGCGAGGTCGGCGTTCTTGCGCAGCGTCTGTACGTCGGTGCCGTGCTCGGGATAGAGCGCGATGCCGACGCTCGGCGTCACCACGAACTCATAGCCCCCCTGCACGAACGGGGCGGCGAGCGCACTCTGCACGCGCTGCGCGCACTGCGAGGCCGCCTCGACGTCGGTGTCGCCGGTGAGCACCACGATGAACTCGTCTCCGCCCACCCGCGCGAGCTGCGCGCCGGCCCCGGGGCAGCCGAGCGCCGCGCCGAGGCGGGTCGCGACCTGGGAGAGCAGCGCATCCCCGGTCTCGTGCCCCAGTGTGTCGTTGATGCGCTTGAACTGATCGAGATCGATGAACAGCAGCGCCACCTGCTGCGCGCTGTGCGCGGCGGCCTCGAGCGAGCGCGCCAGGTATTCGCTGATCCACTCGCGGTTGGGAAGCCCGGTGAGCGCATCGAAATAGGCGAGCCGGTGGATGTGCGCCTGGGCACGCGCGCCGCGCAGCACGTAGCGGACGCGGTGCGCGAGCAGCGGCCAGTTGATCGGCTTCACCACGAAGTCGGTCGCGCCGGCGTCGTACGCCAGGTCGATGGATGCCGCATCGTCGAATCCGGTCACCATGACGATCGGCACTTCGCGTCCATTGGGGAGCGCGCGGATGCGGCTGCAGGCCTGGTAGCCGTTGCCGTCGGGCATCTCCACATCGAGCAGTACCAGATCCGGCATGCCGGCGGTGCACGCGGCCACCGCCGCCTCGCCCCCCGCGACCGCCTCGGCCGCGAAGCCGGCGTTCTCGAGCATCGCGACGGCGATCTCGCGCAACATCGCATCGTCGTCGGCGACCAGCACGCGGGTGCGGGGCGGCCTCACGCGGACCTCCGCAGCTCGCCGCGCAGCTCCTCGCCGACCCGGGCGTACCCCTGGCGCAGCAGCCGCAGCAGCGCTTGCGCCCCGGCAAGCTCCCCGGCGCGGGCACAGCTCTCGAGCTCGCGACACAGATTCATGAGTCCGAGTGCGCCCATGTTGCCGTTGCACGAGCGCCAGGCGTGCGCAGCCTGGGCGAGCTCGCCCGCCTGCCCCGCCGCGATGGCCCGCTCGATGCGATCGAGGAGGCGCTCGGAGTCGCTGAGATAGGTGGCCGCGACGCGGCTCAGCATGGTCTGCGAGCCGCGCAACGGCAGCGCGCGCAGGGCTTCGAGCGTGCCCCGATCGAGGACCTCGGCCGCTGCATCGGGCTCGGCGGCTGCCGCGGACTCGGCCCCCGCAGCGGGCTCGGCCGCCCCAGTGGGCGCGGCAGCGGCCGCATCCGGCGCCTGCGGGTGCGAGGCCGGCAGCCAGCGCTCGAGCGTCGCGCGCAGTGCCTCGCGCGTGAAAGGCTTGCCGAGGTGATCGTCCATCCCGGCCGCGAGGCACGCCTCGCGGCCCTCGCGGGTCACGTCGGCGGTGAGCGCGATGACCGGCAGATGCCGCCCCTGTGGCTCGCCGCTGCGCAACGCGCGGGCGGCCGAGAAGCCGTCCATCACCGGCATCTCGCAATCCATCAGCACCAGGTCGAAGGACTCGCGCCGCAGCCGTTCGAGGGCCTCGGCCCCGTTGGCGGCGGTGTCGACCGTGACGCCGAGCGAGCTCAGCATGCCGTCGGCCACTTCGCGATTGAGCGGTTGGTCCTCGACCACCAGCACGCGGCCCGCGAGGGGTGCCCGCGGCCCGGCGTCTGCGGTTGCGGCGGCCTCGGCCTCCCCGCCCGGCTCACCGAGGAGCGCGGCGTGCAGTTGCCCGAGGCGCAGCGGCTTGGTCACCTCCGCGTCGAACCAGTCCTGGCGCTCGCTCTCGGCCGCCACCGGCTTGAGGCTGGCGAAGCCGACCAGGCGGATCACCCGCGGACGCGCGCCCCCCAGGGCCCGCAGACCCTGCAGCAGCTGCCGGGCGTCGCCGTCCGGCAGCGGATCGTCGACGATCACCGCCTCGTAGGCCCCGCCGCGCAGCTCCACAAGCGCCGCCTGCAGCGAGCCGGCGAGCGTCGGGCGCGCGCCCCAGGCACGCAATGCATTGGCGAGCAGCACGCGTGCCGCGGCGTTGTCGTCCGCCACCAGCACGCGCAGGCCGCCGAGTTTCAGCGGCGGCGCGCTGCGCGGCCGCTGCGCGGCGCTCACCGGCAGGGTCAGCTCGAAGGCGAAGCTCGAGCCCGCCCCGGGCGTGCTCGCCATCGTGAGGCGGCTCCCCATCAGCTCGACGATCTGCCGCGAAATCGCCAGTCCCAGCCCCGTGCCGCCGAAGCGCCGCGTGGTCGAGGCGTCCTCCTGGGCGAACTCCTGGAAGATCTTCGTGTGGTTCTCGGGCGCGATGCCGATACCGGTATCGGCGACCTCGAGACGCACCTTGAGGGTACTGCCGGTGAGGTGCTCATCGGCCTTCGCAGCAGCCGGGCGCATGCCGTGGGTCACGCCGAGGGCCACGGCCCGCAGCGTCACCTCGCCGCGCTCGGTGAACTTGACGGCGTTGCCGCCGAGGTTGAGCAGCACCTGCCGCAGGCGCAGCGCGTCGACCCGCACGCGCGGCAGCGGCTCGGGCGGCAGGTCGACCAGCAGCTCCACACCCTTGCCGCTGGCGCGCGGCGCGAGCACCTCGGCGGTCTGCTCGATGAGCTCGGTCAGATCGCAATCGGTGGGATCGAGCTCCAGGCGCCGCGCCTCGATCTTCGACAGATCGAGCACGTCGTCGACGATCGCGAGCAGCGAGTCCGCCGAGCGGTGAATCCCTTCGGCAAAGCGGCGCTGCGCGGCGTCGAGGCGCGTGTCGAGCAGCAGGCTCGTCATGCCGAGCACGCCGTTCATCGGCGTGCGCAACTCGTGGCTCATGCGCGCGACGAAGTCGCTCTTGGCGCGCGACAGCACCTGCAGCTGCGCGTTGCGCTCCTTGAGCTCGTGGGTGCGCTGCTGCACGGTCTCCTCGAGGTGGCGGCTGTAGCGCAGCGCCCGCCGGCGCCGTTCGCTCTGCTGCACCCAGACCCACGCCAGCAGCGCGAGCACCGCCAGCGCGTAGCACACCCGGGCGGCCGGGGTATTCCAGGGCGCGGGGGCCACGTGCACCGGGATGGCGAGCGCCGCGGGGCTCCAGTCGCCATCGGCGTTCGCCGCCCGCACCCGCAGCGTGTAGTCGCCGGCGGCGAGGTTGGTATAGGTCGCGCGGTGCAGCGCGCCGGCGTCGATCCAGCTCGAGTCGAAGCCATCGAGGCGATAGGCGTAGCGGTTGTTGGCCGGCGAGGTGAAATCGAGCGCCGCGAAGCCGAAGCTCACCAGCTTGTCGTCGTAGGCAAGCTCGAGCGGGCGACCCGTCCCGGGCAGATCCTGCTCGGGCAGGGGCGTATTGAGGCGCATCACCGAGGTCAGCACCACGCGCGGCGGATTGGGGCTGGGGACGACGGCGGAGGGCGCGAAGGCGTTGAAGCCGTTGCTGCCCCCGAAGAAGAGGTTCCCGTCCCGATCCTGGTAGTAGGCGCCGAACTGGAACTCCTCGCCCTGCAACCCGTTCCACTCGTGATAGACCCGCAGGTCGCGGGTGCGCGGATCGAGACGCACGAGGCCATTGGCGGTCGCGAGCCACAGCCACCCCTCCCCGTCGGACTCGATGCCGAACACCGCGCGGCTCGGCAAAGTCGCGCCGTAGTTGTCGAAGTGCACGGACTGCGGCGCGGCGGAGCTGCCGACCATGCGGTCGAGGCCGCCCGAGCGCGTGCCGACCCACAGATCGCCGCGCCGGTCGACGTGCAGCGCATAAATCGCGTCGTCCGAGAGGCTGACCGGGTCCCGGTCGTCGCGGCGGTAGTGATAAAAGTTTCCGCTCGCGCGGTCGAGCAGGTTCAACCCGCCGCCGACCGTGCCGATCCAGAGGTTGCCGAGGGCATCCTCGGCGATGGCGCTGGCGCGGCCGTCGCTCAGGGAAGCGGCCGCGCCGGCCCCGACCGGGTAGCGCGTGAGCGCACCGCTTGCCGGGGCGATGCGGGCGATGCCGCCGCCGAAGGTCCCCACCCACACGTTGCCGAGATGGTCCTGATAGAGGGTCATCACGCCATCGGCCGGCAGTGCCTGCGGATCGCTCTCGGAGGCCTTCCAGACGCGTACCTTGCCGCTCGCCAGATCCACTTGATCGAGGCCGCCCGTCATGGTGCCCACCCAGAGCGTGCCGTGATGGTCGTAGAGCAGCGCCATGACACGGTCGTCGCTCAGGCGCAGCGCCGCGGTGTCCTGGCCGAAGCGCCGCTCGGCACCGGTGCGCGCGTCGATCTCGACGAGACCGGCGCCGATCGTTCCGACCCACACGCGCCCCGCTCCGTCGTCGGCGAAGCTGCTCACCTGGGTGTCATGGAAGGCGGCGCTGGCGTAGTGCCCGAGCCGCCAGCTCTGCGGGTTCCAGTGGCTCGCGCCGCCCGAGCGCGTGCCCACCCACAGCACCCCGCCGCTGTCCTGGTAGAGCGCCATGACGGCGCTGTCGCGCAGGCTCTGCGGATTGGCGGCATCGTTGCCGTAGCGCACGAAGCTCTCCGAGGCCCGATCGAACAGATCGAGTCCCTCGGTGGTGGCGATCCACAGCCGCTGCGAGCGGTCCTCGAGGATCGCCATCACGAAGTCGCTGCTGAGCGAGCGCGCGTTCGCCGCATCGTGGCGGAACGCGGTGACACGGCCGCTGCCCGGCTCGAGGCGGTCGAGCCCGCCGCGGCGCGTGCCGATCCACAGCGCCCCGGTGTGGTCCTCGCCGATCGAGCGCACCTGCAGGTCGGAGAGCCCGGCGCCGTCGGCGCTGCGACCGTAGTTGACGAAGCCGCCGCTCGCCGCATCGTAGAGGCTCAGGCCGCCATCGGTGCCCACCCAGATGCGCCCGGCGCTGTCGCGGTAGAGGGCGAACACCTTGTCGGCGGGCAGCGAGTGCGGTGCGCCGTCCTGATGGCGGAAATGACGGGCCGCGCCGGTGCGCGGATCGAGCAGATCGAGGCCGGCATCGAGCGTACCCACCCAGATGCCCGCGGTGTCGATGAGGAGCGTGCGGACCTGATCGCTGGCGAGGGAGTCGGCGCGCGCGGCATCGTGCCTGAAGAGCTGGAACTGGTCGGTGCTGCGCTGCCAGCGGGCGACGCCGCCGCCGTCGGTGGCGAGCCACAGGTCGGTGTGCGCGTCCTCGGCGATGGTCCAGATGTAATCGCTCGCGAGCGCATGCGGGTTGCCGCGCTCGCGGCGATAGACGCGCACGGAGTTGCCGTCGTAGCGGTCGAGTCCGCTCTCGGTCGCGAGCCACAGGTAGCCCTGCGAGTCCTGCAGGATCCAGTCGACGGTACTCTGCGAGAGTCCGTCGCGCATCGTCAGGTGCTCGAAATACATCGGCCGCGTGGCCGCAACCGGCGCCGCCGCCAGCGCCGGCGCCGCGGCTGAGCACAGCGCGAGCTGCGCGGCGGCGGCGGCGATGAGGGTGCGGCGGCGCACGCGCGCGGCCGGCTACTGCTGCGCGGGGAGCTCGACGCCCGTGTAGGCGCTGCTCCAGGTGTAGCCGCTGCTCCAGGGGTAGCCGCTGCTCCAGGTATAGCCACTGCTCCAGGGGTAGCCGCTGCTCCAGGTGTAGCCGCTGCTCCACGGGTAACCGCTGCTCCAGGTGTAGCCGCTCGCCGCGGAGTAGCCGCCATTCCACAGCAAGCCATCGCCGAGATCCGCGACGCCCCACAGCAGCTGCCCGAGGACCGGCCCGAGCACCGGAACCTTCGACACCGTCGTGCCGAGGCCGCCGACCAGGCTGCCGACGCCGCCGAGCAGCCCCGCCGAGCCACTCCCCGAGCCCACCGCGAGGATGTAGTACTCGTGCGTGTTGGGGTTGTAGTCGCCGCGGCCGCCGTAATGCTGCCAGCCGAAGAGATCGGCGGCGACGTTCAGGCCCTGATTGGCACAACCGCTCGCGGTGCCGTATGCGGAGTTGTAGGCGTTGACGAGCCCCGCGCCCTGCTGGAATACCGTGTAGGCGAGCGTGCCGTCGGCGTTGACGGCAGGCTCGGCGCCCGACATCAGCCGGCACTTGACGTCATCCGGGCTGAGCGTGGGGCTGCGCTCGAGCATGAGCGCCACCACGCCGCTCGTTACCGCCGTCGCCATCGACGTACCCGACATCGTGAAGTCGTCGTACGGCCGCTCGACCCACTGGGGGAACTCCTCGGCCAGCGTGCCGTTGTCGGGCGCGTAGGCGAGGATGTGCCCGCCCATGGCGACGACCTCAGGCTTGACGAAGCCCTCGTAGGTCGGGCCCGTGGACGAGAACGAGGCCAGCTTGTACTGGCCCGGCTGCAGCGGGTGATAGTTATCGGTGACCGCGCCCACGGTGATCACGTAGGGTACGTTGCCCGGCACGCCGATCGTCTGCGGCCCGGGGCCGAAGTTGCCCGCCGCCGCCACCACCACGATGCCGGCATTCCAGGCGGCCATCACGGCCTGATTGAGCGGATCCTGCCAGTAGAACGAATGCGGCGGCGCGCTCAGCGAGAGATTCATGACGCGGATGTTGTAGCGCGCCTTCTGGGCGATGACCCACTGGATGCCCGCGATCACATTGGAATAGGTGCCGGTGCCGTTGGCGTCGAGCACGCGTACCGCTACCAGGTTGACGCCGGGCGCCACGCCCTGGAAGTTTCCGGTCGTCGCAACGCCGCTGCTCGCGATGATCGAGCTGACGTGCGTTCCGTGTCCGTAGAGGTCGTTGGCATTGGCGCTGTTGGCCGAGACCAGCGAGGCGGCCGCGCTCACGCCGTTCGCGGCCAGCACGTCGTACTGCGCCACGATGCGGCTGGTCCCCTCGCCGGGGGCGCTCTGATCGGGGCCGTGCTGACTCCACAGGCCCGAGTCGACCACCGCCACCGTGACCCCGCTGCCCGTGAGACCTCCGGCCTGCAGCTTCTGCGCCCCGACCTCGCTCGGATAGTAGGTCTCCGGCAGCGTCCCGGGGAGCGAGCTGGCCTCGACCGCGGCATCGGCGTACACCTCGAGCTGCGCGACGCGCGCGCCGTGCAGCGCCGCCAGCGCGCGCTCATCGAGCTGCGCACCCACCGCGCGAATCACGGTCAGCTCGCGCGTGATGCGTCCGCCGGCCTGCGCCACCGCGCGCGCGGCTGCGGCCGCACTCGTGGCCTGCACGATGTATGCGCGGGGTGCGGTGTGCACGGCCGCCCCGACGTAGCCGCTCAGCGGCACGTCGCGCTCCAGGCAAACCGCCAGCAGGAATCCGAGTGTCACCGCGCCGGCTGACGCCAACGCGCGCTTGCGTCGCACCTTCATCGAAACCGCTCCCGTTTTTCGACCTTGGTGTTGGGAGAATCCGTTCTGCCGCCGTCTTTTTTACTGCAATCCCCTGTCGCAAAACAGTGACGCGCGGGCCGCAAAATGCGACCCACGTCGCACCTCGCCGCATTACACAGTTATGTCAGCCACGCTATGTTTGATCGCCGCGCGCGCACGACATAACAGCAGCGCATGTGGCGCTGCGGCGGCGTCAGTGAAAGTCGCGCGAGCGCGTGACGAGCTGCCCGAGGAGCGCCGTGCGGTCGATGAGCCGCCGCGCGATCAGGTGCGTGACGCCGTCCTGGTGCTGCAGCTCGCCGTGCACCTCGAGCAGCCGCGACTCGATGAGAGCGCGGCGCTGCGCCCGCCCGACGCGCTCCCAGACGATGACGTTCACCTGGCCGCTCTCGTCCTCGAGCGTGAGGAAGGTGACGCCGCTCGCGGTGGCGGGACGCTGGCGCATGAGCACGATGCCGGCGGTGCGCACCGTGGCGCCGTTGCCGGCCGCATGCAGCTCGCTCGCCGGCAGCAGTGCCGCGGCCGCGAGCCGCGCGCGCAAGAGCGCGAGCGGATGGCGGCCGAGCGTGAGTCCGAGCGCCCCATAGTCGGCGACGATCTCCTCCCCCTCCGTGGGCGAGGCGAGCAGCGGCCGGCCTTCGGCGGCGGCCGTGGGCGCGGCGGGTGCGAGCGGCAGCGGCCGCTCGCTGCCGGCGACCTCCCAGAACGCGAGGTGGCGGTTGCCGCTCAGGGAGGCGAAGGCCCCGGCCGCGGCGAGGGCCTCGAGGTCGCCGCGGTCGAGCCCCGCGCGCGTGGCGAGATCGGGTACGCCATCGAAGGGGCGGCGCGTGCGCGCCTCGATGAGGCGCAGCGCCCCGGCGAGCGACAGCGATTTCACCAGGTTGAGCCCCAAGCGCAGCGCCGGCTCGCCGTCCGCGCGGCGCTCGAGCGTCGAGTCCCATAGCGACACGCAGGCGTCCACGGGACGCACCTCGACACCGTGGGCGCGCGCATCGCGCACCAGCTGCGCCGGGGCGTAGAAGCCCATCGGCTGGCTGTTGAGCAGCGCGCAGGCGAAGGCGGCCGGCTCGTGGCACTTGAGCCACGCCGAGTCGTAGACCAGCAGCGCGAAGCTCAGGCTATGCGACTCCGGAAATCCGAACTCACCGAAGCCCAACATCTGCTGATAGATGCGCTGCGCGAACTCCTCCGAGTAGCCGCGCTCGTGCATGCCCTTGAGCAGCCGCTCGCGAAATGGATCGAGTCCGCCGGTCCTCTTCCAGGCGCCCATCGCGCGGCGCAGCGCGTCTGCCTCCCCGGGGCTAAAGCCCGCGGCCACGATCGCGATCTGCATCACCTGCTCCTGAAAGAGCGGCACGCCGAGGGTGCGATGCAGGACCGCGCGCACCTCCTCGCCCGGATAGTCGATCGGCTCGGCCCCCGAGCGCCGGCGCAGGTAGGGATGCACCATCTCTCCCTGGATGGGTCCCGGGCGCACGATCGCCACCTCGATGACGAGATCGTAGTAGTTGCGGGGCTTCAGGCGCGGCAGCATCGCCATCTGCGCGCGCGACTCGATCTGGAACACCCCGATGGTGTCGGCGCGGCAGATCATGTCGTAGACACGCGGGTCCTCGGCGGGCAGCTCGCCGAGCCCGTGCCGCGTACCGCGAAAGCCGTTCACCAGCGCGAACGCGCGTTTCAATGCCGTCAGCATGCCGAGCGCCAGCAGATCGACCTTGAGGAGGCCCAGGTCATTGAGGTCGTCCTTGTCCCACTGCACCACGGTGCGCTCGGGCATGGCGGCGTTCTCGATCGGCACCAGCTCCTCGAGCAGCCCCTGCGCAATCACGAAGCCGCCGACGTGCTGCGACAGATGGCGCGGGAAGCCCGGGAATGCGGTGAGCTCGGCGGCGAGCGGCAACAGCCGCCCGAGCAGGCTCCCGTCCGCGTCGAACCCGGCCTCCCGGACCCGCGCGGGGATGGTGGTGCTGCCGTCCCACCACTGCATGACCGCGGCGAGCCGGCCGCTCTGCGCCGGCGTCAGCCCGAACACCTTGCCGAGATCGCGCAGCGCGCTGCGCGGCCGGTACATGATGACGGTGGCAGCGAGCGCCGCGCGCTCGCGGCCGTACTTGCGGTAGACGTACTGCAGCACTTCCTCGCGCCGCTCGTGCTCGAAGTCGATGTCGATGTCGGGCGGCTCGTTGCGCTCGCGCGAGATGAAGCGCTCGAACAGCAGCGCCGCGCCGCGCTGCGGGTCGACCGAGGTGACCCCCAGGCAATAGCACACGCGCGAGTTGGCGGCCGAGCCGCGGCCCTGGCAGAGGATCCCCTGCGCGCGCGCAAAGGCGACGATGTCGTAGACGGTGAGGAAGTACGGCTCGTAGCCGAGCTCGCCGATCAGGGCGAGCTCGTGCTCGATGGCGCGGCTCTCGCTGCCGGGAATGCCGCCCGGCCAGCGGCGCGCCGCGCCCTCGTAAGTCAGCCGGCGCAGGTAACCGGCCGGCGTCTCGCCCGGCGGCACGATCTCACGCGGATACTCGTACCGCAGCTCATCGAGCGAGAAGTGACAGCCGTCGGCAAGCTCGGCGGCCGCCTCGAGCAGCCGCGGTGGATAGAGCCGCGCGAGACGCGCGGGCTCGCGCAGATAGCGCTCGCCGTTCGGATGCAGTCGCCCGCCGACCTGCGCCACGGGCAGGTTGAGGCGGATCGCCGTGAGCGCGTCCTGCAGACGGCGGCGCGCGCGCACGTGCATGTGCACGTCGCCGCTCGCGACCAGTGCGACGCCGAGCTCGGCACCGAGCGCGCTGAGCTCGGCGAGACGCGCGCCGTCGGCGCCGTCGCGCAGCAGCTCGACCGCGATGCGCAGCTGTCCCGCGAAGCGCTCCGTGAGCCAGCGGGCCTCGGCGGCTTCGATCCGTGGCCCCGGCAGCCACAGCAGGTAGCACTGCTGCAGTGGCGCCGCCTCGAGGTCGGCGCGCGTGAGGGTGTATTGCCCCTTGTGCGCCGCGCGCCGCGCGCGCGTGATGAGCCGGCAGAGCCGCCCGTAACCGCTCCGGTCAATCGCGAGTGCGGCGAACCGCAGGCCGCAGCCGAGGCGGAACTCGGCGCCGACGATGAGCTTCACCCGCCGGTTGCGCGCCGCCATGTGCGCGCGCACGACGCCGGCCACCGAGCACTCGTCGGTGAGCGCGAGCGCCGTATAGCCGAGCGCCTCCGCCCGCTCCACCAGTTCGTGCGGGTGCGAGGCGCCGCGCAGGAACGTGAAGTTCGAAATGCAGTGCAATTCCGCGTAGCGCGTCACGCCTCACCCGAACACTCCGTGCAGGTACCACCCGTGCGGCGCTTGCCGCTCGCGAAACACCCACAGGAGTACTCCGTGGCTGTCCGTGGCGGTGTAGTAATCGCGCGCGATCTCCTCCCCGTCCCACCAGCCGGTCTCGATCCGCTCCGGCTCGCCCATGAGGCGCAGCGGACCGCGCCGGCGCGGCAACCCGTCGCGCACCGTCAGCGGCCGCGGCGCCGGCAACAGCCACAGCGGACGGCGGGACACGGGGGATGAGCCCCGGGTCGCGCCGCTGCGCGGCGCGGAGCCGCAGCCGCTGTCGGCCGGCGGCGCGGTCTTGCCCCAGGCCTTCTCCGGCCGATGTCCCTCGAGGAGCATCAGGCCATGGATCGCTTCGGCTCCGAGCCGCACGCGCAGCCGCTCGATGAGGCCGGACGCCTCGCTCGAGAGCGCACCGCCGTGCTCGCCGGGCTGCCACAGCTGCAGTGAATCCGTCCGCTGCGGCACCAGGGCGGCGGTGCGCAGCTCGCAGCCGCGCACCGGCTCGGCCAGCGAGAGCACCCCTAAACGCTCCCCGAGGAGCGCCGCGAGGCGCTGCGCATCGGCCAGCGGCGCCGCGAGCCGCAGCACACAACAGGTCGGCGGCGCATGCCGGTGTTCGAGCCGGCATTCGAGCTCGAGGAGGCCGCACTGACGCTCCGTGAGGAACGCGCCGAGCTCGGCCATGAGCGGTGCGAGCGTGGCGAGTATGGCCTGATGACTCTCGAGCTCGCAGAGGAGCTCGCGGCGGCGGCGGAACCGTACGCGCGCCCGAAAGGCGCTGCGCAGATCCCGGGTACGCCCGGTGAGGGCATCGAGCGTGGCGAGCTGCGCGGTGCCAAAGCGCCGTGCGAAGCCAGCGCGCGGCAGGCGCAACGCCGCACCGACGGTGCGCACCCCGCAGCGGGCGAGGCGCCCGAGCACCTCCTCGGGCCAGCGCAGCGTCGCAAGCGGCAGCGTGGCGAGTTGCCCGACGAGTTGCGCCGCATCGAGCACGGCGTGCGCCTTGCCGGCCCGGGCGAGCGCCAGTGCCGCGAGCGGCGTGGGCGCGAATGCCAGCACGGGTGCCATGCCAAGACGCCGGCACTCCTGTGCGAGGGCGCGGCGCAGACCCGCAACGCCCGCGAACAGATGCAGACTCCCCTGCACCTCGAGCAGCAGGCCGTCCGGCGGCTCGAGGCTGACGCGCGGCGTGTATTGCAGGGCGCGGCGCGCGAGCCGTTGCAGGGCGTCGGCGGGTGCGATTTCAGGCAGCTGGATGCCGGCCCAGAGCTCCGCCGCCGCCCCCGCCGGGGTGGGTGCGGCTCGCCGGGTGCGCGCCGTGAGCGGCACCACGCGCGGCGCGGGAGCGGTGCGCGGCGGCTCACGGTCCTCGGGCAGTCTCCCGGCGGGTATCGGCAGCGGCGCCATGCCTCAGCCGCGTGGCCGCGCCGGCCGCTCATGAGGCCAGGGGAGCTCGATCGTGCCGCGAGCGGCGCTGCGGCCCTTCAGCAGCGTCACACGCACGCCGGCGGCGCAGGGCGCGAGACCCAGCCGCAGCACCGCAGGCGATGCTTCCCGGGCGGCGCTGCGGGGGCGAAATAACACCCCGAGTGTCCGGCCGCGCTCGGCCGCGAGCTGCAGCCGGCGCAGCTCGCGCACCTTCGGAGCCCTCGCCCAGGCGAGCGCCACATCGCAGGCACCGGAGCGCAGCACCTGTTCGCAAGCCCACAGCGGACGCGCGCCCCCGACCACGGCCACGCGATCGAGCACCACGCCCGCCGCGGCGAGCGCCGGCGCGAACGGCATGAGGGGCGGCGCCACCCACACGCACCAGCGCGCCCCCGCGGCGCGCGTCACGGCCGCGAGCAGCGGCAAGAGCAGGTACAGCTCGCCGCTGCCGAAACGTGCGGTGAGAATCTCGATCAGTCCGCTGCGCGGCCAGCCTCGACCGGGCAGGAGCTCATCGAGAGCGGTGCAGCCGCTCGGCAGTACCGCGAGGCGTGCGGCGCTGCGGCCGCGCCAGAGGGCCGGATGCTCGAGCAGTCGAGCGAGCTTCGGATCGCCGTCCATAGGCGCATGGAAATCACATCAATCCGCTCGCGCGGCCCCGGCGCACCACACCGACCACGATGCCTTCGATGAGCAGCGGTTGCTCTTTCAGGTCCACCCTGATCGGCTCGAACTCGCTGTTCTCGGGCAGCAGCCACACGACCGAGCCTTCCTGGCGATAGCGCTTCACGGTCACCTCGTTCTCGAGTCGCGCGACCACGATCTGGCGGCTGCGAACCTCGGAAGTCCGGTGCACCGCGACCAGGTCGCCATCGAGGATGCCGGCGTCCTTCATGCTCATGCCGGTGACCTTGAGCAGGTAGTGGGGGCGCGGCTGAAAAACCTCCGGGTCGATCGCGAGGCGCGCCTCGAAGTTCTCCTCGGCGAAGATCGGCTTGCCGGCGGCCACCCGTCCGATGAGCGGCAGGCCCATCTGCTCACGGATCGTGTCCCGCAGCTGAATGCCGCGGGAGGTGCCGGGCACGAGCGCGATGACGCCCTTGCGGGCGAGCGCCCGCAAATGCTCCTCGGCGGCGTTGGCCGAGCGGAAGCCGAGCTCGTGGGCGATCTCGGCCCGCGTGGGCGGCATGCCGGTATCGGAGATGAATCGCTGAATGAGGCGCAGGATCTGTGTCTGGCGGGGGGTAAGATCGGACATTTCGAGCCTGCCTGTTTATATATACAGCTACTGTAATTATATCCAGATCGTGCGCTTCGGCAAGCCCCGCTCTGCTGACCTTCCCGGATGGCGGCACCCCGCGGCCGCAGGCGCTCTCACGGCCATGCCGATGCGCCGGGCCTCACTCCCGCCAAGCCATCGTTCACGTCAGCGAGTGCGCGCCGCCGGCGCGCGGGCACGCACGCCGGTGCTGCATTGCGGGCGCGGCACCGCACTGCCCGCCCCTGCCCTGCGACGCGCAGCCGCGCGCGCCGTGCGTGTCCTTAAGGCGCGCTGCGGCGGTCGAATCGGTGCGATTAAAAATTCTTAAGGAACCCTGACATCGCAACATCGCGACATCGGCGACACGCGATCGCGCGCGCATGCCGCGCCTCGCGTGCGCACGCAATGCCGCAAATTCCAGCTGCAAACTGCGTTCAGTCGCCGTTCAGCAAGACGCGCGGCACGCCGCGCCAAACTCGCGCGCAAGCGTCGCGAGCCAAAGACATAGGTGTTGTTGCAGTTGCAATCCCGCGGCAAATTTGGTGCAGTGGCGCGCGGCGAAGACGGCGGAACTTGCCCACCGGAATCGCATCGGTTATCAAGACATCCCGAATCAACAACCCAAAGGGGACTTGTATGAAGTGCGCGAGCATTGTGAAAGCGGTAGCTGCCGCGGCGCTGGTGGTGGGAATGGCAGGTTGCACGGATCTGAAGCCCATCCAGGCACAGATCGATGACCTGAAGGCCCAGTTAGCCAAGGCCCAGAGCGAGACGTCGGCTGCGAAGAGCGCCGCTGACGCCGCCAACAGCGCGGCCTCCTCGGCCGGACAGGCTGCCAGCGGTGCGCAGAGCACGGCCAATCAGGCCCTGGCTGCGGCACACGCCAGTCAGTCGTGCTGTGACGCGACGAACGAGAAGATCGACCGGATGTTCAAGCGGTCGGTATCGAAGTAATCGAGAGGTCGAAACCGGTGAGAAACGCCGCGCTCATGCGCGGCGTTTTTTTTAGTAGCGCACCAGGGCCGAGCCCCAGGTGAAGCCGCCGCCGAAAGCCTCGAGCAGCAGCAGCTGCCCGCGGCGGATGCGGCCGTCGCGCACCGCCACATCGAGCGCGAGCGGCACCGAGGCGGCGGAGGTGTTGCCGTGCTCCTGGACGGTGACGATGACCTTCTCCATGGGCATGTCGAGCTTGCGCGCCGTGGCCTGGATAATGCGGATGTTCGCCTGGTGCGGAACCAGCCAGTCGAGCGCACCGCGATCGAGGCCGTTGGCGGCGAGCGTCTCATCGACCGCCTGGCCGAGCTTGGTGACGGCGACCTTGAAGACCTCGTTTCCCGCCATCGAGATCGCGAGCTTCTGCCCGAATCCCCGCGAGACCCCGCCGGCGCAGTAGAGCAGGTCCTTGTAGGTCCCATCGGCGTGCAAGTGCGTCGAGAGCACGCCCGGCTCGGCCGCCGGCGTGAGCACCACGGCGCCCGCGCCATCGGCGAACAGCACCGCGGTCGAGCGGTCGCTCCAGTCGGTGATGCGCGAGAGCGTCTCGGCGCCGATCACCAGTGCGCGCCTGGCCTCGCCCGCGCGCACGTACTTGTCGGCGATCGACAGCGCGTACATGAAGCCCGCGCAGGCGGTCTCGACGCTGAAGGCGGGCACGTTGCGGCAGCCGAGGCGTGCCTGCAGCAGCACGCCGCAGTTGGGAAACACCAGGTCCGGAGTGGTGGTGCCGAAGGCGATGAAATCGACGTCCGCGGGCGCGATGCCGGCCGCATCGAGGGCGCGCCGCGCGGCGAATTCCGCCAGGTCGACCGTGGTCTCCCCGTCGGCGGCGATGTGACGCCGCTCGATGCCGGTACGGGTGCGAATCCACTCATCGCTCGTGTCGACCATCTTCTCGAGGTCGAAGTTGCTCACGACCTTCTCGGGCAGATGCGAGCCGGTGCCGGCGATACGCGAGTAGATCAAGCGGGGGTCCCCTGTACGGCGAGTGCCTGCGCGATGTGTCCCGTGAGCCCGCGGCGCGCCGCCAGCGACGCCGTACCGATGGCGCGCGCGAAGGCGACACCGTCGGCGCTGCCGTGACTTTTTACCACGATGCCGCTCAGCCCGACCATGCAGGCCCCGTTGTAGCGGCGCGGATCGAGCCCGGCCGCGGCACGGCGCAGCACCGGCCGCGCGACCGCGCCGGCGAGCCGGTCGAGGAAGGACGCCTGGAACTCCTGGCGCAGCCGGTCGGCGATCAGTCCCGCCACGCCTTCCATGGTCTTCAGGGCCACGTTGCCGGTGAAGCCGTCGGTCACCACCACGTCGACGTCGCCGGAGAAGATGTCGTCCCCCTCGACGAAGCCGACGTAGTTGAGGCCGCTCGCGCCGAGCAGCGCATGCGCCGACTGCACCACTTCGTGCCCCTTCATGTCCTCCTCGCCGATGTTGAGAAGTCCGATCCGCGGCGTCGCGACGCCGTACACGTCGCGGGCGATGATGGCGCCCATGGCGGCGAACTGCCGCAGCTGCTCCGGCGTCGCCTTGGTATTGGCGCCGAGGTCCAGCATGTGCGTGTGGCCGTGGGCGGCGGGAATGGCCGAGATGATCGCCGCGCGCTCGACGCCCGGCAGCGTCTTCAGCACGAAGTGCGCGATGGCGGTGAGCGCTCCGGTGTTGCCGGCGCTGACGCAGGCTCCGGCCGCACCTTCGCGCACCAGGTCGATCGCGACCCGCATCGAGGAATCCTTCTTGTGACGGATCGCCTCGCGCGGCTTCTCCTCCATGGTGACGATCTGGGAAGCGGCCGCGACGCCGGCCCGCGCCCGCACCGCGGCCGGCGCGGCGGCCAGCGCCGCCTCGATCAGCGCCCGGTCGCCGACCAGCGTGGCTCGCAGCTCAGCGTCCTCGGCGAGCGCGCGCAGCGCGCCGGCGATGTACTCGCGCGGCTCGTTGTCGCCGCTCATCACGTCGATCGCGACCGGCAGCACGCGAGCCCCTGGGCGCAGCGCGTCGACGGGAGCTATTCCTTCTCTTCGGTCTCGGCCGGCTTCTCGATCACGCGCCGGCCCCGATAGAACCCATCCGGAGTGATGTGGTGCCGCAGATGGGTCTCACCCGATTGCGGGTCGGTCGACAGCGCGGGCTTCGCGAGACCGTCGTGCGAGCGGTGCATGCCGCGTCGCGAGGGTGTCTTGCGGCTCTTTTGAACGGCCATGGGTCTTTCAGCTCCTGGTTCAGTCCGTCTCTAACGTTTCATCAGCTCTGCAAGCCGCGCGAACGGCTTGTGCGTATCTTCGGTGCGCCCGGCGTCCGCGGGGGTCTGCGGCGGCGCGGCCGCGCACGGCTGGCCTTCCCGGTGCAGTGCCACGATGGGCAGCGTCAGCAGCAGCTCCTCCGCGAGAAGCTCTGCGATGCTGATGCGACCCCCGGGGGCCAGCACCGGCTCGAGCTCCGCCGGCACGCGCGCGGCGTCGGCCTCCGCTGCGATCAGGGCCACGCGTTCGTCGATCTCGAGGTTGAGGGTCATCGGCTGCATGCACCGCTGGCACTCGAGCGTCGCGCTGGCGTGCGCCACGAGCCGCACGACCGCGAGGCCTTCGACCCGCGTAAAGCGCGCCTCCCCCGCGACATCCCCCGTCACTCCCGCCCGCAGCCCGGGCAGCCCGGAGAGCGCGACGGCGAAGGCGACTTCGGCCCCATTGTCTGCCAGCCGCTCGACGTCGAGGGGCCTCGACCAGGTCGCCATTTCCCGGGGGCCCCGCATGGGGCGCGTATAATAGGTAGCGAGTCCCCTCAAGTCAAAGCCGAATTAAGGGCTAAGCCCTTGTTTCTCGTGGGCGATTCCAGCGCCTTGAGCTTCACGTGCCGCAACTCCTCCTCGCTTCCACCTCCGCCTACCGACGCGAGCTGCTCGCGCGGCTGCGGCTGCCGTTCGACGTGGTGGCCCCGGGGGTCGCCGAGGAGCATCGTGCCGGGGAGTCGGCCGCCGACCGGGCGCTGCGCCTCGCGACCGCCAAGGCACGGGCCGTGGGGGAACGGCACCCGGGCGCCCTCGTGATCGGGAGCGATCAGGTGGCGGCCTGCGGCGGGGAGATCCTCGACAAGCCAGGCGACGCCGCGCGCTGCCGCGCGCAGCTCGGTCGCCTCGGGGGCCACGGCGCCGACTTCCACACCGCCTGCGTGCTGCTGCGCCTCGAGGCGGCGGTGCACCTGGCGCATGTCGACACCACCACCGTCGTGTTCCGGGCGCTCTCCGCGGCCGAGATCGACCGCTACGTCGAGGCCGAGCGGCCCTTCGACTGCGCCGGCGGCTTCAAGGCCGAGGGCCTCGGAATCACGCTCTTCGAGTGCATCGAGAGCCGCGATCCCACCGCCCTCATCGGGCTGCCGCTCATCTGGCTCGCCGGGGCGCTGCGAAGCGCGGGCTGCGCCCTGCCTTAGCCGGCGCGCGCGGCTCGTCCGCGAGCCGCTCGAGCAGCGCCGCGAGATCGGCCGGCAGCGGTGTATTGACGCTGAACTCCCCGCCCTCGGGCCAGCGGAAACTCAGGCTCGAAGCGTGCAGGAACATGCGCGTTAGGCCAAGCGCGCGCAGCCTCGCGTTGAAGTCCGCATCGCCGTACTTCTCGTCCCCCGCCACCGGGTGACCGGCGTGCGCCGCGTGTACGCGGATCTGGTGGGTGCGCCCGGTATCGATCTCGACCTCGACCAGCGTCGCCGTGCGGCCGAAGAACTGCACCGGGCGGAAGCGGCTGACCGAGGCCTTGCCGGACGCATCGGCGCGCACCGTGCGCTCGCCGCCCACGCGCGTGTCGGTGCGCAGCGGCACGTCGATGCGCTTCTCGCCGAGATTCCACTTGCCGGCGAGGAGTGCCAGGTAGCGCTTCTCGAAGCCCTCCTCGCGCAACAGCGCGTGCAGCGTGCGCAGCGTGGCCGCGTTGCGCGCCACCAGCAGCACACCGCTCGTGTCGCGATCGAGACGGTGCACGAGCTCGAGCGGCTCGCCGGGTCTGAGCGCCCGCAGTGCCTCGATGACGCCCGAGCTCACCCCGCTGCCGCCGTGGACCGCGACCCCGGCGGGTTTGTCGAGCACCAGCAGCCGTGGCTCCTCGCGGATGATCGCCGCCTCGATGCGCTTCAGCAGCCCCGCCGCCGGACGCGCCGGCTCGCCGGGAGCCGGCAGCCGGACCGGGGGCACGCGGATGCGGTCCTCGGCCGCGAGACGCTGTTCGGGACCCGCGCGCCGGCCGTTGACCCGCACCTCGCCCTTGCGGATGACGCGGTAAATGCGGCTGCGGGGCACGTCGCCGAGGCGCTTGCGAATGAAGTTGTCGAGGCGCTGGCCGGCCTCCTCCGCCGTCACCGTCAGGTGCTGCACCTGGGTGCGGATTTCCGCTCTTTCCTGCTCCGGCACCGGGTCCTCAACGTAAGGCATTGTTTCTACAACGGTCTCTCAGTATACTCTCGCTGTCGTCCGTGAATCGGACGCACCAACGGCTTGGGCTCGCTGAGCCAAGCCTCTTTAGTTGGACCTCCTAAATCGAGGCCATCGCATTGGGCCGACAAGACCGCGCCGGCTGCGTAGAAAATCTCGAATCGAGAACTTCCGCTGTCGGGGCCGTCGGTTGAGTTCACCGAAGGTTTCCTTTCAGTACCGCCTCCTCGGGAGGCGGGCATTAACGTGAACAACGAGACTCGATCTCCTTTGTCAGTTGCTGGGAATCTTCGCTGCCGCGGACTTATCGTCCCGCGGCCTCCCGTCGTCTGCTTGCCGGCCCCTCAACGCATGAGTAGTGGGGCACATGAAGAGAATGTTAGTGAATGCAACTCAGGAAGAGGAGTTGCGCGTCGCTCTGGTTGACGGACAGAAGCTGTTCGACCTGAGCATCGAGTTACCTTCCCGCGAGCAGAAAAAAGCCAATATCTACAAGGCCCGGATCTCCCGCATCGAGCCCTCGCTCGAGGCCTGCTTCGTCGACTACGGCGCCCAGCGCCACGGCTTCCTGCCGCTGAAGGAAGTCTCCCGGGAGTACTTCCGCCAGCAGCCGCAGGGCGGCCGCATGAACATCCGCGAGCTGCTCTCCGAGGGCCAGGAGGTCATGGTGCAGGTCGAGAAGGAGGAGCGCGGCACCAAGGGTGCGGCCCTCACCACCTTCATCAGCCTCGCCGGGCGCTTCCTCGTGCTGATGCCGAACAACCCGCGCGCCGGCGGTGTCTCGCGCCGCATCGAGGGCGAGGACCGCGACCAGATGCGCGAGGTGATGAATCAGCTGCAGATTCCCGATGGCATGGGCGCGATCGTGCGTACCGCCGGGGTCGGCCGCTCGGCCCCGGAGCTGCAGTGGGATCTCGACAATCTCAAGGTGCAGTGGGAGCAGATCGCCGCCGCCTCCAAGGACCGCCCGGCACCCTTCCTCGTCTATCGCGAGAGCGATGCCGTCACGCGCGCCATGCGCGACTACCTCTCCGACGATGTCGGCGAGGTGCTGGTGGACAGCCAGGCGGCCTTCGATAAGGCCCAGGAGTACATGCAGCGCTTCATGCCGGCGGAGGCGCAGCGGCGTCTGAAGCTCTACACGGACGACATTCCGCTCTTCACCCGCTTCCAGATCGAGAGCCAGATCGAGTCCGCCTACGCGCACAAGGTGCAGCTGCCCTCCGGCGGCAGCATCGTGATCGACTATACCGAGGCGCTGGTGTCGATCGACATCAACTCCGCGCGCGCCACGCGCGGCGGCGACATCGAGACGACCGCGACCAACACCAATCTCGAGGCGGCCGACGAGATCGCGCGCCAGCTGCGCATCCGTGACATCGGCGGCCTGATCGTCATCGACTTCATCGACATGGAGTCGAGCAAGAATCAGCGCGACGTCGAGGACCGGCTGCGCGACGCCATGAAGATGGATCGTGCCCGCATCCAGATCGGGCGGCTGTCGCGCTTCGGCCTCCTGGAGATGTCGCGCCAGCGGCTGCGTCCCTCGCTCGGGGAGACGAGTCACATCGTCTGCCCGCGCTGCGTCGGCATCGGCAGCATCAGGAGCGTCGAATCGATGGCGCTCGCGGTCTTGCGCCTCATCGGCGAGGAGCTGCGCAAGGACCGCACGGCGCGCGTCATCGCCCAGGTGCCCGTGGCGGTTGCGACCTACCTGATCAACGAGAAGCGCGATTGGCTGCGCACGCTCGAGGACAAGAGCAGCACCGACCTCATCATCGTGCCGAACGAGAACATGCAGACGCCCGACTACACGATCAAGCGGGTGCGCGACGACGAGGTCGATTTGCCGGAGAACCGGCAGCTGACCTATCTCATGCCGACCGTTCCCGTGGTCGCCGAGCCCGGCAGTGCCCAGGACAAGAAGCCCCCGCAGGAGGCCCCGGCTGTGGCGCAGATCATGCCCACGACCTCTGCGCCGATTGCCGCACCGGCGGCCGCACCGGCGGCTGCACCCGCGGCGCGCGCCGCGCGCGGCGTTTCCGCGGAGGAGTCACGCGATCCGCCCGAGGGTTTCTGGTCGCGCTTCAAACGCATGCTGGCGGGCGAGCCGGCGGCCACCGCGCAGCCCGCGCCGGCTCCGTCCGTCTCCGCGGGCGCTGCCCGGCGCGATGAGGGGCCGCGCCGCGACGGGCGCCGTGATCACTCACGCCAGGGCCGGTATGCCGAAGGCGCGCGCCGCGAGCGCGGCGAAGGCCGCCGCGGCGAAGGCCGCGACCGCGATCGGGGGCGCAGCCGTGACGGCCGCGACCGGGACCGCGATCGCAGCCCGAGACCCGAGCAGGCGCGCGCGAGCCGCGAGCGGCCGCCGGAAGAGAATCGTCAGAATGCCGAGCGTGCCGCCGCGCCCGTCGAGGCCGGCGCGCCCGCGGGTGAGGCGGCGGCGCGTGGTGAACGCGGCGAGCGCCGTGGACGGCGCGGTCGCCGGCGCGGCCGCCGCGGTGGTGGCGGCGGAATGCGCGAGGGCATGAGCCCGGCGCCGGGGGCTTCCGGCCCGGCCGAGAGCGCACCGTCGAGCAACGGCTCGCACGAGGCCCCCGCCTCGTTCGCGCCCGCCCCACCGCCGCCGCCGGCCGAGCGCCCGCACGAGAGTGCCGAACCGGCGCCCATCCGCGAGTACCACGCCGAGCCGCGCGAGAACGCGGTCGCACACGAAGCCGGGCCGCTCGCGCACTTCGAGCCGGCGCCGAAGCCGGAGCCAGGCGCGGGGCAGACCAAGCCCTATGTGATCTGGTCGTCCGCGCCTTCCAAGGACCCCGAGAGCAGCCGGGGCTCGGAGGAGTAACCGCCCGCAGGCGGCCTCACGGTCAGGTGGCGCGCGGACGCTGGCGCAGGTGCGCGAGCAGTCCGCGCGTCGCCGACTCGACGAGATCCAGCACTTCCTCAAAGCCGTTGGGTCCGCCGTAGTACGGATCCGGCACCTCCTCGGGCGCCTCGTCGGCGCAGAACTCGAGGAACAGCCGCAGCCGCTCGTGCGCGTGTGCCGGTGCACGGCGGCGCAGCGCCGTGAGATTCTCGCGGTCCATCGCCAGGATGAGGTCGAAGCGCTCGAAGTCCGCGCTCTCGATGCTGCGCGCCCGCAGCGCGCTCAGATCGTAGCCGCGGCGCGCCGCTGCCGCGCGGGTGCGCGGGTCCGGCGGTTGTCCCACGTGATACGCGGCGGTACCCGCCGAGTCGACCTCGAGAGCGAGCTCCGGCGCCTCGCGCGCGGCGAGTGTGCGCAGCACGCCTTCCGCGGTCGGTGACCGGCAGATGTTACCGAGACAGACGAACAGGACCCGCATGCGCCCTATCGTGCCACGGAACCTAGCGCGCGCTGTAGCCGCGCCCCTGGAGGCACGCGATCATCGCGCGCTGGTAGTCGGCCCGGCGCGCGCCGAGCTGGTCGGCAGGCACGCCGCCCGAGGGCTGCGTCGGGTCGAAGCCGGTCTGCGACGAAGACCACTTGTGGCATTCGTACTGATCGCTCGCCTGCTGCTCGGCGCTCTGGCCCTGCTGCGGATAGATGTAGAGGCTGTCGCCCTGCGGCGGCGGCGGCTGCGGCGGGGCGCTCGAGGCCGCGTTGGGGTCGTTCGGGTCGCCGGGCGGAGCCACCACCTCGTAGCCGTTCTGTGCGTCGCTCCAGACGTAGTAGGTGTCGTTCGCGTAGTAGTACGGAACGCCGCCGAACCAGATGGTGCTGTAGAACGGCGGCAGCACCGGTACGAACACGCCAAGCGGCGCACCGACGACCACGAAGCGCGGCCCGCGCGGCGCGTACCAGACGCCTCCGGAGTAGTAGAAGCGGCCGCCCGGGCGATCGAAGGCATACGGATGGCCCGGGAGCCCCGCCACGTAGGCGCCGCGGTTCGGGTAGTAGTGGTTGTGGTTGTAGCGCGCGTCCATGTGCTCGGGCGCGCGTCCCCCGGGACGATAATGGTGATCCGGAGTCTGCGCGCTCGCCACCGAGACCGCCGCGGCCGCGAGCAGCGCGCCGCATACCCGCACCCAGATGACTGCCTGCTTCATGAGTCTCTCGCTGGTCACTTCACGCTGTAGCCGCGCGCATCGAGACACGCGCCGATCGCGCGCCGGTAGTTCGCGGCCTGCTGTTCCTGCGCCGCGGCGGCGCGGCGGTCCTGCACCACGACCGTGCGGGTCGTCTGCGCATTGGCGGCGTCCGCCGAGCTGCCGATCGCGCCGCCGACGACCGCGCCGGCGAGCGCGGCCGGTGCCGCCTGCCAGCGCGGCGCGATGGCCGCACCGAGGATCGCGCCGGCCACGGCGCCGATGGCGGTATTCGTTCCCGGAGGCGGACCGGCCGAGACGACCTGCACCCGGTCATGCGGCGGCACGCCCGGGGCGCTTGGATTGAAACCGGTCTGCTGCGTCGCCCAGGTGCTGCACTCGTACTGGTCGCGATCCTGCTGCTGCGGGGTCTGGCCGCGCATCGGATAGGCATACACCTGGCTCACGGGGGGCGGTGGCGGAGGCGGCGGCGCGTCGTAGACCGGGCGCGGCGGCGGGGCGGCGACACACCCGGCCAGCACGGCCGCGGCGGCGCTCACAACGACGGCGGCCAGGCCGGCGCGCCGGAAATCAGGGCTTCGGTTGATCATCGGGAAGGTTCCCATGTTAAGCGAATCGCTGTTGGTACCAACGCTAAATGCGGGCGCAAGGTTGACACTCAAGCCCCCTGCACCTATGTGAAATTGGACGCCGCAGCAAGGACTTAAGTTCCTGTTGCAGGAGGTATTCAATTGTGAGTGAAGCGGCCGCCGGCGGCCATGAAGTCGTGCGGTCCTCAGGGCGCGGCTACCCCGACGAGCGCCGCCGCGCGCGCGAGGTCCGCCGCCGTGTTCACGTCCGGGCCCGGCGCCGCGCAGGCATCCGCGACCTGGATCGTGAGTCCGCTCTCGAGCGCGCGCAACTGCTCGAGCCTCTCGCGCATCTCGAGCGCGCCCGGTGGCAGCGCCGCGAGGCGCACGAGTGCCTCCACCCGGTACGCATAGATGCCGATGTGGCGGCGCGCTCCGCTCGCGTCCGTCTGGCTCGCGAGCGCGCCGGCCGCCCCGGCGCGGTTCCAGGGAATCGGTGCGCGGCTGAAGTACAGCGCCCGTCCTGACGGATCGCTCACCACCTTCACGACGTTGGTGTCGAGCAGCTCCGCCACCGAGCCGATCGGCGCGGCGAGCGTCGCGATGTCGGCGTGCGGCGCCGCGGCAAGCAGCTCCGCCACCTGCCGTAGGAGCGCCGCGGGCATCAGCGGCTCGTCGCCCTGGAGATTCACGACGATCTCGCTCCCCGCCCAGCGCCGCGCCGTGGCGACCTCGGCGATGCGATCGGTGCCGGAGGCATGGGTGGCGGCGGTCATCACCGCCTCGGCACCGAAGGCGCGCGCGACCTGCGCGATGCGCACATCGTCGGTGGCGATCAGCACCTCGGCCGCACCGGTGGCACGCGCACGTTCATACACCCATTGCACCATCGGCTTGCCGGCGATCGGCAGCAGCGCCTTGCCGGGCAACCGCACCGAGGCGTAGCGCGCAGGGATGACGACGCGGAACACGCCCGCCTCTTCAGCGCTCGAGCAGCGGGTCGTCGGCGGCGAGCTGGCGGGCCTCCTCCTCCAGCATCACCGGCACGTCGTCGCGAATGGGAAAGGCCAGCCGGTCCATGCGGCACACCAGCAGCCGGGCTTCGCGCTGGTACTTGAGCGTACCCTTGCACACCGGGCAGGCGAGTATCTCGAGCAGTCGGGGATCCATCGCGGTTCTAACCTCCGGGTGCGCCGCGCAGCCTGCCGAGCAGCCCGGCGCGCAGCCTGAGCGCGTCGGCGTCGCTGAAGACCGCGCTCACCGGCACGTACCACAGGCGCGCGTTGGCGAACGCCGCGCATTTTACGGCATCTTTCTCCGTCATGAGGACCGGCAGCTCGTCGCCGAAGGCCAGCTCGCGTGCGGTGAAGGGGTGATGGTCGGGAAAGGGATGCTCGATCAGCTCGATGCCGCGCCCGGCGAGCTCGCCGAAAAAGCGCTGCGGGTTGCCGATCCCCGCCACCGCGTGCACACGCCGGCCGCGGAAGGCGCCGAGCTCGCAGGCGCGCCCGCGGCCGTCGAGCCGTACGGCGGGCTGCGCCACCAGCTGCATGCGCAGCGCACCCGCCGGCAGCACCCCGGCGCCGAGCGAGCCGTGCACCGGCTCGCCGTTGACCACGACGAGGTCCGCGCGCGCGAGGCGCGCAGCCGGCTCGCGCAGCGGCCCCGCCGGCAACAACCGGCCGTTGCCGAAGCCGCGGCTGCCGTCGATCACCACGATCTCGCAGTCGCGCCCCAGCCGCAGGTGTTGCAGTCCGTCATCCGCCAGTATGACCTCGGCGCCGCGCGCGATGAGCGTGCGGGCAGCCGCCACGCGATCCGCCGCCACCATGGTCGGACAGCCGGTGCGGCGCACCAGCAGCAACGGCTCATCGCCCACGTCGCGCCAGTCCGAGTCCGCCTGTACGGCACGCGCCTCGCGCCCCTGCCGCCCGTAACCGCGCGAGACGATCCCCACCCTGAGCCCGGCGGCGGCGAGCTCGCGCGCCAGGTAGATGGCGAGCGGCGTCTTGCCGGTGCCGCCGACGGTGAGGTTGCCGATCACCACCACCGGCCGGCTGAGGCGCCGCGTGCGCAGCAGCCGGGTGCGATACGCGCCGCGGCGCAGCGCGCCGAGTGCGCCGTAGAGCCAGCCGAGCGGTGCAAGGAGCGAGGGGCCCGCGGGCTCATACCAAAGTCGCTCGAGCCGCTGCACCGCGCCCGCTCAGTCCGAGAACTGCAGCTGGTGCAGCTTGCCGTACAGGCCGCCGCGCGCCAGCAGCTCGGTATGCGTACCCTGCTCCACCAGCACACCGGCGTCGAGCACGATGATGCGATCGGCCTGCTCGACCGTCGAAAGACGATGCGCGATCACGAAGGTGGTGCGGTCGCGCACCAGCTGCGCGAGCGCCGCCTGGATGTGGCGCTCGGACTCGGTGTCGAGGGCCGAGGTGGCCTCGTCGAGGATCAGGATGGGCGCGTCCTTGAGGAGCGCGCGCGCGATGGCGATGCGCTGGCGCTGTCCGCCGGAGAGCAGCATGCCGCGATCCCCCACCAGCGCATCGAGCCCGCCCGGCTGCCCGCGCACGAACTCGAGAATGTGCGCCGCTGCGGCGGCCCGCTCGATCGCGCTGTCGGAAACCTCGCGACCGAAGGCGATGTTGTTGCGGATGGTGTCGTCGAACAGCACCACGTCCTGGCTCACCACCGCGATCTGCTCGCGCAGCGATCTTAAGTCGTAGTCGCGCACGTCACGCCCGTCGACGCGCACGCTGCCCGAGCGCACGTCGTAGAAGCGCGGCAGCAGGTTGACGAGCGTCGACTTGCCGCTGCCCGAGCGGCCGACGATCGCCAGACTCGCGCCGGCTGCGACCTCGAGGGAGATGTGCTCGAGCGCCGCCGGCCGGCGCGGCTGCGCGGCGGCCGGCGCGGCAGCCTTGCCCGAGTCGTAGGCGAAGGACACGTCGCGGAACTCGACCGCGCCGCGCACCCGCGCAGCGCGGTAGCTGCCGCCCTGCGGCTCGCGCGGCTCGTCGAGCAGCTCGAACAGACTCTGACCGCCCGCGATGCCCTGCTGCAGCGGACCGGCCACTCCCACCAGGTCGCGCAGCGGTTGCGCGATCCCGACCAGCGCGACGAAGAAGCCCATGAAGTCGCCGATGCTGGTGCGCCCATGCACCTCGTCCGCCAGCGCCAGCGCCAGCACCACCGCGAGCCCGATCGCCGTCACCAGCTGCACGACGGGGTTCGACAGGCCCTTGGTGAGTATCAGCCTCATGTTGGAGCGCAGGTTGCGCTCGTTGACCGCGTCGAACTGGCGGTCGAGGTGCTCCTGGGCGTTGTACACCTTGATGAGCCGCGGCGCCTCGAAGCTCTCCTTGGCGACCCGGGTGACATCACCCATCGAGTCCTGGATGCGGCGGCTGTAGCGGCGGAACCTGCGGTTGATGACCGACACCAGCCATGCCACCAGCGGTCCCATGGTGAGCGCCAGCAGCGCGAGCCGCGCGTTGTACCACAACACCAGCGCGATGCAGGCGATGATGGTGAGCGTGGTGCGTACCAGCACCACCACCGAGTCGGTGGTGGCCTGTCCCACCTGCTCGGTATTGTAGGTGAGGCGCGACAGCAGCATCGCCGATGAGTTGCGGTCGAAGTAGCTGATCGGCAGCTCCAGAATGCGCCTGAACACCTCGCCGCGCAGCCGCGCGACCACGCGCCGCCCCACGTAGCCCATGAAGTAGGTCTGGGTGAAGTCGCCGAGGCCGCGCAACGTGAACAGCCCGATCACGGCCACCGGCACCCAGACAATGGTGCGCGGATCGTGCTGCGTCAGGGTCGAATCCCCGAACCACTTGGCGAGCGCCGCAAAGCTGGTCTGCGTGGCCGCGTACAGGATCGCCCCGAGGACGCCGATGGCGAACTGCCAGCGGTGCGGCCGCACGTAGCCGAACAGCCGCAGATACGCCGCCAGTGCCCTGTCGGCGCGCGGCGCGGAGGGCGCGGCGCCGCTGGCGGGCCCGGAGCGCTGCTCGCTCAAGGCTTGCCCGCCGGGTCTTCCTTGACGGTGGCGATGTTGATCTCGGCGAAGCCGAGCCTTCCGAGCACGTCCATGGCGGTGATGACCGACTGGTGAGTGGCACGCGCGTCGGCGCGCAGCGTGACCGGCATGTTGCGGCTGGTGCCGGCCTCCTTCAGCAGCGCCGCGCGCAGCGTCTCCGGGCTGGAGTTGATGAGCTCGTGCTGGTTGACGAGATAGCCGCCCGCCGCGGTGACGCTGACGACCAGCGGCTCGCTGCCGACGTGCTCGGTAGGCACGGCGCTGGCGTGCGGCAGGTGCACGCGCAGCCTGCCTTCGTCGGTGAAGCGGCTCGAGAGGATGAAGAACACCACCAGCAGCAGGACCACGTCGATCAGCGAGACGACGTTGATCTCCGGCTCCTCGGGTGCGCGGCGCGGCCTCAGGTTCACGGTGCGGTTCCTAGGGGCGGGCCGCCTCGAGCGCATCCGCCATGCGGATCGCCTGCTTCTCCATCTCGACCACGATGCCCTCGACCCGGCCGCGCAGGTAGCGGTAGAAGATGAGCGCCGGGATCGCCACGCACAACCCCGCGACCGTGCAGATCAGCGCCTCGGCGATACCGCCCGAGAGCGCCCGCGGGTCGCCCATGCCGCCCGCCTCGATGGCGTTGAAGGAGTGAATGATGCCGGTCACCGTACCGAGCAGGCCCAGCAGCGGCGCGATGCCGGCGATCGTGCCGAGCGTGTTGAGGAAGCGCTCGAGCTCGTGCACCACGTGCCGGCCGGTGTCCTCGAGCCGCTCCATGAGGATCTCACGCGGCCGGTGACGGTTGGCGAGGCCGGTGGCGAGCAGCCGTCCGAGCGGGGAGTTGTGCTCGAGCCCGGCGATCACCTTGTCGGTGACCTGGTTCGCCTCGATGAGCTGCCAGACCTTCTGGGGCAGCTCGCGCGGCAGCACGCGCTTGTCCTGCAGCGTCCACAGGCGCTCGAGGATGATGGCCGCCGCGACGATCGAGCACAGAATGATCGGCCACATCAGCGGGCCGCCGGCCCGCACTATTTCCCACATCCTGCACGCCCCACGCACCGGCACGGCCGGTGATGCCAACGCCAATCATACCGGAACCGCGGCACATTCCGGCCCCCGGCCCTTCTGGTAGAGTCGTCGGCCTCGATGCCGCGGGCGTTCCTCAAGAAAATCGTTCCGGCGCCCCACACGCTGCGCGATCGCTGGCCGGTGCGCATGTGCGGTGAGCGCATCGCGGACCCGCAGCTGTGGACGCTGCACCGGCGGGCGGTCACCTATGCCTTCGGGGCCGGGGTGGCCATCTCGTTCATGCCGCTGCCGATCCACCTGCTGCTCGCCGTGATCGTCGCCCTTCTCTGGCGCATCAACCTGCCGGTGATCTACGGCACCACGTGGGTGGTCGCGAACCCCTTCAGCCTCGTGCCGCTCTACTATTTCGCCTACCGGGTGGGCGTGGCGGTACTGCGGGTGCCGCGCCAGCACTTCAGGTTCGTGCCCGACTGGCGCTGGTTCCAGCACGCGCTCGCGCCGGTGTGGCAGCCCTTCGCGGTCGGCTGCCTGGTGTGCGCTGCGGTCTTCGGCGTCGTCGGCTGGCTCGGGCTCGAGATGGTGTGGCGCTGGCACGTCGCCAGCCGCTACCGCGCCCGTCATTCGCTGGAAAAAATCGCCTGACGGCGGGGGCGCTCACTGGCGCGGGGCCAGCGTGCCGTCGGTGAGCTCGAAGACGCGCTCCATGCGGTGCGCGAGCTTCAGGTCGTGGGTCACCACCACGAGGCTCGTGCCGCGCTCGCGATTCAACTCGAGCATCAGCGCGAACACGCTCTCGGCGTTGACGCCGTCGAGGTTGCCGGTGGGCTCGTCCGCCAGCACCAGCCGCGGCTCGGTGACCAGCGCGCGCGCCACGGCCGCGCGCTGGCGCTCACCGCCCGAGAGCTGATGCGGCCGGTGCGTGAGGCGCGCACCGAGGCCGACGCGCTCGAGCAGACCACGGGCCGCGCTGCGCGCGGCCGCTACCGGCGTGCGCCGCACCAGCAGCGGCATCGCCACGTTCTCCAGCGCCGAGAACTCCGGCAGCAGGTGATGGAACTGGTAGACGAAGCCGAGGGCGCGGTTGCGCAGCGTGCCGCGCTCGCGCTCGCTGAGCGCGTGGATGTCGCGCCCCGCGATCAGCACGGCGCCGCCGCTCGGCGCGTCGAGTCCGCCGAGTATCTGCAGCAGCGTGGTCTTGCCGGAGCCCGAGGCGCCGACGATCGCCACGCGCTCTCCCGCCGCCACGGCGAGCGACACGCCCTTGAGCACCGGCAGCAGCTCCGGCCCCTGACGGAAGCTCTTCACCACCTCCCGCGCCTCGAGTACCCGCTCACTCATGCCGTAATGCCTCCGCGGGCGCGGTGCGCGCCGCACGCCATGCCGGGTAAATGGTGGCGAGCGCGCACAGCAGGAACGCCACGCCGCACACCCTGAGCACGTCCGCCCACTCGACGTACGCGGGCAGGTCGCTCAGGTAATAGACGCTCGCATCGATGAACCGGACTCCGGTCAGCCGCTCGAGCGCGCCGACCAGCCTCTCGAGGTTGTCGGCGAGCAGCGTGCCGAGCCCCGCCCCGAGCAGCGTGCCGGCCAGTCCGATCAGCACGCCCTGCACGGCGAAAGTCGCCAGCACGTTGCGCGGCGCGGCGCCGAGCGTGCGCAGGATGGCGATGTCGGTCTGCTTCTCCTTCACGATCATCACCAGCGTCGCCACGATGTTGAAGGCGGCGACCGCCACCAGCATGAGCAGGATCACGAACATCATCGACTTGGTGATCTCGATGGAGCGGAAGAAGTTGGCGTGGTTCTGTGTCCAGTCGCTCACGTAGAAGTCGCCGCCGAGCGCGCGCGCCACGCGCACCGCGACCTCGGGCGCGCGCAGCGGGTCGCTGAGCGCCAGACGCAGGCCGGTGACGCCCGCGCCCATGTTGAAGAGCCGCGCGGCGTCCGCCATGTGCATGAGCGCAAGTCCGCGGTCGAACTCGTACATGCCCGAGGAGAAGATGCCGACCACGCGAAAGCGGCGCATGCGCGGCACCACCCCGGTCGGCGTGGCGGTGCCCTGCGGTGCGATCACCACCACCGTGCCGCCGAGGTGTGCGCCGAGCTCGTGCGCGAGCGCCGTGCCGAGCACGATGCCGTAGCTGCCCGGCGTCAGGTCGGCAAGGCTGCCCGCGGTCACGCGCTGCGCGAGGCCGGTGGCGACGCGCTCCTGCGCCGGCAGCACGCCGCGCACCGTGGCGCCGGCCATGGCCGTGCCGTTGGCGAGCATCGCCTGACTCTCGATGTAGGGCGCCGCCGCCTCTACCCCGCTCTGCCCCCGGGCGCGCGCGGCGAGGGCCGGCCAGTCGGCGAGCGGGCCGGAGGTGCCGGTGAGCTCGGCGTGCGAGGTGACGGCGAGGATGCGGCTGCGCAGCTCGCGCTCGAAACCGTTCATGACCGAGAGCACCACGATGAGCGTCGCCACCCCGAGCGTCAGCCCGCACACCGACATCAGCGCCACGAACGACACGAAGCCGCGGCGGTGCGCCGAGCGCAGGTAGCGCGTGCCGATCAGCCATTCATAGGGGATCGCCGCCATGCTCACTCGTAGCGCAGCGCTTCGGCGGGCGCGGTGCGCGCCGCGCGCATCGCCGGGTAGATGGTGGCGAGCGTCGTGAGCAGCAGCGCCGCGGCGGTGATCGCCACCACGTTGGCGAGGTGCACCTCGGAGGGAATGGCGCTGCTGTAATAGACGTCCGAGTCGAGGATCTGGAAGTGGAACGTGCGCTCGAGGAACGGCTCGATGGTCTCGACGTTGAGCGCCAGGGCGAGGCCGAGCGCGACGCCGAGCGCGACTCCCAGCCAGCCGATCACCAGCCCCTGGGTGATGAAGATCCCCATGACGCTGCGCGGCGCGGCGCCGAAGGTCCGCAGGATCGCGATGTCGGTGCGCTTGTCGGTCACCACCATGACCAGCATGGCGACGATGTTGAAGGCGGCGACCGCGACGATCAGCAGCAGGATCAGCGACATCATGGTTTTCTCGATGCGGATGGCGCGGAAGTAGTTGGCGTTGTCCTGCGTCCAGTCGCGCACCTCGTAGGCACCCGGCAGCGCCGCGCGCAGCCGCGCGGCCACCGCCGGGGCGGCGAGCACGTCGCTCACGCCCACGCGCAGCCCCTGGCCGCCGCTGCCCGGGGGCAGAAGCGCGCGCACGTCGCTCAACGGCGCGAACACCAGCGTGCCGTCGTGATCCTGCAGTCCGACCTCGAACACCCCCGCTACCGTGAAACTGCGCAGCTTCCCCTGCGGCGCGCCGTCCTCGCTCAGGCTCGGCACCAGCAGCGTCAGCTGATCCCCGAGCGCGAGACCGAGTCGCTCGGCGATCAGCTCGCCGACGATGACCCGTGCCGAGCCCGGCGTGAGATCCGCGAGGTGGCCGTGGGTGATGGCCGCGCCGAGCTCGCGCACGGTGGCAGCGTCACCCGGATCGACGCCGCGCAGCACCACCGGCAGCATCTCGGCGCCGCGTACCCCGAGCGCCTGCAGCTGCGCGTACGGGGTCGCAGCCGTGACGCCCGCGACGGCGCGCGCGCGCCGCGCGGCATCGGGCCAGTCGACCGCGGCGGACTCGCCCGCGGCGATCACGCGTACCGGGGCGCTCAGCGACAGCAGCCGGTCGCGCAGCTCGCTCTCGAAGCCGTTCATCACCGAGAGGATCACGATGAGCGCGGCGACCCCGACGCACACCCCGACGAGCGACGCCCAGGTGATGAAGGAGACGAAGAACTTGTGCGAGCGCGCCCGCACGTAGCGCAGGCCGACATACAGCGGCAGCGGATGGAACATCGTCGCGATTTAACCACAGATGGGCCGCTTTTCAGACCTGCGTCACAGATTTAGGGGCCGCGATCCGCGGGCCGGCTTTGACAGATTGCCGGCGGTGCTATAGTCGCGCCGGACCGGAGGAACTCGCATGCAGACTCGAATTCTCGCGGCGCTCCTGTGCGGTTGCGCAGCCGCCGGCGGCGCACTCGCCGACACCGTGGTCGTCAACGACCAGGTGCAGGTGCGTGAATCCCAGGTGGATCGTCCCAAGCGCGGCGCCACCATGAGCGAAGTCGAGAAGCACTTCGGCGCGCCGGTGACCCGCCATCCGGCCGTCGGCGGCGGCAGCCCGCATCGCCCGCCGATCACGCGCTGGGACTACAGCGGTTTCGCGGTGTTCTTCGAGCGCGACCGCGTCATCGACGCGGTGGTGACGGGCGCGGCGACCGCGGCACCGGCGGCCGCAACCGCGCCGGCGCCGTCCGCCTAAGACGCGCGCCGCGCGCGCCTTTTCCGTGCGCTGGCACCCCGCCACGCGCCAATGGTAGGCTCCGCGCCAACACCAACGAATCGGGGAACACGTGTCGGTTGATGAGCCTCTCAGGGCCCGCATCGAGGCCCTGTTGCGCGCGGGCAGCGACATCCGGCGCCGGGAAGAGCTGCTGCGGCAGACGTTCCGCCGCTACGTGTCGCCGCGCGTCGCCGACAAGATCCTCGAGGACACGGAGCTGCGCAACGAGCTGCTCGCGCCGGCCGCGCCGGTCGACGTGCGCGCCCACGCCGTGGTGCTGTTCGCCGATCTGCGCGGCTTCACCAGCATCGCCGAGCAGCTCGACGCGCAGCACATCGTGCCGCTCCTCAATGAGTTCTTCTCGCTGCTCACCGAGATCACCTTCAAGTACGAGGGCACCGTCTTCCACATGGCGGGCGACTGCCTGATGCTCGGCTTCGGCGTGCCGCACGAGCAGCCCGACAGCCCGCAGCGCGCGGTGAGCGCGGCGCGCGAGATGCTCGCGCGCTTCGCCGAGCTGTCGCGCGCCTGGCGCGAGCGCTACCGGATCGAGGCGGGCCTCGGCATCGGCATCAATGAAGGCGACGTGGTGGCCGGCAACATCGGCTCCTCCGCCTACATGAACTACACGATCATCGGCGATACGGTGAACATCGCCGCGCGCCTGTGCCAGCGGGCGCGCGCCGGTGAGATGCTGTTCTCGAGCGCGCTCAAGCGCTCCCTGGACGAGCACGGCCTCGACATCGGCGCCACGCCGCTGCCGCCGTTGCAGCTGCGCGGACGCTCGCATCCGATCGACATCTACTGCGTGCCGCTCGGCACCCGCATTCAGCTCGCCGCGGAGCCCGCGGCGAGCTGAAGATGGCGTCGACGACGCTCCTCGCTCCACCGCTGCCGGGCGCGGCCACACCCCACCTCGAGTGGCGCCAGCTCTACGGCAGCGCCGCCTCGCTGGCGCTGGCCGAGGCCACGCGCGCCGACGCACGGCTCTTCGTGGTGATCGCCGACGGCGCGCGCGAGCTCGAACGCACCAGCGCGGAGCTGCGTTTCTACGCCGACCGTACGCTCACGCTGCTGCGCCTGCCCGACTGGGAGGTGTTGCCCTACGACCTGTTCTCGCCACACCCCGACATCACCTCCGAGCGTCTGCGCACGCTCCATGAGCTGCCCCATCTCGAGCGCGGCTGCCTGATCGTCGCCGCCGAGACGCTGCTGCAGCGCCTGCCGCCGCGCGATTACGTGCAGGGCCGCGCCTTCGACCTGCAGCGCGGCCAGTCGCTGCGTCTCGAGCCCTTCCGCGAGCGCCTCATCGAAGCCGGCTACGCCAGCGTCGGCCAGGTGGTGAGCCCCGGGGAGTTCGCGGTGCGCGGCTCGCTGCTCGATGTCTTCCCGATGGGCAGCCCCACCCCGCTGCGCATCGACCTGTTCGACGAGGAGATCGAGGCGATCCGGCGCTTCGACCCCGAGACACAGCGCTCGCTCGATGCACTGGAGCGGGTGCGGCTGCTGCCGGCACGCGAGGTGCCGCTCGACCGCGAGGCGGTGCGCGACTTCCGCCGCCGCTACCGCACGCGCTTCGAGGGCGATCCGGCCAAAAGTGCCATCTATCGCGGCGTGAGCGAGGGACTCGCGCCGGCGGGGATCGAGTTCTACCAGCCGCTGTTCTTCGAGCGGCTCGCGCAGCTCACCGACTACCTGCCGGCCGATGCGGTCATCGTGCACGACGCGGCGCTGCCGCAGGCGCTGGCGCGCGCCTGGTCGGACATCGAGGCGCGCTACGAGGACCGCCGCCACGACATCGAGCGGCCGGTGCTCGGCCCCGCGGAGCTGTTCGTGGACCCGGCGCAGCTCGCGGCGAGCCTGGCACGCTTCGCTTCCATCCGGCTCGACGCCTTCAAGGCCGACACCGAGCTCAGCGGTGCGCGGCCGGAACTCGTCAACTTCCCGAGCACGGCGCCGCGCGAGCTGCGTCTCGACATGCGCGCCGCCGAGCCGCTGGCGCCGCTCGATAAGTTCCTGCGCGAGTTCCACGGGCGGGTGCTGATCGCCGCCGACTCGCCCGGGCGGCGCGAGATGCTCGCCGAAATGCTGCGCGCGCACGGCCACGAGGCCGCCAGCGTGCCCGGCTGGGAGGCCTTCGCCGCGGGAGACGCGCCGCTCGCGCTCGCGGTCGCACCCGACCTCGAGGGTCTGACTCTCACCGCCCCGCCCCTGGCCGTCATCGCGGAAGCGCAGCTCTTCGGCGCGCGCGCCCGCCAGGAGCGGCGGCGCAAGCGCGCCGTCGACCCCGAGCAGATCCTGCGCGACCTGCAGGATCTGAACCCCGGCGCGCCGGTGGTGCACGAGGAGTACGGTGTCGGCCGCTACGCGGGCCTCATGCCCATGGACATCGCGGGTCAGCCGGGCGAGTTCCTGGTGCTCGAGTACCAGGACGGCGACCGCGTCTACGTGCCGGTGCATGCGCTGCACCTGGTGAGCCGCTACACCGGCGCGGCCCCCGAGAGCGCCCCGCTCCATAAGCTCGGCACCGATCAGTGGGCCAGGGCGCGCCGGCGCGCCGCCGAGCAGATCCGCGACGTCGCCGCCGAGCTGCTCGATCTCTATGCCCGGCGCAAGGCGCAGCGCGGCTTGTCGCTCACCGCGGCCGAGACCGACTACCAGGCCTTCGTCAACGGCTTCCCTTTCGAGGAGACCGCCGACCAGGCCGAGGCGATCCGCCAGGTGCTCGCGGACCTCGGTGCCGAGCGTCCCATGGACCGCATCGTCTGCGGCGACGTCGGCTTCGGCAAGACCGAGGTGGCGATGCGCGCGGCCTTCGTGGCGACGCAGTCGGGCCGGCAGGTGGCGGTACTCGCGCCGACCACGCTGCTGGTGCAGCAGCACCTCGCCAACTTCCGCGATCGTTTCGCCGACTGGCCGGTGCGCATCGAGGCGTTGTCGCGCTTCGGCACCTCGAAGGAGACCCAGGCGACGCTCGCCGGGCTCGAGCACGGCAACGTCGACATCGTGGTGGCCACGCACCGCCTGCTGCACAGCCATGCGCGCTTCAAGGACTTGGGACTCCTCATCATCGACGAGGAGCAGCGCTTCGGCGTACGCGACAAGCAGCGCCTGCAGGCGCTGCGCGCCAACGTGCACGTGCTCACCCTCACCGCGACCCCGATTCCGCGCACCCTCAACATGGCGCTCGGGGGCTTGCGGGATCTGTCGCTCATCACCACCGCGCCGGCCGCGCGGCTCGCCATCAAGACCTTTCTCATCGAATGGCACGGCGCGACGCTGCGCGAGGCGGCGCTGCGCGAGCTGCGCCGCGGCGGCCAGATCTACTTCGTGCACAACGAGGTACGCACCATCGCCAGGATCGCCGCCGAGGTTCAGACGCTGGTGCCCGAGGCGAGCGTGCGCGTCGCCCACGGGCAGATGCGCGAGCGCGAACTCGAGCAGCTCATGGTGGATTTCTACCACCGGCGCTTCAACCTGCTGGTGTGCACCACCATCATCGAGAGCGGCATCGACGTGCCGAGCGCCAACACCATGATCATCAACCGCGCCGACCGCATGGGGCTCGCGCAGCTGCACCAGCTGCGCGGGCGCGTCGGGCGCTCGCACCACCGCGCCTACGCCTATCTCATCGCCCCGCCGCGCCAGGCGCTGCCGCGCGACGCCGCCAAGCGGCTCGAGGCCATCGAGTCGATGGAGGAGCTCGGCGCCGGCTTCGTGCTCGCCACCCACGACCTCGAGATCCGCGGCGCGGGCGAGCTGCTCGGCGAGCAGCAGAGCGGCAACATGACCGAGATCGGACTGTCGCTCTACCTGGACATGCTCGAGCACGCGGTCGATGCGCTCAAATCCGGCCGCGAGCCGCAGCTCGATCAGCCGCTCGCCGCCGCCACCGAGGTGGAGCTGCGCCTGCCGGCCTTCCTGCCGGAAGCGTACGTCGCCGACGTGCACGTGCGGCTCTCGCTCTACAAGCGCATCGCCGCCGCCGAGGGCGAGGCGCAGCTCGATGAGCTCGCCGCCGAGATCCACGACCGCTTCGGGCCGCTGCCGACCCCGGCCTCGAGCCTCGTGCGCATCGCGAAGCTGAAGCTCGCCGCGCGCCGCCTCGGCGTGCGCCGCCTCGACCTGAGTCCCCAGGGGGGCTCGGTGCTGTTCGAGGAGCGCACCGCGGTCGATCCCGCCACTCTCGTGCGCCTCATCCAGAGGAGCGCGCGCGAGTTGCGGCTCGAGGGCTCGCAGAAGCTGCGCATCGCGCGCGCGCTCCCGAGCGAGGCGGCGCGCTTCGAATATGCGGCCGAGCTCCTCGGGCGGCTCGCCCCGGCGGCGCGGGCGCCGCGGGACGGTTAGAATGCCTCCCATGAAGCTCCGTACCGTGCTGCGCACCCTGGCACTCGCGCTCGGCGCCGCGCTCGCGGGTGCGCTGCCGGCCGCCTCAGAGGAAAGCGCCGGTCCCGTCTACAACGTCGAGATCATCGTGTTCCGCGCCACCGCCGCCGAGGGGAGCGCGGAGAACTGGAGCGAGGAAGCCGGCGCCCGCAGCGTCGCCGGGGATGAGTCCGCGAGCGGCTCACTGCAGGTGGGCCGTTTCGTGGGGCTGCTGCCGCCCGCGGCTTACCAGCTGAATGAGCTCGAGAGCCGCCTGCGCGCCAGCGGCGCGTACGTGCCGGTCGCCCATGCCGCCTGGTCGCAGACCGCGAGTGCCTGGGGCACGCGCGCCGGCTTTCCGGTCGCGCGTCTGGGTATCGACGTGCCGGGCCTGTCCGGCAACGTGTACCTCGAGCACGGGCAGTTCCTGCACCTCGGGCTCTCGCTCACCTGGGCGATGGACAACCCGGCCGACGGGCTGAAGGCCGCTCCCGGAACCGCCTTTACGCTGAATGAGACCCGCCGCGTGCGCTTCTACGAGCGCAACTACTACGATCATCCGGCCTTCGGCGTGATCGCGCTGGTGACCCCGGCGCAGGGCCCGCGCGCGCCGGGTCGATAGGCCAAAATCGGCGTTAGCAGGCTGTAGCCGGCAAAAAAGACGCTTTTTGCCGGCGGCCGACGCAGTAATGTCCGCCGCAATCGCTTCCTCGCGATTTCGGCCATCAATTACTGAAAATCCGCCGCCTCGGCGGTAGCGATACCGTCCTTGCCGCTGGTCTTGGCGCGCTTCATTGCGGCGCGGCACGCCTTGAAGAGTCCCTCGAGCGGCAAGCCGCGCGGCGGCACCAGGCTCGCGATGCCGGCGCTGACGGTGACGTAGCGGCCCGCGCCCGCGGTGGGATGGTGCATCAGCAGCTCGCGCACCCGCTGCGCGACGATGCGCGCATACTCCGCGGCCCGCTCGGCCGCCTCGCCCTGGGTGAGCACCACGAACGTGCCGCCCTCCCAGCGCCCCACCAGGTCGCCCCCGCGGCGGTACGAGGCGCCGATGACGCGCGCCACGCGCCGGATACAGGCATCGCCTGCGGCGCGATCGAACTTCTCGTTGTAGGCACCGAGATCGTCGATGTCGAACAGCGTGAGTCCGATCTCGTGCGAATCGCGCTGCGCCAGCTGCCAGTCGCGCTGCAGCAGCTCCTCGAGATAGGCGCGCGAGTAGAGGCCCGTCAGACGGTCCTCGCGCAGCCAGGACGGCAGGCCCGCGGGCGCGCGCTCCGGCCCCTTCAGCCGCTCGCTCGCGTCGCGGTGAAACCCGACGAAATGCGTGAGCTCGCCCGCGGCGTTGCGCACCGGCTGGATGACCGTCTCGTTCCAGAAGAGCGAGCCGTCCGGGCGATAGTTGCGCAGCAGCACCCGCGCCGGCTCGCCCTTGCCCACCGCCTCGTGCAGCCGGGTGCGCGACTCCTGGTCGCGATCGGTTCCCTGGAGCATGCGCAGGTTGTTACCGAGGAGCGCCGCGGCCGGGTAACCGCACATCTGGGCAAAGGCCGCGTTGACGAAGACCACCGGGCAGTCCGGCACGGTGGCATCGCAGATCACGATGCCCTCGGGCGCACTCTCGACGAGGCTCCGCCAGGCCTCATTGGACCAGTTGTTCATGGGTTGCTGCCGGCGACCAGGGTCAGGGGTGGAGCCGCCTCGATCGCCGCCAGCGCGGCGCTCGCGCGGGCCCACTCGGGGGAAGCCAGGAGCTGCGTGCGGTCCGGCGCCATGCGGCCGTGCAGACGCACCAGCCGCAGGCTGGAGGCGGGCTGTACCCGCAGCTCGAGGCGGTCGAGAAGCTCAGTGACACTCGCGCGATTGTTGCACACCGGAAGCATGTCGCAGCCCGCCGCCAGGGCCTGCCGGGCGCGCGCGACGACGTCCCCGTACGCGGCGGCCGCCCCTCCCATGGACAGATCGTCCGCGAACACTACGCCCTGGAAGCGCAGCTGACCGCGCAGCACGTCGCGAATCCAGCGCGCCGACAGGCTCGCGGGGGCCGGATCCACGGCGGGAAAGAGCAGGTGCCCGACCATGACGGCGGGCAGGCCGTTGCCGATCAGACGCCGGTAAGGGGCGAGATCGCCGCCGAGGTCGGCGAGCCCGCGGCGGTCGACGGGCAGCGCCTGGTGGGAGTCGGCCACCACCGCGCCGTGACCGGGGAAGTGCTTGGCGGTGGCCGCCATGCCGGCATCGCGCATGCCGTGCACGTAAGCCACCGCGAGCTGCGCCACGACTTCGGGGCGGGCATGGAAGGCGCGATCGCCGATGACCTCGCTCACGCCGAGATCGAGATCCACGCACGGCGCGAAGGAGATATCGACGCCCACCGCGCGCAGCTCCGCGGCCATCAGCCAGCCGAGCTGCCGCGCCAGGGCGAGGCCGGCGCGCGGCTGCGCATCGAAGGCATGGCCGATGCGCCGCGCCGGCGGCAGCCGCGAGAAGCCCTCGCGAAAGCGCTGCACGCGCCCACCCTCGTGGTCGACGGCCACGATGAGCGCCGGCGAACGCGCCGCGTGGATCTCGCTGACGAGCGCGGTGAGCTGCGCGGGGTCGACGTAGTTACGGGTGAAGAGCAGCACGCCGCCGACGAGCGGATGGCGCAGCAGTTCGCGCTCGGCGCCGCTGAGCGCCGTGCCCTCGAGATCGATCATGAGGGGACCTAAGCTCACGGGCGCACCAGCAGCGCCAGCGACTCGACGTGCGCGGTGTGCGCGAACATGTCGACGACGCCCGCCGCCTCGAGCGTGAAGCCATGTTGGTGCACCAGCTCCATGAGGTCCCGCGCCAGGCTCCCCGGATGACACGAAATATACAACACCCGTGCCGGTGCCAGGCGCGCGATGGCCCCGAGCACGGCGCGCGCCCCGGTGCGTGGCGGATCGAGCAGCACGTGGCTGTAGCCGCCCGCGAGCCAGGGCGCGCCCTCGGCGGGCGCCGCGGCGAGATCGGCGACGTGGAACACGGCGTTGGCCACCCCATTGAGCGCGGCATTGCCCCGCGCGCGCTGGATCAGCCCCGCCTCGCCCTCGACGCCCACCGCCGCGCCCGCACGCCGCGCGAGCGCGAGGGTGAAGTTGCCGAGGCCGCAGTAGAGGTCGAGCACCCGCGCCGCGGGCGTCAGCTCGAGCAGCTCGACCGCCCGCGTCACCAGCGCCGCATTCACCGCGCCATTCACCTGGATGAAGTCGGTCGGCAGGAACTCGAGCGTCAGGTCGAACCCGGGCAGCGCGTAGTTGAGCGGCGCGGCCGGCGCCTCATCGAGCGCCCGTACCGACCCGAGCCCGGCGGGCTGCAGGTACAGGCGCACCCGGTGGGTGGCGGCGAACTCCCGCAACAGGGCGAGGTCCGCGGCGCCCGGCGCCTCGAGCACGCGCAGCACCAGCGCCGTGGCGTTGTCCGCCACCGCGACCTCGATCTGCGGCAGCTGCTCGCGGATCGCGAGGCGCGCGATGAGCGCTGCGAGCGGGGCGATGAGCGCGCCGGCGGGGCTGGCGAGTACCTCGCAGCCGGCGAGATCGGCCACATAGGGCGCGGCCCGTTCCCGGAAGCCGACCAGCACGCGCTCCTTGCGATAGACGTACTTGGCGCCGAGCCGTGCGCGGCGGCGGTAGCCCCATACCGGACCCGAGAGCGGCGCGAGCCAGCGCCGCGGCTCGACACGCGCCACCCGCGCGAGCGCCTCGCGCAGCTCCGTTTCCTTGGCGGCGAGCTGCGCGGCGGGATCGAGGTGCTGCAGCACGCAGCCGCCGCAGACGCCGAAGTGCGCGCAGCGCGGCGTCACCCGCAGCGGCGAGGCGTCGAGCACCTCGAGCAGCTGCGCGTCGTCGTGCTGGCGGTGGCGGCGCGTACGGCGGAAGCGGATGCGCTCTCCCGGCAGTGCGCCGGCGACGAAAGCCGTCTTGCCGCCGCGCACCACGCCCTCCCCCTCGTGGGTCAGCGCGCTCACGATAGCGACCTCCTCCGCGGCCGGCACGCTCATGGCGCGGCGCGGCTCAGGCGCCCGCGCGCCACGCGGCCAGGAACTGCGCCAGGTGCGGCTCGGGGGACGCGCGCAGATACTCCCGCACGCGCTCGAGCTCGGCGGCGTGCGCCTCGGGCGTCAGATGCCCGCGCAACCGTTCGAAGCGCAGCCAGATCAGATAGGTATTGAGAACGTCGGTCTCGCAATAGCGGCGGATGCCGGGCAGGTCGCCGCGCTGGAAGGCGTCCCAGACCTGATCGCCGCCGAAACCGAGCTTGCCGGGGAGCCCGAGGAGACACGCCATGTTGGCGAGCGAGACGCGGTTGCGCGAGCTGAAGCCCGAGAGCACATCCATGAGGTCGGTGTGGCGCCAGTGATAGCGCCCCAGGTAGTTGTTGTAGCGGAACCCGGTCTCCACCTCGCCCGTCTCCCAGAAGCGCGGCGCCGTAACGCCCCAGAGGAGCGCCCGGTAGTTGAGCACCGGCAGGTCGAACCCCGAGCCGTTCCACGACACGAGGTCGGGCGTGAATTTGGCGATGCCGTCGAAGAAGCGCTGCACCAGCTCGCCTTCCGGAGTCGCCGGCTCCCCGACGCTCCACAGCGCGAAGCTGTCGCCCTTGCGCAGCGCGCAGGAGATGGCGACCACGCGCTGTTGCTCGAGCGGCAGGAAGTCCCCGCCGGTGTGCTGGCGGCGGCGCGCGAACATGGCCTTGGCCACCTGCTCGTCGGGCAGGTCGCCGAAGTCGTGCAGCCGGCGGGCGAAGGCCACGTCCGGGACCGTCTCGATGTCGAAGACCAGCGTGTTCATGCGGCCCGAAGCAGTACCGCGACCGCCACCACGAGCCCCGCCTCATCCGTGAGCGTCACGTGCGCCTCGCCGACGCCGAGCGCGCGCCGCACCTCATCGCCGCGCGCCGAAAACACCACCTCGGGTTTCCCCCAGGCGTTCTGCACCACGCCGACGTCGCGGATCCACATGCCGTGCGCGAAGCCGGTCCCCATGGCCTTGACGATCGCCTCCTTGGCGGCGAAGCGCATGGCGAGGAAGCGCTCGCGGCGCTGCGTGCGCTCGAGCTGGGCGCGCTCCGCCGGCAGCAGCAGGTGGTCGATGAAGCGCTCGCCGAAGCGCTCGAGCGTGCGCTGGATGCGCGCCGCCTCGAGCACGTCGACGCCGATGCCGAAGATCACGCGCGCGCCGCCTGCATGAGCGCCCGCATGGTGGCGACCGCCTCCGCGAGCCCGGTGAACACCGCGCGCGCGATGATGGCGTGGCCGATGTTGAGCTCGACGATCTCAGGCATCGCGGCCACCGGCTGGACGTTGTGATAGTCGAGCCCGTGGCCGGCATGCACCGTGAGCCCGAGGCGCGCGGCGAGGCGCGCGCCGCCGCGCAGCCGCTCGAGCTCCGTGGCGCGCGCCGCTCCGGCCGCGCCCGCGTATGCCCCGGTGTGCAGCTCCACCACCGGGGCGCCGCTGCGCGCGGCGGCCTCGATCTGCGCCGGGTCCGGGTCGATGAAGAGCGACACGCGGATGCCCGCGGCGGCGAGTTGCGTCGCGGCCGCGGCGATGCGCGCGGCCTGGCCGGCGACGTCGAGCCCGCCCTCGGTGGTGAGCTCGGTGCGCTTCTCCGGCACCAGGCAGCAGTCGGCGGGGCGTACCTCGGCGGCGATCCCGAGCATCTCCTCGGTGACCGCCATCTCGAGGTTCATGTGCGTCTGCAGCAGCCCGCGGAGAATCCGCACGTCGCGGTCCTGGATGTGGCGCCGGTCCTCGCGCAGGTGCAGCGTGATGCTGTCGGCGCCGGCCTGCTCGGCGGCGAGCGCGGCGTGCACCGGGTCGGGCTCCTGCGCGCGGCGCGCCTGGCGCAGCGTCGCCACGTGGTCGATGTTGACTCCGAGGGCAATGGGACCGTTCATGACCGTGCCGCCTTTCGCACCATGGATCGGGCCACTGCGCGGGTCGCGAGTGGCCGCCCCTCGAGGCAGGCGGCGAGCGCCGCGTGCAGCACCCGCCGGGCATCCTCGAGCGCCCGCACCCCCTCGAGGCGCTCCTCGCGCAGTCCGATCAGCGACTCGCCGGCGAGCGCGCCCGCGTGGTGCGCGCCCGAGCGCACCAGGCCGCGCGCCGGGTGGAAGTGATAGTAGCCGCCCGGCTCGAGCGCCGCCCCGCCGTGCGCCTCGCTCGCGAGCTCGAGCCCGTAGCCGAGCTCCTCGAGCAGCCGCTTCTCGAACACCCGCAGCGCCGGCTCGAGCGCCGCCCCGGCACGCAGCGCCGCGAGCGTCGCCTGATAGTGATCGTACAGCTGCGGCAGCGGGTCGTGGCGCGTGGTGAGCTTCAGCAGCAGCTCATTGAGGTAGAAGGCCGCCATCACGCTCGCGGGCGGCAGCGCGCCGCAGTCATCGCCGCGCTCGGCGTGCGTCAGCTGCGGCGCCTCGCCCCGGCCGCTCCATGACAGGAGCAGCGGCCGGAACGGCTGCAGCACCGCGGCGAGCCGTGCGCCGGGCCCGCGTACCGCGCGTGCAAACAGCGTCAGGCGGCCGTGCTCGCGGGTGAGCACCTCGAGGATGCGGCTGGTGTCGCGCCACGGGCGGTGGTGCAGCAGATAGCCCGCGGCGAGCGCGACGCGGCGCGGACTCCCCGTCATTCGACCCCCAGCTGCCTGAGGGCGCGCGCGTTGTCCGCCCAGTTCTCGCGCACCTTGACCCACAGGTTCAGGTGCGTGCGCCGTCCGAGCAATTCGTTCACCGCAAGGCGCGCGGCGCGCCCCACGCGCTTCAGCCGTTCGCCGCGCGCGCCGATGACGATCGGCTTCTGCCCCTCGCGGTCCACCCAGATCGAGGCGTCGACCAGCAGCTGCCCATCCTGCTCCTGCAGCTGCTCGACCTCGACCGCGATCCCGTACGGCAGCTCCTGATTGAGCTCGAGGGTGAGCTTTTCGCGGATCGCCTCGGCGATACGGAACGCGACGCCGCGGTCGGTGACCTCGCCCGCCGCAAACAGCGCCGGGGACTCGGGCAGGTGCGCGGCGATCGTGTCGCGCAGATCCGCGACGTTGTCGGACTTGAGCGCCGACACCGGCACGATGGCGAGGAAGCCGTAGCGCGCCGCCAGCGCGCCGAGGTAGGGCAGCAGCCGCTCGCGCGGGCGCACACGGTCGATCTTGTTCACCGCAACGATCGCCGGGCGGTGGGCGCGCGCGATGCGCGCCAGGGCGAGCTCATCGCCCGCCTCCCACTTCGGCGCCTCCACCACCAGCACCACGAGGTCGGCGTCATCGAGCGCCGCCGCCGCCGTGCGGTTCATGGCCTTGTTGAGCGCGCGCGTCCCCTCGCGGTGCAGCCCCGGCGTGTCGACGAAGGCGATCTGCGCGGCGGGCAGGTTGACGATGCCGAGGATGCGATGGCGCGTGGTCTGCGGCCGCGGGGTGACGATGCTCAGCTTCTCGCCGACCAGCGCATTGAGCAGCGTCGACTTGCCGACGTTGGGGCGACCCACCAGCGCCGCGAAGCCACTGCGGAACGCAGCTGCCGCGGGCGCGCTCATGACGGCGGATCCGCGGCCGTAGCCGGCGCGATCTCACGCAGCATGCGCTCGGCCGCCTCCTGCTCGGCGCGGCGGCGGCTCGAGCCGCCGCCGTGCGCGCGCTGGCCGAGCGCGGGTACTTCGCAGCGGACGCGGAAAGTCTGGGCGTGAGGCTCGCCCTCGACGCGCTCGAGCTCGTAGCGCGGCAGGGCGAGGCTGCGGGCCTGCAGGTACTCCTGCAGCCGCGTCTTGGCATCCTTGAGCGTCGCCGGATCGGGGAGCGCGGCGATACGTGGCGCCAGCAGGCGCGTGATCGCCTGCTCGGCGGCGGCGAGGCCGCCGTCGAGGAAGATCGCCCCGCAGACGGCCTCGAGCGCATCGGCCAGGATCGACTGGCGGCGGAAGCCGCCGGTCTTGAGCTCTCCCGACCCGAGCTGCAGCATCTCGCCGAGCTTCAGTTGCGCCGCCACCTCCGCCAGCGGCTCGCGGCTGACGACCCGGGCGCGCAGGCGGCTCAGGTCCCCCTCGGTGGCCTGCGGAAAGCTGCGGTAGAGGTGGTGCGCGACCACCAGGTTGAGAACGGCATCGCCGAGAAACTCGAGCCGCTCGTTGTTGGGCCCGGCGGCGCTGCGATGGGTGAGCGCGGCGGCGAACAGTGCGGCGTCGCGCGGCTCGTAGCCGAGTGACTCGCGTAACCAGCGAACCGGCCGGTCGGCGCCCGTCATGTCGCGCGCGCACGCCTCCGCATGGGCTACGGCCCGCCCCCGCCGCCGGTATGCACGGTCTTGTCGAATACCACGTGCAAGGAGAGGTTGGCGAACAGCGGCGCCTCATCGTCGTAGGAGGCTTCCACGTCGTACCCGCCATTGGCGCTCTTGGTAACCTTGATGTCCTTGGAGGTGGGATAGTCGACCATGTCGATCTCGAAATGCTTGTCGATGGTGGAGCGGATCGAGTTCGGATCGTTGTGCCCGGAGGCATCGCTCGCCACCAGGCTGAGGGCCCGCACCACCTTCATGTAGTTCAGGTACACGGGCAGCAGGCGTACCCCGGCGTAGCCCACGATCGCCAGGGGTGTCAGCAGCACGATCCAGCCGATGAAGGTCACGCCCCGTTGTCTGTTGCGCATCGAAGCAGCTCCTTAGTGGATCGCCGTGCCGATGCGGCCCCACAGGGGCCAACCGGCGCGGTGCGGATCCCAATTGAACCAGATCCGGGTCGCCTTGCCGACCAGGTTCTCCTCGGGCACGTAGCCCCAGGAGCGCCCGTCGTCGCTGTTGTCGCGGTTGTCGCCCATCATCAGATACATCCCCGCCGGCACGTCCCCGGACCATGGCGGCGTGCGCAGGTACCCCGGCGCATCGTCGTCCCCGCAGACGTAGCCGCGCAGGCCGCTGCGATTGCAGCTCGGGAGCGAGGGCTGCCGGTCGATGGCCACCGGGCAGAATATCGCCTGGTGGGTGTGGGCGCCAAGCTGCTCCTCGGCCTGCGACAGATTCACGTAGCAGCCGTCGTTGTACTTGCCGTCCAGCCTGAAAGGCACCGGCTGGCCGTTGATCACGATGCGGTTGTCGCGCACCTCGACGTGATCGCCCGGCAGCCCCACCAGGCGCTTGATGAAATTGACGCTCGGGTCGTTCGGAAAGCGGAATACCACCACGTCGCCGCGCTGCGGCTCGCCGGTGGCGAGGATCTTGCGGTTGAGCACCGGCAGGCGCAGCCCGTAGGCGTATTTGTTGACGATGATGAAATCCCCATCGAGCAGCGTCGGCATCATCGAGTCGGACGGAATGCGGAAGGGCTCGAACACGAACGCCCGCAACACCAGCACCACGAGGGCCACCGGGAAGAAGCTGCGTGCGTAGTCGACCGTACCCGGCTCGGGCGTCGCGGCCGGATCGCGCCCCGCGGCGCGCGCGGCGGCGATGCGCCGGGGCAGCAGCACCGCGGCGTCGAACGCCCATACGAGTCCCGTGACCACGGTGATGGCGAGCAGCACGGCGCTGAAGTCGAGCCGCTCGGCCACCAGGAGCCTGAGCACCCCGGCGCCGATCAGTACCGGCAGCGCCATGTAGAGCACGCGCATCAACGGCGCGTCCGGCACCCCCGGCGCGCGCCGCGGACGCAGCAGCCAGTCGTCGACGATGCAGACGAGCCCGACCGGCGCGGCGAGCCAGGCGAGCAGCACGATGAGCGGCATCAGGTTGCTCATGGCAGACCTAGTGCTTGCGGCCGACTTGCAACACCGCGAGGAACGCTTCCTGCGGGATCTCGACGTGTCCGAGCTGTTTCATGCGTTTCTTGCCTTCTTTCTGCTTCTCGAGGAGCTTGCGTTTGCGCGACACGTCGCCGCCGTAGCACTTGGCGAGCACGTTCTTGCGCAGCGCCTTGACGGTGGCGCGGGCGATGACGGCGCTGCCGATCGCCGCCTGCACCGCCACCTCGAACATCTGCCGCGGGATGAGCTCCTGCATCTTGTCGACCAGCTCGCGGCCGCGCTGATAGGCGCTCTCCTTGTGCACGATGATCGACAGCGCGTCCACCTTGTCGCCGTTGATGAGGATGTCGAGCTTGACGAGCGGTGCCGCCTGGAAGTGGCTGAATTCGTAGTCGAAGGAGGCGTAGCCGCGGCTCGCGGATTTGAGGCGGTCGAAGAAATCCAGCACCACCTCCGCGAGCGGCAGCTGGTACTGCAGCGACACCTGCGTGCCGAGGTAGAGCATCCGGGTCTGGGTGCCGCGCTTGTCGTTGCACAGCTTCAATACCGCGCCGACGTGGTCCGGCGGCACCAGGATGTTGGCGACGATGATCGGCTCGCGCAGCTCCTCGATCTCGTCCGCCGGCGGCAGCTTGGCCGGGTTGTCGACGTACCCGACCGTACCGTCGGTGCGCGCCACCTCGTACACCACCGTGGGCGCCGAGGTGACCAGGGTCAGCTGGTACTCGCGCTCGAGCCGCTCCTGCACGATATCCATGTGCAGGAGACCTAAGAACCCGCAGCGGAAACCGAAGCCCAGCGCCCCCGAGACCTCCGGCTCGTAGTGGAGCGCGGAGTCGTTGAGGCGCAGCTTGGCGAGCGCGTCGCGGAATTTCTCGTAGTCGTCCGAATTCACCGGGAAGAGCCCGGCGAACACCCGCGGCTGGATCTGCTTGAAGCCGGGGAGCGGCGCCGCCGCCGGCCGGTTCTCGAGCGTGATGGTGTCGCCCACCGGTGCGCCGTCGATCTCCTTGATGCCCGCGACCACGAAGCCGACGTCGCCGGTCCCGAGCTCCTGCTCGACCACCGCCTTGGGCGTGAAGCGCCCGAGCCGGTCGACGTAGTGGCTGCGACCGGTGGAGACCACGCGGATCTTGTCGCCGCTCCTGAGGCTGCCGTTCACCACGCGCACCAGCGACACCACGCCCACGTAGTTGTCGAACCAGGAGTCGATGATGAGTGCCTGCAGCGGGGCGGCGCCGTCGCCGCGCGGGGCGGGAATGCGCCGGATCAGCACCTCGAGGAGCTCGCCGACCCCGTCGCCGGTCTTGGCGCTCACCCGCACGGCATCGGTCGCCTCGATGCCGATGATCTCCTCGATCTCGCGCACGACCCGTTCCGGGTCGGCCGACGGCAGGTCGATCTTGTTGATGACCGGCAGCACCTCGAGCCCCTGCTCGATGGCGGTATTGCAGTTGGCGACGCTCTGCGCCTCGACGCCCTGGGAGGCATCCACCACCAGCAGCGCGCCGTCGCAGGCGGCGAGCGAGCGCGACACCTCGTAGGAGAAGTCGACGTGCCCCGGGGTGTCGATCATGTTGAGCTGGTAGCGCTCACCGTCCCGGGCGCCGTAATAGAGGGTGACGCTCTGCGCCTTGATGGTGATCCCGCGCTCGCGCTCGAGGTCCATGGAGTCGAGCACCTGGGCCTGCATCTCGCGATCCGCGAGTCCCCCGCACAGCTGGATGAACCGATCGGCGAGCGTCGATTTGCCGTGATCTACGTGCGCGATGATGGAGAAGTTACGTATGTTCCGCATGCAAGGGGGGAATGCCGCTCAACCACGCCGTGGCCAAGTCCAGCGGCGGGGCGGATTATAGGGAAATTCGGTGGTTCTGGCCCGTTCGGACCGTGCGAGTCAGCCGGCCCCGCCCCGCCCCGGGCGCAGCAGCCTCAAGAGCTCCGCCGCATCCAGCCGGTGCCGGCAGACGACCAGGCCGTCGAGCAGCAGCACCGGCACGTCGAGGCCGTGGCGGCGCCTGAGGAGCGCGTCGGAGTCGACGTCGAGGCGCTCGAGCGGCGGCAGGGGCTCGCGGCGCGCGAGCGCAGCCAGCTCGCGGGCCATCGTCTCGCACAGCTCGCAGTCGGGGCGCTCCACCAGGGTGAGGCGTACGGCCGCTGCCGGCGGCGCTGACATGGCGCGGCCTCAGTAAGGACGCGTGCTGGCGGGCGAGGCGGCGGCGGCGGCCTCGGCGCGCACCTGCGTGGCGATCAGCCGCACGGTGGCCGGCGGCACTTCGCCCACGGCGGTGATCTTGTGCCCGTCGACCACGGTCGAGAAGGCCGAGGAGGAGCCGACGCGCGCCGCGCGCACTTCGGTGACCTGGCCGGCGGGGCCCGCCGTGGCATGCGTCTCGATGAACACCGACACCGAGGCGAGACCGTCGGTGAACACCAGGTGATCCACCGGGACGCTCGAGCCCGGGAGCATCTGCGCGCCGTGCAGCATCATGCGAAAGCCGGGCGGGAGCTTGAGCGCGCCCCACACGGCGGCCGCGGCCGGCGCGGCGGTCGGCACCGGTGCGTCGTTGCGCAGCCACTGGAAGCCCTCGGTCGAGACCTCGGGCCGGAACGCGGCGTCGGCGATATGTGCCGGCATCGAGAGGTTCGCGAACACCAGCTGCTCGATGACGTGGCCGTCGGTGTCGCACAGCTGGGTCTTCAGCGGCATGGCGGTGGCATCGTCGATCCACAGCCGGTAGCCGTAGCGATACTCATCGCGCGGCGCCACCGAGATCACGTGCGTGTCGCGGCGGTTCAGGCGCATGCGCGCCACCTCGCGGATGTCGTAATTGCTCGCCGTCTGGCCGTTGACGGCCGGAAACGCCACCAGCGATTCCTCGACCGGGCGCTGCTCCACCAGCACGGTGCGCTTGTCCGGCAGATAGCAGGTGAGGCTCGAGTCGGCGCGGATGAACTCGCGTCCCGAGCCATCGAGCGACACCAGCCGCTCGGCGATGTGGCCGTCGCGCTGGCGGTGAATGATGCGCAGCATCTCGACCGTGCCGCCGTGCCAGTGCGAGAAGGTGCCGTCGTAGTTGCGGGTGGTGAGCGCCTGGTTCATGCGCTCGAGCCACTGCGCCGGCGCCGGCGGCGTGGCGGACTCGGTGGCCGCGAGCGCCGCCCCGCTGGCGGCGGCCAGCGCCCAGGCGAGCGCCGCGGCTCTCGAGCGCTCGCTAACGCGCGTGGCCCGGCGCATCGCGCGGCAGATCCTCGGGGCCGTCCTGCGACACCACGGCCGTACCCGTGGTTGCCGATTCGCTGGTCATGAACGCGGAAAGCAGCGTTCCGCGGGCCACCGGCGCCGTGAACAGACTATGCGCCACGACGTAGTTGGCGAGCTCGGTCGGCGGCACGACCGCCAGCGCGCCGCGCGCGGCCGGAGGCACCACGTAGCTGTCGGACCGGGCCGGGGCCGGCGCCGGCAGCGCCGCAGTCACCGGCGCAGCGCTGTCGGCCGCGCGCGCGTGACCGACGGCGGCGAGCGGCGGCTGCACCCCGGCATCCGCGAGCGGTGCCTGCCCGCGCAGCCACAGGATCGACACCGCGGCGACGCCGGCCGCGACCGCCGCGCCCGCCACCGGACGCCACCAGCGCGGCGGCCTGGCGGACACCGCCGCTCCCAGCGCGCTCTCGGACACCACCTGCGCGCTCACGCGCTCGGCAACGCGCGCATGCAGGCGCACGCCGTGCTCGGCGCGGATCGCAGCGGCAATCATCGCGTAGCGGCCCCAGCGCGCCCTGAGCTCGACGTCGCGCGACAGGCGCCGCGCCAGCAGCTCGCATTCGGCCTGAGCCAGCTCGTCGTCGAACATCGCGGACAGCTGACTGTCGAGCTCCTCGTTCATCCCAACTCCTCGGTACGGCCCAGGCCGCCCTCGAAAACCTCGCGCAAGCGCCGGTCGATCGCCTCGCGCGCGCGGAAGATACGCGAGCGCACCGTCCCCACCGGGCAGTCCATGGCGGCGGCGATCTCCTCGTAGGAGAGCCCCTCGAGCTCGCGCAGCACGATCGCGGTGCGCAAGTCCTCCGGCAGCGCCTCGATGGCGGCGTTCACGGTCGAGCGGATCTCATCCGTCAGTACGAGTCCCTCGGGCGTCTCGGAATCCTTCATCCGTCCTTGCATCTCGTAGGATTCTTCGTTGTTGCGGTCGATGTTGTACTCGATGGGGCTGCGGTCGCGGGACACTACGGCGTTCTTGGCGGTATTGATCGCGATCCGGTAGAGCCAGGTATAAAAGGCGCTGTCGCCGCGGAACTGCGGCAGCGCACGATAGGCCTTGATGAAGGCCTCCTGGGCGATGTCCTCGGCCTCGGCCGGGTTGCGCACGTAGCGCATGACCAGCTTGACGAGCTTGTGCTGGTACTTGAGGACCAGCGCATCGAATGCCCCCTTGTCTCCGCGTTGTACGCGGCGCACCAGGCTCAGATCACTTACATCGGCGCCCATGCGCGCCCTCTACCCTGCGGGCGAAGGCCGCCACATCGCGCGCTGAATAGACCCGGACCCCCTGTAAAAGTTCAGCATACCGGAGAACCGTGACATAAATCGCGGATCCGCACCGCCAGCGCCTGCAGGCTGGGGTCGGGGAGCTGCGCGCCGGCGAGCAGGCAGCCGGCGATCTGCGGATCGGTGAGACCGAGGAAGCGCTCGAAAGCGGCGCGCTCGGCCGCCGAGGCCTGCGGCAAGCCCTCACGCGCGAAGCGCTCGAGGATCACGTCGAGCTCCTTCATCCCGCGCCGGCAGCGCCACAACAGCCGCCCCGGAGCCCCGGTCGAGTGGGCGTCCATCGCCTCAGCCCGACCGCTCGAGGAGCATCTTCTTGATTTCCGCGATCGCGCGCGCCGGATTCAGGTCCTTCGGGCACACGTCGGTGCAGTTCATGATCGTGTGGCAGCGGTACAGCCGGAACGGGTCCTCGAGCTCATCGAGCCGCTCGCCGGTCGCCTCGTCGCGGCTGTCGATGATCCAGCGGTACGCGGCCAGCAGCGCCGCGGGACCGAGATAGCGCTCGCTGTTCCACCAGTAGCTCGGGCACGCGGTCGAGCAGCAGGCGCACAGGATGCAGGCGGCCGGCCGGTCGATCTTCTCCTGATCCTCCTTGCTTTGCAGCCGCTCGTGATCCGGCGGCGCCGGAGTGCTCGACTGCAGCCAGGGTTTCACCGAGGCGTACTGGGCGTAGAAAGTGGTGAGATCGGTGACCAGGTCCTTCACCACCGGCATGTGCGGCAGCGGGTAGATGCGGATCTGCGCGCCGACGTCGTGCATCGAGGTGGTGCAGGCGAGGGAGTTCAGCCCATTGATGTTCATGGCGCACGAGCCGCAGATGCCCTCGCGGCAGGAGCGGCGGAAGGTGAGCGAGGAGTCGATCGCCGCTTTGATCTGGATCAGCGCATCGAGCACCATCGGACCGCAGCTCCTGGCGTCGATCTCGAAGGTGTCGACGCGCGGGTTCGCGCCGCTGTCGGGATCGAAGCGGTAGATGCGGAAGGTGCGCAGCTCCCGCGCCCCCGGGGCGCGATGGGTCACGCCCTGTACGGGACGCGAGTTCGGGGGTAGACGGAACTCAGCCATCGGGCACCTTTCAGTACGTGCGCGCCTTGGGCGGAATCGACTCCACCTCGTCGGTGAGAGTGTTGAGGTGCACCGGGCGATAGTCGAAGCGCACGCGCTTCGGCCCCTCGACCCACACCAGGGTGTGCTTCATCCAGTGCGCGTCGTCGCGCTGCGGGTAGTCCTCGCGGGCGTGCGCGCCGCGGCTCTCGGTGCGGTTGGCGGCCGAGTGGATCGTGGCGGTCGACTGCAGCAGCAGATTCTCGAGCTCGAGCGTCTCGATGAGGTCGGTGTTCCAGATGAGCGAGCGATCGCTGATGCGCACGTCCGCAAACGACTCGAAGGTCTGGCCGATACGCTCGATGCCCTGGGCGAGGCTCTCGCCGGTGCGGAATACGGCGGCGTCGAGCTGCATGGTCTTCTGCATCTCGACGCGGATCGCGGCCGTGCCGCGCGTGCCGTCGGCCTCGCGCAGCCGCTCGAGGCGCGCCACGGCAGCGTCGCCGGCGCCGGCGGCGAGCGGCCGGTGCGACTCTCCCGGCGTCACGATCTCGACGCAGCGCCGCGCCGCCTCGCGGCCGAATACCACCAGGTCGAGCAGCGAGTTGGATCCTAAGCGGTTGGCACCGTGCACCGAGACGCACGCGGCCTCGCCGACCGCCATCAGCCCCGGCACCACCCTGTCCGGATCGCCGTCCTTCGGGCATACGACCTCGCCGCGGTGATTGCAGGGTATGCCGCCCATGTTGTAGTGCACCGTGGGCTGCACGGGGATCGGCTCGCGCGTCACGTCGACGCCGGCGAAGATGCGCGCGGTCTCGGCGATGCCGGGCAGGCGCTCGTGGATCACGCCCGCCCCGAGGTGCTCGAGGTGCAACTCGATGTAGTCGTGCTCGGGGCCGACACCGCGGCCCTCGCGGATCTCGACCGTCATCGCGCGGCTCACCACGTCGCGCGAGGCGAGATCCTTGGCGTTCGGGGCATAACGGCCCATGAAGCGCTCGCCCCTGGAATTGGTGAGGTAGCCGCCCTCGCCGCGCGCGCCCTCGGTGATCAGGCAGCCGGCGCCGTAGATGCCGGTCGGATGGAACTGCACGAACTCCATGTCCTGCAGCGGCAGCCCCGCGCGCAGCACCATGGCGTTGCCGTCGCCGGTGCACGAGTGCGCCGAGGTGCAGGAGAAATAGGTACGACCGTAGCCGCCGGTGGCGAGGATCGTCATGTGCGCGCGGAAGCGGTGCAGCGTGCCCTCCGCCAGATCGAGCGCCACGACGCCCCGGCAGGCGCCATCCTCCATGATGAGATCGATGGCGAAGTACTCGACGAAGAAGGTCGCCGCATGGCGGATCGACTGCTGGTAGAGCGTGTGCAGCATCGCATGCCCGGTGCGGTCGGCGGCCGCGCAGGTGCGCTGCGCGATCCCCGCGCCGTAGTGCGTGGTCATGCCGCCGAAGGGCCGCTGGTAGATGCGCCCCGTCTCGGTGCGCGAGAAGGGCACGCCGTAGTGCTCGAGCTCGATGACCGCCGCGGGCGCTTCCTTGCACATGAGCTCGATCGCGTCCTGGTCGCCGAGCCAGTCCGATCCTTTGACCGTGTCGTACATGTGCCAGCGCCAGTCGTCCTCGCCCATGTTGCCGAGTGCGGCCGAGATACCGCCCTGCGCGGCGACCGTGTGGCTGCGCGTCGGGAAGAGCTTGGAGATGCAGGCGGTCGACAAGCCGCTCTCCGCGAGCCCGAGCGTGGCGCGCAGCCCCGCGCCGCCGGCGCCGACCACCACCACGTCGTAGGTATGATCGATGAAGGCGGGCGCGCTCATGCGGGCGCACCGAGCGCCACGCGCAGCACGGCGAAGACGCCCGCCGCCGCCAGCAGCGCATGCGCGCCCGTGAGCAGCGTCAGCGTCACGGTGCGCACGCCGGGAGCGGGTACATAGTCCTCGACCACCACCCGCACGCCGAGCTGCGAGTGCCAGGCCGCGGTGAGCACCAGCAGGATCAGCAGCAAGGCCGTGGTGCTGCCGTGCATCCACCCCGCCACGGTCGCATGATCGAGCGAAGGCAGCGCGAGGATCGAGACCAGGAACCAGACGGTGAGCGGGACCAGGGCCACGGCGCTCAGCCGCTGCAGCCACCAGTGCCGCACGCCCTCCCGGGCCGAGCCCGCGCCGAGCACGCGTCGCAACGGAGCGCGCAGAGTCATGGCGCGCGACTCCCGGCGGCGAACGCGCACCAGCCGACGAGCAGCATGAGCACGAGACTGACCGCCACCACCAGCCAGGCGCTGCGGTGCGATTGCGCACGTTCGAGCCCACGCCCGGTGTCCCACACCAGATGGCGGATGCCGGCCACGAGGTGATAGCAGTACGCGACGATGAGCGCGGCGCAGAAGAGCTTCATGAGCGGGTGGGCGAGCAGGTGCTGAGCCCGCACCTGCGCGGCCGCGCCGCCGGCGACCGCCGTGAGCCAGTACACCAGGAGCGGCAGCCCGAGCGACAGGCCGACTCCGGTGAGGCGGTTGAAGATCGAGGTAGCCAGCGTATACCGGGTCATCCGGTACACCGAGAGATGCGGTGAGATCGGGCGTTGCGCCATAGACTAGAAGTCGATGCAGCGGCCGTTCTTTTCCCAGTCACCGAAGCGTGTCGGCTCGGGCCCGGCGACGCCGCCGATCTCGCGCGCGCGTGCGGGCGCAGCGGCGGCCGGCGCCCCGCTCGCGGGAGCGGCTGAAGCGGCAGACGGGGTAGAAACGGGGGCGGCGGACGGAGGCCTTCCCGGCCCCTTGCGTTGCGGCGTCGACATACCTATTTAGTCTGACAGAATTCGTGGCCTCCGGCCATGGAAATCCAAGGAAAAACAACGCTCAAGTCCATGTATGCGCAATGGAAACTGCTGCCGCTGACGCACCTCGGCGTGCTGCGTGCCCGCGGGCGCGACGTCGCCCCGTTTCTGCAGGGGCAGCTCTCGGCTGACCTGACAACACTCACGCGCGAGCGCTCACTCCTCGCCGGCTGCCACAACCCGCAGGGCCGTGTGCTGGCACTCATGCGCCTTCTCCAGGGCGAGCCCGGCGAGGTGCTCGCGCTGCTGCCGCGCGAGCTCGTCGGCCCCATCGTGGACCGCCTCAAGGGCTTCGTCCTGCGCTCCAGGGTCGAGCTCGCGGATGCATCCGCTGCCTGGCGGATCGAGGGCCTCATCGGCCCCGCTGCCGGGTCCGCCGGCGCGGCGCCCGCCTGCGCCACGCAACTGCCCGCGACCGCGGGCGCGGTCGCGCAGCTGGGCAGCGCGCACCTCGTGCGCATCGACGACGACCCTGCACGCTGGCTCAGCGTCTCGCCTGCCGCGGCCCCGGTGAGCGAGCGGCCGGAGGGACTTGCCGAGTGCGCGAGCGCCGACCGGGGTCTGTGGCAATGCCTCGCCGTCGGGCACGGTCAGCCCGAGGTCTATGCGGCGACCTCCGGGGAGTTCGTGGCGCAGATGCTGAACCTCGACGTGCTCGGTGCGATCGCCTTCGACAAGGGCTGCTACACCGGGCAGGAAGTGATTGCGCGGGCCCACTACCGCGGGCGCGTCAAACGCCGGCTGCAGCGCTTTCGCAGCGCCACGCCGCTGCCGCTCGCGCCGGGCGCCGCCGGCGTCCTCGCCGACGGCCGGACCGTGCGGGTGGTCGAGGTGGCGCAGATGCCCGGCGGTGGCTGCGAATTTCTGGCCGTGGCCCCCATGACCGCCGCGTCCGGCGAGCCGGCGGCGGCGGAGGCTACACTGCGCCTCGAGGCCACTCCACTCCCCTTGCCCTACGAGCTGCCCGAATGACCCACGAGACTCACGCCGGCGGCTGCCTGTGCGGCGCGGTGCGCTACCAGGTCGCAGGTCCCCTGCGGCCCGTCGTCTACTGCCATTGCACGCAGTGCCGCCGCAACACCGGTCATTACATGGCGGCGACCGCCGCGCGTCACCGTGACTTTCGCCTCACGGGCGAGGCGCAGCTGCGCTGGTATGAATCCTCCGACGCCGCGCGGCGCGGCTTCTGCGGCCGCTGCGGCTCGACGCTGTTCTGGCAGGCCAACGGGCGCGACACCATCTCGATCGCCGCCGGCACGCTCGATGGCGCCACGGGACTGACCGGCGCCTGGCACATTCACCTCGCCGACCGGGGCGACTATTACGCGATCGGCGACGGCCTGCCGCAAAGTGCCGACGGCAGTTTCTCGGTGCCCATCCCGGCGCCCGAATGAGGGTGCGCGCGTGGTTCCGCAGCGACCGCTCAGGCCTCCGGCCGCATGTGCGGGAAGAGGATGACGTCGCGGATCGAGGGCGAGTCGGTGAAGAACATCACCAGGCGGTCGATGCCGACGCCCAGGCCGGCGGTCGGCGGCATGCCGTACTCGAGCGCGCGCACGTAGTCGGCGTCGTAGAACATCGCCTCCTCGTCGCCCTTCTCCTTGCGCGCCACCTGGGCGCGGAAGCGCGCCGCCTGGTCCTCCGGGTCGTTGAGCTCGGAGAAGCCGTTGGCGATCTCGCGTCCGGCGATGAAGAACTCGAAGCGGTCGGCGATGAAAGGGTCCGCGTCGTTCGGCCGTGACAGCGGCGACACCTCGACCGGATAGGCGTACACGAAGGTCGGGTCGAGGAGCCGCGCCTCGGCGGTCTTCTCGAACAGCTCGATCTGCAGCTTCCCCGCGCCGTCGTCGCGATGCCAGGGGATGCCGAGCTGATCGCAGCGCTTGCGCAGGTACGTCGGGTCGCGCAGCGAGAGCGGATCGATGCCGGGATTGTTGTCGATGATCGCCTGCTCGACCGTCACGCGCCGAAAAGGCTGCGACAGGTCGTAGGCGCGGCCCTGGTAGGTGAGCTGTGTACTGCCGTTCAGCGTGTCGGCGAGGCCGCGGGTCGCCTTCTCCACCCAGTCCATGAGGTCGTGGTAGTCCGCCCATGCGAGGTAGAGCTCGAGCATGGTGAATTCGGGGTTGTGCTGGGTCGAGAGGCCTTCGTTGCGGAAGTTGCGGTTGATCTCGTAGACGCGATCGAGGCCGCCGACGATCAGCCGCTTGAGATAGAGCTCCGGCGCGATGCGCAGGTACATGTCGAGGTCGAGCGCGTTGTGGTGGGTGCGGAACGGGCGCGCGGTCGCGCCCCCCGGGATCGGCTGCATCATCGGCGTCTCGACCTCGAGGAAGCCGAGCGCATCGAGGAAATCGCGCAGGTAACGCACGAGGCGGGCGCGCGTGCGGAACACCTCGCGGCTCGGCTCGCTCATGATGAGATCGACATAGCGGCGGCGGTAGCGCGTCTCGGTGTCGGCGAGCCCGTGCCACTTGTCCGGCAGCGGGCGCAGCGACTTCACCAGGAGGCGCAGCGCATCCGCGCGCACCGAGAGCTCCCCGGTGCGCGTGCGAAACAGCACCCCGCTGCCGCCGATGATGTCGCCCACGTCGTAGCCCTTGAAGGCCTCGTAGGCCGCGCCGAGCGTCTCCTGCTGCAGGTACAGCTGGATCTG